>JAKSDJ010000767.1 GCA_022360155.1 Chloroflexales bacterium | reverse complement strand
GTGGAAGATCTGATGCGACCACCGCCCACGCAGGCGCACAATAGACCTTCGTCTAACCACACCCCTGATCTGGCCCAACTCGTCAAACGATACGGTGACAATGCGCGTCAGATCATCTCAAAGTACGGCAATAAGTTAGGTCAGGACATTTTGATAACCTATGATCGAGTTGCCGATATCGATGGCGCCGACCGGCTGATGCGCGATCTCCTTTCTGGAACAGGTCAAACCATGAATTCCACTGCGCGCGGTGCATTAAGCGAGTTGGGTTATGCGGCTAGCCTGAGGGAGCGCGGATTTGTGATTGAAAAGCTGGCCGATGTCATCGATGGTCAGAAAGCGGGCGATATCGTGATCCGAGACGGCCCGGTCATCGACGTTAAAGACCACAACTGGTCAAGGCTCAACGAACATATCATAAGAAATCAGACTCAGGAGTTCATAGAACAGGCGCAGCGGCATCGGCAACGCTACCCCGGACGGCCGGTGGTCTTCGCTTTCACGGATTGGGAACATATCCCGCAATCTGTTGTTAACACCTTGCGTGCGCATGACATCACGGTGACAGAAGTAACGTGGCTGGGACGGTAGCGAAGACGGGTTGATACATAGAACATGAGATCGGGACGATTGCCTGGCATCAACCGTTTTCCACATCTTTACATTAGCCCATGCGCTGAGGCGGGTGAAGTTGGCCAGGCCGAATCACCCCGCCCGCCTCAGCGCAGGCGGACAATGTCGCTTTCACTGAAGAGCGGCCCGACCTGCAAGCCCAGCGCCGGTTCGGCGTAGAGTTCGGGCGGCACACTAATATCCGCCAGATACAACTCGCCGACTTTCGCCTCAACGCCGGGGGCGCGCAACCCCTCCTTTGGCAACGCGAGGGTCATCGTCGCGGTCGCCTGGATAGCCGGGTCGAACACCGTGCCGGTCGTAGTGTCGACACCCGACGGCGCATCGAGCGCCAGGATGGGAGCGCGCTGGGCATTGGCCCACCGGATCAGGGCGGCAGCTTCGCTGCGGGGCGCGCCCTTCAGACTATACCCAATGATGCCATCCACAACCAGGTTGCGAGGCTGGGCCTGATCGATAGCAGCCGCCGGAAAGACGGGGACATTCATGCGATGCAGGATGTCGAGTTGATGCGCCGGAATGGGCGTAAATGCAGCGTCCGGTTTGGTGAGAAACACCTGGACCTGTGCGCCCCAATTGTGCAGGCGGCGGGCGCAGACTAGCGCCCCGCCGCCGTTGCCGCCCGTCCCGGCCAGCACAACGACACGCTTGTCGCGCGGATCGCCATCGAAAAAGCGCGACCGGGCCAGGGCAGCCAGGTTCCGCCCAGCATTTTCCATCATCTGGATCAGCTCAATCTGATAATCTTCCATCATCGCCCGATCGACCTCGCGCATCTGATCGGTCGTTAGGTATGGAACGTCGCCCGTAAATATATCCACAGTTTTCTCCTTTGCAACACCCGGTCATCCGAGAGGATTCTCCGATTCTGCCGATCCGCGCGGCGCTTGCCAGGGCCAGCGTCCTTCGATCTCTAGGACCAAGGTCCAACTCAGGAACGTACGAATCAGCACCAACGCCGCAAGCACGCCTAGGCTGATGAAGTTCGGTTCTAAGGCCACCGTCTTGATAATATCAGCGGCGACAAGCACCTCCAAGCCGAGCAGTAGGGCAAGCCCGATCTCGACTTTGTAGCGGTAATACGCGTTGCGCCCGACTGGCTGTGTTCTCCGGGCAGCTATTTGCTGGCGCATAAAGCGCAACGTTGCCAGCAAAACGCCGCCTAGGATGACCAGGACACCGTACACGTCGAAGCCCACGCCGATCACTTCAAAGACTGGTTCAATCTGTTCGGTGAAGCCTTCCATCCCAAGCACTCCCTTTTTGCGGTAAGGCATGGTTCAACTCAACTTGACCTACGAACAACGACACCGTGTTACGCAAGAGTCGCCTGATCTAAACCGTACCTAACACAACAACTGCGATATCTTGGCATACAGATGAATCAGGGCGACTTTTTCTCTAGCGCCTGGACACAAGGCAGCGTTGGACATGGCAGCCGCTCATCCATCCGCTTTTCAACTGTGCGGGTATTCAGATAGATGACACCGCTCAACAGAATGACAGCATAGACTGTCGACAATCGAAAAATGTCGGCCAAGGCAACTTGCTCATTGGCAGCGCCGACAACGATGCCGCTAAAGCCAATGCCGAGTTGCAACGCCGCGACCAGCGCTCCCGATACAGCCGCTGTGAGCAATGGCTGTTCGGCGGAAGCGCGGCTAATCGAGTAGGGAAAGAAAAACGACAACGCCAAGCCGGCGGCGCCGAGTGCGATGAAGTTTGGCGCTGTACCTTTCAGTGCGGATAGCAGTAGAAAGACCGCGCCGATGATGACGGGGGTGATGGCGTACAATGGCTCGGTGTTCAGTCGCAGCGTCAGCGCCGCGAATAGCACCCGCCCGATTGTCAACGCTCCCCAGAAGAACGATAGCCCTACTGCGACGTCTGCGGGTGTTAACCCCGCACTGTTTTGCAGGTACAGCGGCGCGAAGTTGCCAAATGTACCCTCGATTGCGCCGTAGGTGAAAACAATCAATACATACACCCAGATGCGCGGCGGCAACTGTTTGAGCGATTGGGCCGAGCGTGCGGCATCATGCTGATTCTCAGACGAAAGGCGTAGCGGCAACCGGCTCTGGAAGCCCATCATCAAGATGACGATGATCGCAACCGACAGCGGCGCACCCCACCAGGCAGCGATGTTCGCCCCGCCGCCGGTAAACAGGCTCAACAGCAGCGCCGCGCCGATCTGCCCGATACCGGTCATGACATGAATCCCGACGATGGCGGCGTCTTCACGACCTGGGAACAGATCAAAAGCATAGGCATTGAGCGCAGTGATCCCCAGGCCAAACCCGTCGCCAAGCCCTGCTGTCGCCGCCAGCAGGGTGAGGAACGGTAGATTGCCTACGCCAATCACAAAATGGCTTAGTGTTGCCAGTGCCAGCGATAACGTGATCATGCCTAGCCCCAACAACAGCACGCGCTTCATCCCAAAACGCCCCGCGATTGCAGCAGCAGCAAATGCCGCCGCGATCGCCATGACTGTCTGTGGCGTGAATAACACGCCAAACTGGCTGCTACTGAGGCCATGCAGGGCCGGATTTCGGAACAGCGGTCCTGCCGATGGAAACAAGATCAGCACCAATCCCAGCAGCAGCCCGCTGAGATAAACAGCAGCAATTGTTACAATGCGCGGTTTTGGATCGTTAACTGTGTTCATACTAAAGACCGAGCGAATCAATGAATTCGCGAATACCCTGCCGTGTTGGCTCCACACTGCCGCTCGGGTAAAACTCCCAGATCTCGGTGTGGCTGGCGGTCTGCCCCGGCTCGAGGCAGGTGAGCGGCGCTAATGTCTCCAACTCCACGAAACGATCCTTGCAGTAACATTCGGTATTGCAGTTCCGATCGGGATGCTGGCTTTCGATTTGGGGCGTGAAGCGCTTACAGAAGAAGACGCCGTTGTAGAGATAGCCAATCCAGCCGCGCGGGTTGAGATAGCCGACTTTGAGCGGATGATCGCGCGCCTGGCCATACACAAGGATGAAATCATCGTGCAAGTGCAGGCGCGAATCGTCGAGTGAAGCGTAGCTCCAGAGCGCGATGCTCCGATTAGGCGCGAAGCTTTCTTCGCTTTCCGGCAGCGGTTGGGGCAGCACGGCAACACCGCCGAGGGGCGTCTGGGTAATAGCCCAAGGCGCAAGTTCGACCGGCCATGATCCTTCGTTTCGCAGATAGTGCTGTATGGTCAGAACCGGCGAATCGGCTTGGAGTTGTACGTCGATCTGTTTACAGATCCCAGTTGCCGGCTCGACCGGCTGGATCAAGCGAACGCCGCCGGCGAATTCTTCGACCGCCAGGCCATTGTTGTCAGGGTGATAGGTGCGCGGCCACGCCTCGGGCGCATGCCAGAGACGGTGCCCGCCCCGAATGTAGTATGTGCCGTATGGCGGATGCCAGGTCAGATCGGGGGCTTCGGCCAGCAGATTCTGGTTGGAGTCGGCGAAAAAGAGACGTACGAGCCTTGGCCCTGCTGTCGCCAGAAATTCAAGCCGGAGGTGACGATTCTCCAATTGCAGCGTCGGCAATCCATAGAAATTGTTCATAACTTGCATCCTATCTTCGACTGCCTAGCGCCCGATCCAGGTTGAAGGCGGCGCTGATCAGCGCTAGGTGGGTGAATGCCTGCGGAAAATTGCCCAGCGCCTCACCCGATGTGCCGGTTTCCTCCGCGTAGAGGCCAAGGTGGTTGGCATAACCCAGCATCTGCTCGAACATCAGCCGCGCTTCCTCCAGCCAGGCCGGATCGGCGGCGCCGGCGCGGGTCATCGCCTCGACCATCCAGAAGGTGCAGATATTCAATGTTCCTTCTTCGCCGCGGAGGCCATCGGGTGACTTGGTGACGTCATAACGGTACACCAGCCCGCCGGATGTCAACCCGCCTTGACTCGGCGGACGATTGGTCGCCTGCAAGGTCTTGATCATGCGTGGATCGCCTGGCGAAAGAAAGAAGACCAATGGCATCAGCAAATTTGCGGCGTCGAGCGTGTCGCTGCCGTAGGACTGGACAAAGGCCTGCAACTGCTCGTTCCAGCCGTTTTGCATGGCGTCACGGTAAATCTCGTCGCGGACCTGTAACCAGCGCTCGCGGTTGGACGGAAACGAGCGTTTATCGGCCAAGCGAATGCCGCGATCGAGCGCAACCCAGCACATCAGTTTGGAGTACACAAAGTGCTGTTGCCCGCCGCGCACCTCCCAGATGCCCTCATCCTTGCGCTGCCAGTTGGCGCAGACCCAATCGACCAGGCGATGCAGTTGGGTCCACAGGTCATACGAAATCGGTACGCCGTATTTGTTGTAGAGATAGACCGAGTCCATCAACTCGCCGGTGATGTCGAGTTGCAGTTGGTCGTAGGCGCCGTTGCCGATCCGTACGGGGCGCGAGCCTTTGTAGCCATCGAGGTGATCAAGGGTCTCCTCGGTCAACTCGTGACGGCCATCAATGCCATACATCAATTGCAGCGAGCCATCGGGCTTGAGTTCGTGGGTGCGCGCTTCGATCCAGTTCATAAACTGGGCGGCTTCCTCGGTCAGGCCGATCCGCATCAGCGCATAGATAGTGAAAGCCGCGTCGCGGATCCAGGTGAAGCGGTAGTCCCAATTGCGCTCGCCGCCAATGCCTTCCGGAAGGCTGGTTGTCGCAGCGGCAACGATGGCGCCGGTCGGCTCGTAGGTCAGCAGTTTGAGCGCCAGCGCCGAACGATGCACCATCTCGCGCCAGCGCCCGGTGTAGGTGCATTTGCTAATCCAGCGCCGCCAGTAGTTAATGGTGTGGAGAAACAGGCCCTCGATGCGTTCCGGCGATACCTGCTGGTTACAAATCAGGTGGTCGGTGATCTCGCGCAGAACGAAGTATGTCGTTTCGCCCTCGTTCAGGGTGATTTCGGCGGCGACGCCATTGTCGGTTTTGGCCAGCGGCGTCTGTGCCGCCAGTTCCAGGCCCAGGACGGGTGTGGTAAAGGTCGCGCCGTAGTTCTTCAGTTCGGTTGCATGCGCACTGCGGGCATAGTCGAACGCCGGCGCACACTCGATCCTGAAGGGCATCGTACCGCGCACACATGTGATCCGCCGGATGAGCCAGTGGTAGCCCTGATCGGTTGGCGCGATGCCGACGGGCATAAAGTCAACCACCTCGCCGACGCCATCGGCTGAGACAAAACGTGTGACCAAAACGTTCGTCTCGGGCCAGTAGAACTGCTTATTGGCGGTGGCATTGCACGACTCGGTGGGGGCGACCAGGAAGCGCCCGCCCTTCTGGTCGTCGAGGATCGAACCGAAAACGCTTGGCGAGTCGAAACGCGGCAAGCACAGCCAATCAATCGAGCCGTTTTTGCCCACGAGGGCGACACTGTGCATGTTGCCGATAATGCCATAGTCCTCTATTGCTTGGTAGGTCATTGAACTGCTCCAATCCTAGCACTGCATTATTCCGACGACCACGCGGTGCGGAAGTCGGGATAGAGCGTCAAGCCGCCGTCAACGAAGAGTGTCTGGCCGGTGATATACGCCGCATCGTCAGAGGCGAGGAACGCCGCGGCGGCGCCCATCTCGTCGGCTTCGGCGGCGCGACCCAGCGGGATATGCTTCTCGACCTCAGCGCGCTTCTCCGGGTCGTCGATCCAGGCCCGATTGATCGGTGTGACCGTCGCCCCTGGACCGATGCCGTTGACGCGGATGCCGTTGCGCGCATACTCCAGCGCTAGGGTGCGAGTCAGGTTCTGCATGCCGCCCTTGCTCATCGAGTAGCCGACGAAACGCGGCTTGGGGATGATCTGGTGGACGCTGGAGACGTTGATGATCACACCCGGCTTGTTGGCCGCCAGAAAGTGTTTGATCGCCTCGCGCGCACAGATATAGGCGCCGACCAAGTTTGTCGCCAGCACTCGCTCGATTGCCGAGACGGGCAGATCGTGCGAGTCGCCGGCGATCTGGAACCCGGCGTTGTTGATTAGAATGTCCAGGCCGCCCAGATCGTCTATCGTCTGCTTGACCATGCGCACAACGTCCGCTTCCTGCGAGACGTCGGCCTGGATCAGCGTATCCTTGACGCCCTGCTGCTGTACCTGCTCGCGGCAGACTTGGAGCATCTGTTCGGTCTTCTCGGCCTCTTCGCGGCTCCGGAAATAGTTGATGGCGATGTTCGAGCCGTACTCGCTGAAACGAATAGCGATGGCCTGTCCAATTCCTGAACTGCCACCGGTGATCAGCACGTTCTTGCCTTTGAGTCCTCGCATGTGATATTCCTCCTTGTAATGTTGATACGTTGGCACATTGACCAGCTCCAACGTGCTAACGTTCTCACTAGGCGCGGCCATATATCGGAATGATTGCACCGTGAACGTCGCGGGCCGCACCCGAGGCGAGAAAGCTGATCACATCGGCTATCGACTCTGGCGTGACCCACGCCGCGTAGTCGGCGCCGGGCATGGCCTTGCGGTTCGCTGGTGTATCGATCACCGACGGCGACACCGCGTTGACATTGACTCCCTTCCCGCGCACCTCTTCGGCGAGGTCGCGCACCATCGTCTCCAGACCGCCCTTGCTCGCCGCATACGCGACGACGTTGGCTTCGATCCGGCTAGCGCTGCGGCTGCTGACGAAGATCAGCTTGCCCGATCCGCGCTGCAGCATGCCCGGCAACACTGCCCGCGCCACGAAAAATGCCGCCGACAGATTCAAACCGATCATCAGCTCCCATGATCCCATCGTCGTCTCGGTGATCGGCGCCATGGCGAAGCCCCCAGTGACATGCACCACCACATCAAGCCGCCCAAAGCGCTCCTCTGCCGCCTTGACGCTCGCCCCGACCGCGTCCGAGTCGAGCGCATTGACCGGCAGGAGCAGTACGTTGTCGGGTTGAAGGCCAGACTCGTGTACCAATGTTTCTAGCTCGCCCTGTGACCGCGAGCTCAGCGCGAGGCGGGCGCCTTCGGCGGCAAATGCCTTCACAACGGCTGGGCCAAGCCCGCCGGTTGCGCCAGTGATCAGGGCCACACGAGCGTTTTGCTCAGTGTTCATCGATTTGTGCTCCGCATAACTTACAAACTGTATCAGGTTTCGCCGCCAGCTAATCCTTCGCCGCCGTCGACGCGCATCACGGTTCCGGTGGCAAAGTCGTTCGTCGCCAGGAACATCACGGCGCGGGCGATATCATCGGGATTGCCAATCCGTTTGAGCGGCAGCGCCGCCGCGATCGCGCCCAACACCTCGGGCGGCGAGCCGGCAGGGGCCAGCACCGGGCCAGGCACAACGCAGTTCACGCGGATGGCGTGTTCGGCGAGGGCGAGCGCTGCGACCTGGGTGAGCATCACGACGCCGGCTTTGGAGATGCTGTGGACGGGGCGCGAAGCCCAGGCGTTCAGACCGCTGTTGTCGCTAATGTTGACGATCACGCCGTTTCGTTTGCTCGCAATCATCAGCCGGGCGGCGTGCTGGATACAGAGGAACGGCGCACGCAGATTGGTGTCGATCACCGCCTGCCACTCGCCGAGCGGTACATCGAGCAGCGGCGTGCGCTTGAAATTCGCCGCGCTGTTGACCATCACGTCTAGCCATCCGTAGTGGGCGCGGATGGCGTCGAACATCTGCGCAATCTCTCCAGGATCGGAGAGATCGGCCTTCACGATCAAGGCGTCCACGCTATACGATCGCGCTTCTGCGGCGGCGCTGGCAGCGTCGGCATCGGAAGCGCCATGATGGATGACGACGTTTGCGCCTGCTTGGGCGCAGGCGAGGGCGATGGCCCGCCCAACGCGCCGCGCCGCGCCGGTGACGCAGACGACCTTGTCTTTCAAACTGGATAGCATTGTTGTCCTCTGCAAAGCGCCAATGTGCGCCATACCTATTAACTGCCTCACTCGTCACTGATATCACACAATATCCTCTCCGAAACCGGGCGTATTCATCAGCACAATATGCCAGCCGTCTGGATCAGGGATTGTCATGCCGTGCGACGCCCAGTATGGATTGCGCGGCGCGACGGGATGGTATCCCATGGCTTGCAGTCGCGCAACGGCCTGATCGCGCGCCCCGAGATCAGGGATGTAAAAGACAAGCAGCGTATCGGGTGATGGCCGCGGACACGTTCCATCGCCCTTGTACTGGGTGATCTCCAGGTGATAATCGCGCCCCGGCAGTCCAAACATCATCCCATCGTAATCATGGTCATCTGCGTAGGAAAAGATTACCGGCAGGCCAAGGCCATCGCGGTAGAACGCGATCACCCGGTCGAACTGTGCGGTCGGGCGCGTGATCCGCATTTGGACGCACGGCAGTATTTCCGGCCATTCTTTGGGCATATCTGCTCCTTTCCTTGCGATGCGGAAGCGGAGATATTACCGCATCCGCTCTAGCAGATGATCGCCTATCCGTAGGGCATTGGCGATGATTGTCAGCGATGGATTGACCGCGCCAACCGATGGGAAGAAGCTGGCGTCCACCACATACAGGTTGTCCAGGTCGTGGGCTTTGCAGTTCAAGTCGAGCACCGAGGTCTGCGGATCGGCGCCGAACTTCATCGTCCCCGCCTGGTGCGCCAGATTGAACGGGAACTGTGTGCCCAGGTAGTAGTCCACCGGGATCATATGCTCGTGGCACCCAATCGCGCTCAACATACTCTTGAGCTTGTTGGTCAGCCGTTCGTGCGCCTCGACATTGTTCTTCGTGTAGTGCAACACGATGTTCCCCTGCTGATTCAGCGTGACGCGGTTGTTCGGGTCGGGCAGATCCTCCGACTGGAGCCAGAAATCAAGCGAATGGCGCGCCATCTCGTCGTACGTCATCCCGTCCAGCGGCTGCGGCGACTCGAAGCGCAAATCTTCGGCGGTGGTTTTGCCGAGCATCTGGATCAGACCCATTGGGAGCTCCTCGTCTGCCGTGGGGCCGTAGAAGTCGCTGAGTGCGAGGGTTTTCTGGAAGATGGCGTCGTTTGGTTCCTTCGAGATGGCCAGAAAAGTCGCGTTCTGGTGGCACATGTAGTTGCAGCCCACCAGTCCCGAGCTGTTTGCCAGGCCGTCTGAATGCTTATCGTTGGCAGATCGCAGCAACAGCGCGGCGGAGTTCGCCGCACCACAAGCCACTGCAACAATGTCGGCACGATAGGTTTCGTACGCATCGCCGTGGCGTGCGTGGACAGCGACAACACGCCGCCCAGCGGCATCGGTTTCTAGCCGCTCGACGAGGCGCTCGGTTAGCAGGGTGACATTGCCCGTGGCGAGGGCTGGCTCCACTGTGCAGACCTCTGCATCGGCCTTCGTTTTGGTTGGGTCGGGGTATCCGTCGAACAGGCTCAGGATCACTGGTGCTTGTGGTCGACCAGGATTCTCGCCGAAGCGCACGCCGATGGGCAGCGGGAAGGGATGCAAGCCCATCTGCTCAAGATCATCAGCGAGGCGCTGGACACGAGGTTCATGGGGCAGCGGGGCAAAGGGGTAGGGACCACTGGCAGGCGGCTCAGTCGGATCGCTGCCGCGCAGCCCATGGGCAGAGAAGAGATGTTCCGCACGGGTGTAGTAAGGCTCGAACACATCGTAGCCCAGCGGCCATGCGGGAGAGACGCCGCCTGCGTGGCGGATCTTACCGAAGTCGGCCTCG
Organism: Chloroflexales bacterium; assembly: GCA_022360155.1. GTDB lineage: Bacteria > Chloroflexota > Chloroflexia > Chloroflexales > Chloroflexaceae > JAKSDJ01. Next base: position 7,419 of record JAKSDJ010000767.1, on the reverse strand, counting down.
CGTAGCCTGAAGAGGGCCGCCCCAAAAAGCTTGGTATTACCGCCAACCCAGTAGTGGATCGAGGGCTTGAATGCCTCGTCGCCATAGTACCAGGTTTCCTTTGCCTTGTAGCGGTTCTCGACATTCACGGCGTGCGGATCCCAATTCTCGCGCTCACGAGGCAGAAATGCGCCCCGCTCAAGCAGTAGTACACGTTTGTTGGCCTGAGCCAGAGCGTAAGCCAGCGTGCCGCCGCCCGCGCCCGTGCCGACAATGATCACATCGTAGTGTTGTGCAGTAGCCATGAGCTTATCTCTCCTTGTTACTCGGTCAGAAGCGGCGCTAGCGCGCGGTAAATCCCCAGAAATGTCGCCTCGACGAATGCCTCTGGATCTTCCATCGCCGCGAAATCGTCGTACCAAACCAGCGGCCCGCCATAGCCGGGCGTGTCCAGGTTTACCAACGGCGGCAGACTGACTCCGCTGTAGCCGCTTGCGGGCAGCGGCCAGACATAGGCGTAGAGGTAAGGGCGATCAATGCCGTCGCTGTAGGGCGCGAAGCCGAAGTTCAGATGAGGACTCTCTTCGGTGGCCTTCTCGGCGCCGAAGACCAGGAACGAAAGGTCGAAGTGCTCGGGCCAAACAACGATGGGCGTCATCGGCGCGAACAGTCGCGCCCGGAAGCGAGCCGTCGCGGTGAAGATGCGATAGAGCGCTGTGGCATAGTCCGCCCCGATCCGCGGATCGACTGCGAACGGCGTCGTGTCGTTGAGCGCCGCCTCGTGGCCGCTCTCGTTCTTTGCCGCTTCGATGGCGTGGCCCTGCGCAGCCAGGTGATCGAGCAGCGCCTTGGTCAAGCTCGCTTGGTTGCTGCCTTCCAGGCCAAAGTGGATCGGCTGGCCCTGTGTCGGCGTGTGAACAATCCGCGCGGCGCCGAAGTCGAGGTACACTTCACCAAACGACAATGGCCCGGTCGAGAGGCCATCGTGGCGAATGGTCGTGCTCAGGTGCAGGAAGTTTGGCAGCGGATCGGTCACGGCGACGCGAATGGCCGCAACGACCTGGGTCGCCCGATGCAGGCTCGCAGCGGTCTCGCGCCAGTCTTTCAGTGATGACAGTAGCATAGGGTTTCCTCTTTATTTTCTAGCTTTGCAACTCGAGTGTTGCGCGTTCGAAGCGATGCCGTGCCTGCTGATGCAAGGCGCGGTGCGCAATACGTGCGTTCCAGACGATGAACAGAACCGCCAGGAATAACGTTCCGACGCCGATGAGAAACACGACCAGCACCGCGATAGCGACCCATACAAGCTGCGATATGATCGCGGCGGCACAAAAGAAAATGCTGATAATAAAGATCATGATCGAGCTGTATATCGCTAGTATGCCATTGTGGAGCAGACGATGCCGCTGCAGCAGCTCAGTCACACGGTCGGCGATTTCGCGAAATCGCTCGATCCCGATTGGCGCTTTTGATTGAACCTGCGTTTGATGGGACAGTTCGCTCAATGTTGCAGCGAATGCATCCAGGCGCTCGGTTGTCGCGCGGTAGTGTGGCAACAGACCGATCAGCATCAGTGCGCAGGTCGATGCCAGGATTGATGGGGCAAGAATAATTTGGATCCATTGGGCAACCAACTCGGCGGTCATAAGTTATCCTTGCGTTTTAGAGATGCGCAGCGGCATTTCAGAAACTGGGAGGTGTTCGGTAATATTGGGCTGATCGCGCATCCGTTCGCTGTGCGCGGCGTACCAGGTCGCCCCAGGCACAGCGGTCAGGCCGTGGGCAAAGATGCTGATCAGAACGGTTGTCATGACAATAGCGAAAATGTCCTCGCGTCCGGCAAGCGCCGATTGCTCCAGAATGAGCAAGCCGAACAGCACCGATGCGACCCCGCGCGGCCCGAACCAGCCGAGGAAGAGATAGGTCGGCCAGTGCAGGCGCAGACCAACGATGCTGAGGGCGACAGGTAGCGCTCGCACTACGGTCAGGCTAAGCACGGCGTAGATCAGCACGTTGAGGCTCAAGCCATCGAGCAAAACGGGCGTCATCGTTGCGCCGAGGGCGAGAAAGATCAGCAGGGTGAGCAGTTGCCCCTCCGCCTCGGCGAACTCGTACAGGCTGCCACAGATGGCGCGTGATGTATTGCCGAGGGTTAACCCCGCGCAGAAGGCGGCGATAAAACCGTTGCCTCCGACCGCTTCAGCGGCGGCGAAGGCGCCCAGCGCGAGCGCAAGCGATGCGAGTTGTTTAAAACTCTCGTTCATCCAGCCGTTCTCGCTGGTGCGTTGTACAAGCTGCCCGCCGATGTATCCCACCGCAATGCCGATCACCGGTCCCAGAATGATCTGGAGGGCGGCGAATCTGATCCAGAAGCCAAGCGGCGCAAGATCGGCGGCAGTGCTGCCGAGCGCGATCAGCAATGTGAGAATAGGCACAACGATGCCATCGTTCAAGCCGCTCTCGACGTTGAGCGCCTGGCGGATACGAACCGGCACCGCCGGGCTGCTCACGACCGCTTGCCCCAGCGCGGCGTCGGTTGGGGCGAGGATTGCGCCAACGATCAGCGCGGCCCAGAACCCAAGGTTGTCGAAGAGCGCAGCGGCAATGAGTCCGCCAAGCACAATGGTCAGCGGCAATCCAATGGCCAACAGGCGCAGCGGCAGGTTGTGTTCGCGCCGCAACAGGCGCAACTCGATGCGTGATGCATCGGTAAACAGCACCAGCACCAGCGTCAACTCAGCCAGCGTCCGAATGAACTCGGCTTCGGGGTCAGCCGCGACAATACCCAGCGCGAGCGGCCCCAACAAAACGCCAGCCACGACGAAGAACATCGGCGCGGTGACGATGGTCCGCTGGATGCGGCCCGATACGAGTCCGAACAGCAAGATGAACAGAGCGATACAGACAAAAGCAAGCGTTTCCATAAGACAAGATTTTGTGGCACGGACGCCGCATGTTCCTCTTTTACCTCTGCCCCCTTCTCCTTTTGCGGGGAGAAGGGGGCCGGACGGCTCCCGCTTCGCTCCCTCTCCCCAAGTGAGAGGCTGGGAAAGAGGGCGAAGGGTTGAGGCAATCCGCTTACCAAAAAAGAGATTGAATTCTAGGTGACTGCGACAGGCGATACCCACGCCCCCGTTGCGCCGCGGACGCGGGCGTGGGTCAGCACGAACAGAAACGCGACCACGCTATCGCGCGCCAGTTCAGCCGTATACAGGTTTTCGACAATGAACAAGCCGTGGCGCACATTCAAGGTTTGTGGCACAATGAAGCGTTGCCGGTCGTCTTCCGGCGGAACGGGGCCGTAGCTCCAGGTATCGCACCCGCTCAGACAGACGCCCTGCTCGACCAGCCAGAGCGCCAACTCCATCCCTGGCCCTGGCTCGCCGGCCAGATAAGCGGCGTTGTCTTGCATCCACAGATCCCCCCAGCCGGTGTGGAACAGCGCCGCATCGCCGCGTTCGATAGCAACGCCGGTATGCGCCAATGCTTGCTGCACATCCTGGATCGTGATCACATCACCCGGCCCCAGCCGCGCGACACCGCGCACAGCCGCGACATTGATCAGCACACCGCGCGTTATGATCTGTGGCGTGGTCTCGATGCCGAGTCGGTTGGTGCCCCACTCCTCGATAATCTCGCCCAGCCGGTAGCCGTTATAGAAGCGGTCGCCGATCTGCAGATGATTGAGCGCGTCGAGATGAGTACCCATCTGCGAGGTGCTCGATATCGTCTCAATAATGAAATTGAGGTTGTTCTCGCCCCACCCCGCCGGTCCCGCATCAGGGCGGCGCAGGTTCAGCAGGTGTTGGCTGGTCAGCATCTGCTGGCGGAATGTGCGCCCCGGAAAAGCCGGTACATCTTGATCGAGGACGCGGCTCAGATCATAATGAGCGCCGCGCTGCACCAGCCGGGTCGCCGCGACAACTTTCTCCGGCGTTATCTCATTGAGCATTCCGATCTGATCGTCGCTGCCATATGGCGACGGCCACCATTGCTCATTCGGCATACACTCCTCCTTCGCGGTAGTAAATGTATCACAATCGGCGCGAATTAGCGAGCCGCTTCCCATGCCGCGCGCACTTCGGGTAACGTCGGGTCGAAATCGTCTTTAATCCGCCGATGCAGATCCTGCAGATCCTGCCAGAGCTGATAGGCGGAGGGTCGCCCCCAGTACCAATAGCCGATGTATACGTTGGCGATCACGAGCCCCGGCGCCAATACGAGGGTGTGGGGCGTCGTTGCGTTATGCCGGAGGTCGGTATATTCATCAATGCCCAGCGTCCGCTGCACCTCGAGCTTCTCATCGGCGAGAAAAGGCCAGTAGGCGCCGGTTGACATCCGTAGCTTGTTCACGTCGTACCGATCGTTCGGAAGGACCGTCACAAGCTGCGTAAAGGCAACAGCGCACCACTCATAAAATTCGATCATGGCGCGCTGATGCTGGCGCTCGCGGGGGCAGTGTTCGCCGCGTCCAAGCAGCAACACCATCGCATTGTCACCCTGCAACTCTGAGAGGCGTCGCACGGCGCCGGTGTGGTCGGGAAGGGCAAAGTCGGGGAGCACTGCTCCGGGAATAAGATTATTACTCATCGTGTGATATCTCCCTGCCTGTTGTTGTATCGTCAGTGACTCTCGGTTCCGTGTGATCAGGGGTGGACGCCGGCAATGTTGAGACGGATCCGATAGATGCTCGTGAGCGCCGTAATGTAGAGCGCCTGGCCATCGGCATCGCCCCAGGCCAAGTTGTGCGGGTCTTCCGGCAGTTCGATCAGCCCAAGCTGCTCGCCCTCCGCGGAGATGATCCAGATCCCGCCCGGCCCGCACACATACAGGTTGCCCGCTTGATCGACCTTGATGCCGTCGATGGCATCTGCACCCGGTGCGTTCGTCATATCGAAGAAAATCTTGCCATTCGTCACCGAGCCGTCTTCCTGCACGTCGTAGCGTTTCACGACTTTGGCGGCCATGTCCCAGTTGCCAACGTAGAGATACTTCTCGTCCGGTGAGAAGGCGATGCCGTTGGGTCCGTTCAGGGTGTCGTCCAATAGGGTGATCGCGCCGTCTTTGACACGGTAGACGCCGCTGAAGGGCGTTTCTTTGCGCGGGTCGTCGAACATGCGGGGCAGCCCAAACGGCGGGTCGGTGAAGTAGAGCGCTCCGTCGGATTTATAGACCAGGTCGTTGGGGCTGTTCAGGCGCATCCCCTGGTAGGTGTCGGCCAACACAGCGATGTCACCGTGCGGGTTCACGCGGATGACGCGGCGGTTGCCGTGCTGGCAAATCGTCAGCAAGCCATCCGGGCTAAAGGTCAGCCCATTCGAGCCCGGTTGCGTGTACTCGCCGATATTCGTGCCGCTATAACCGCTCTTGGCTCGGAAGACCTCGATCTTGCCTTCTGGCCGCCAGCGATAGATCGTGTTGGTATTGGGCGAACTGAAAAGCAGCGCGCCTTCTTTTTGCACCCACACCGGCCCTTCGGTAAAGACGAAGCCCTCCGCTATTTGCTCCAGTTTGGCCTGCGGCGACACGAGCACGTCCAGTTTCGGAGCGCTTCTGTTGATCTTGACCGACGCTTCCCGGCCAACGCTGGCGCGGTCAGCCGCATAGAAGTCCAGCGTCGCCGTCCGCATCCAGATGTAGTTGCGCGGCGAGGCGGAAATCGGACCATTGACCCCGAACACGGCAATCTGGAACTGCTGGCCAGGCTGGACATTCTCGCCAAGGATAACCCGATTCGGTGTATTGAAGCCTCCGGCGACCTGTCCGCCGGTTTGACCCAGCGCGAGAGGTAGCTTGCCGTTGACCCACACCTCGGCGTAGTCATCAATGACCACTTCGAAGACAACCGTTGCACCTGCCGGATCGAAATCACCAACCTTGGCTGGAATCGTCACATTGATGCGGTACCAGTTGAAGCACACCCGCCCGGTGCTTAGGCGTTTTTCGGTATCAGCCGGTAACAGCGCCGCCCAAACGGAGTCGTCAAAATCAACGCCCTCGGCATGCGGGAGGATGTCGTAGGTGCGGTTTGGCGCCCCCGACGGCGCTAGATCCGGCCCGACGGCGACAAAATCGATCTCCGTCACCTGGGTGTCGCTGTAGCGCCACTGGCCTTTGACCAATGCCACCCCCGCCTCCGTTTGCAGATCGATCACGGCATTGGGCAGGTTGGGCAACAACTCGGGCGGTCCTGGTAGTCTTGCTGCCTGCATCACTTAACCTCTATGAATAACCTTGACGACATAGTAGAGGAGCGGGTTCGATGTCTCTGTAAACTGGTGCGGCACGCCGTTGGGCGCGATAAACACATCGCCTTGCGATAGCTGGAACAGCGTGCCGCCTTCAATCGCTGGTGCGCGGAAGTCGCCAGGCGCAATCTCGCGGCTATCGACCAGTGCGCCGCCGGCCAACATTGTCGCGGTTCCTTCCTGGATGTGCATAATGTCGGTCACTATGGCATGCATCTCCGCCTGACCGCCGACCTCACGGCGACCCGCATCCACGATGTAGCTGCCGGTTTCGACCATAAACCCGCCTTTGGCAAACATGGCGGCAACCTGGTCGTGCGGAATGTACACCGGCGCTTTCTCTGGCGCAGACGCCAGCGCGTTCGCCCCAAGCTCCGCCAATTCGCTATCTTCGGGCGCGGACGATGCGCCACTGACGCCGATGGCGCCAGCAACCTGGCCGTCGACCATGATTGGGATGCCGCCTTGGAGCGGCGCAAGACGCGCCAGGGCTAGCGCGGACGGGCGACCCTGGGCGGCCTGATCCTCGAATACCTTGCTCGGACGGCGGTAGAGTGCGGCGCTGCGCGCTTTGTCGGTTGCAACATTGACACTCGCAATCTGGGCCGCGTCCGGTCGCCAAAGATAGAGCAGTTCGCCAAAGGCATCGACGACCGCGACGACCGGGGCGACGCCGCGCGCCATTGCCGCCTGAGCCGCTGCGTTTGCAACCGTTTGCGCCCCTTCATACGTGAGCGCTGGCGCTGCATCCACCGAGGCGTCAACTCGTGAACCGGCCAACGAGACCGCTTCATCCTCGTCGGGTGTTTCGCCGCTTGTGCCAATAGCGCCAACCACCTCGCCATCGACGGTGAGCGGAATGCCGCCGATCAGCGGCGCAGCGCCGTGCAGCGCCAGGGCGCCGATGCGCCCGCCAGAGACCTGTTCCTCCAGAACGCGACTGGGGCGTACGAAGATTGCCGCCGTGCGCGCTTTGTCAATGGCAACCTGAGCGCTGACCACCTGGGTACCCGGCAGCCGGCGCAGCAGCAGCGGGTTGCCAGCCGAGTCGACGATCGCAATCGCAACCCGGTAGCCTTTGTCTTGCGCATACGCTTCCGCCGCGCTCATGACCGCTTCTGCACCGGCGAGGTTGAGCGTCTGGCGCGTTCGTATCATTGTCATCGTTGTTTCTCCTTGGAATACCTGCAAT
>JAKSDJ010000056.1 GCA_022360155.1 Chloroflexales bacterium | reverse complement strand
TGAATGCCGTGGCCGAACGCCAGATGGCGATTGCGCTCGCGGGTGATGTCCAGATCATCAGACTGCGCGAATTGCGCCTCGTCCCGATTCGCCGAGCCGAGCACCACCAACACCATCTCACCGCGCGGGATCACCTGATCGCCCATTACGACATCCTCGCGGGCAAAGCGCAGCGTCGAGGTTTCCACGGGTCCGTCGTAGCGCAAACACTCCTCGACTGCCGAGATGATCAGCGTCGGATCGCGCTTGAGCAGCGCCAGTTGATCGGGATGCTGCAGCAGCGCCAGCACGCCGTTGCCGATCAGGTTGACCGTGGTTTCGTGGCCGGCGACCAGCAATAAAAAGATCATCGCAATCAGCTCATCTTCACTCAAGGCGTCGCCCCTATCTTCGGCCTGCACCAACCCGCTGACGAGATCGTCTTGCGCGCGCGCGCGCCGCTCCGCGATCAGCTTGCGAAGATAGGTGACAAACTCTTCCGCTATCACTTCTTCTTCGGCGCTTGCCTGCATGAACGACTCGCCCTGCACCAGCGTACTCGACCAGCGGCGAAACGTGTCGCGATCGGCATAAGGAATGCCCAGCATCTCGGTGATGACCATGATCGGCAGCGGAAACGCATAGGCATCGATCAGGTCCATCTCGCGGCGCTCCTGCATAGCGTCCAGCAGGGTGTCGGCGATCGCTTGGATGCGTGGGCGCAGTTGCTCGACCGTGCGCGGTGTAAATGCTTGCGATACCAAGGTGCGCAGCCGGGTGTGATCCGGCGGATCGAGGCCGAGCAATGATTCGTTCAACGTTTGGAACGCGGGCGACACGGGCGGGACGTGCGCTTGTTGTTCGGGCGTCATGGCGCTGCGATAATCTTTGACAAAGCGCGGATCTTTGAGCACTGCCATCACATCATCGTAGCGGGTGACGAACCAGACGGGCAGGCCGTCGGGCCCAGTGGTACGAAACAGCGGTTGCTGTTCGCGCAATTTGACATAGGCGGGGTATGGGTTGCTTTTGAAGGCGGGATTACTGAAATCGATTGCTGTCATCATTGGCTCCTTGCTTTTATTCGTGCAGCCGCACAATGCCGGTCTGCCTATATAGGCACTATAGCTGCGCCGCAGCATCCTGTCATGCACCGCTCGGTGCATAACGAGGTGTATTTTGGGTAGGACAGGTAGGCGAGAGGTAACGTGCGGAGATCAGATCACTAGTTGGAGCGCGCGGGCGCGATGGAGCGCTTCTACACGGCTATGCGCGTCGAGCTTGCGGTAGATGTTGAGGAGATGGCGCTTCACCGTGCTGGGCGCGATCACCAATTTGTCGGCGATAGCCCGGTTACCTAAACCGGCTGCCATGAGGTGTAATACTTCCTGTTCGCGCACACTCAACGGCTCGATCATGCCGACAGCGACCGGTGATTGAACCGCTTCGACTTCAACCATGGCTGGCGGAAAGACGGCGAGCAAAGCGTTAAGGTAATCTAGCGGAATCGTGCCGCTTTCCTGGCGGCGGCGCTGCAGTGCGCGCAGCTTGTGGAGCAGCGGCACGATCGGCGGCCCCGCATCGACAAAGATGCGAATCGGGCGTTCGGCGCCAGCGAGCGCCAGGGCGCGCTGCAGCGCCGCTAACGCGCGGCGCGTGTTCCCTCCGGCGGCGGCGACGAGCGCTTGCAGCACCAGTAGGTCAACGACCAGGTACCGACGACCTCCGGTTTCGGCCCATGGCAGCAAACGATCGAGCCATTGTTGTGCAGCGCGGAGCTTGGCCTGCGCCAGATAGACGCGCACCAGCGCTAGATACTCGGGCGCACGCAGCGGCTGGATCGCGTGATCGACCTCGCGCTCGAACTGCTGGGCCCACTGCCCGGCTGCGACGCTCTCGCCAGTGTGAAGCCACCAGCGCACCTGCTCAGCCTGCAGCGATGTCCCGTTCAACGACGCCTGCACCTTCGCCCGCAATTGGGCGGCGGTGTCGAGTAAGCCGTTCGCTTCAGCGACGCCGCCTTGAGCCAATCGAATCCGCGCCAGCATTGTATACCCCAACGCCAACAGATCGGGATCGGCCCACGCCTCGATCAGCGCCAGCCCTTGTTCTACTGCCGCCTGCGCCGCCGGGAGATCGTTCCACAAGTAGTGGAGCTCGCCTAGCTCGATAAAAGCTATGCCGGCTGCCGGTAATGGCTGTCCGGCTGCATCGGTCGCACGGCGGATCGCCGCGTGATACTCGGCGGCGGCAGCCCGAAATTCACCCTGGATGATGTAGAGTGTGGCGAGACTACAGCTTGCCCCGACATCGACGATTGTGTTCCCAACACGGCGGCTGTCGCGCCCAGCGTCGATGTAGCACCGAGCCGCCGCCGCAATATCGCCCTGCCACTCGTGAGTCGCGCCAACAATCAAGCCCAACGTACTGCGGTATATATTCGTCGGTGGTAGCTGTTCAAGCGCCGGTTGCGCCCATGCGATCGCCTGCCCGAAATCACCGCGAATCGCTGCCTGCACGCTGCGGATCGCCGCGACCTCGCCAAACAGGGCAGCTTCAGCATCAGGACCGATCATCGTTTCCAGCGCATACAAGCGCGCGTCGAGATCGTTGACCTGGTTCACCACCACCAGCGCCCAGGCATACAGCAGGTTGAGCCGAACATTGCCTTGCAAGGCGACAGCGGGCAGCATATCCAACCAGCCCAACAGCATGGCAACTTCGCCGCGAATGATCAACGGCTGCGCCACATCCACGATCAACGCGACCGCCCGTTCCCACGCCGCGGCGGCGATCGCGTGGTCGATCGCCTGAGCCGTGAAGCCATGTTGCTCGTACCACATACTAGCGCGGCGGTGCAGCTCTGGTACGGTTTCCGGGGCAATGGCGTGCAGTCGCGCCCGCAAAAAGTCGGTGAACAGCGCATGGTAGCGATACCAGCGACGTTCGGTGTCGATCGGCGCCAGAAACAGGTTGGCCCGCTCGATCCAATCGAGCATTGCCGCCGCCGTTTTTGGCCGCACCTCGGGCTGCGCGAAGGATTGTTGCGCTTCATCGTGCAAAAGCGCCGCACACAACGGCGCCGACAGGCGATCAACGATCGCGGTGCGCAGGAGAAACGTTTGCACCCATGCAGGTTGCTGCAGCAATACTTCATCGGCAAGATAGTCGAGTACATAGCGGTGGTTGCCACTGAACGTCGGCACAGCCACGTGATCGCCCTGCGGCCCTAGTGCCAGCGCTGCTAGGTGCAAGCCTGTGATCCAACCTTCGGTGCGTTCGGTCAAAAACTGCACGTCGTCTTCGCTGAGCGGCGCTGCCATCATCTCATCGAGAAACGTGGCAGCCTCATCTGGCGTAAAGCGCAAGGCGGCGGCGCCAATTTCGAGCAGTTGACCGCGTGCGCGCAGGCGAGGCAGCGGGAGCGGCGGATCGGTGCGGCTGGCGAGCACGATGTGCAGACGGGGGATCATATGCGTCAGCAAGAGCGCGATGGTCGTGTGGATCGACGGCTCGGCGATTGTATGATAGTCATCGAGAATCAACACGATGTTGGCCTTCGTAGCAGCCAGCGCCTGCGCCAGCGCCGCTACGATTGTATCGGGGGCGGTGTGCAGCGGGCGCAACGCCGTAGGCTCGATCTCCGGCGCTACCGCGCCAAGCGCAGTCGCTACATAGCTCCAAAAGCGCGGCGGATCGTTATCGTGGGCATCAAGCGACACCCAAGCCACGGGCTGCGCCAGGGACTGCACCCACTCGCTCACCAGCGTTGTTTTGCCAGCGCCCGCCAGAGCAAGCACCAGCGTCAGTGGGCGCTGGAGTGCAGTATCGAGCTGATTGAGCAGGCGGGCGCGCGTGACGCGGTGCGCGCGAACCGGCGGTGGGATCAGTTTCGTCGCCATCAGGGCTGATCGATCAAAATTGGCAGGCGCTTGCTTAGACGAGAGATCGCGTGGGTTGCTGCGCAACGAACTTGGATCGAGCGTCGTTGCGGCAACCTCAAGCCGATCGAGCGTCAGGTTCTCGGCTTTGCCCAGGTATGTCTTGCGCAGCTTGCCCGCTATCTTGCGATACGCATACCAGTACACGCCATCGTTGATCTGTTCACGGCGGGCTGTAAAGCTGCCGCGCGGGTGCTCGAAACGAAAGCTGCGCGACTCGGCGGCGGCGAGCCACTGCCGCCAGGCTGCGCTGCCCACTGCGATCGGCTGATCCAGCGATTGAGCGTGATAGAGCATTCCGGCCCGGATTGTGGGCAGCGCGCGCGACATGACAGCTCCTGTTCAAGAGGTGTAGTTGAACAAAACGCATCGGTTACCTAAAAGTATACGTCGCTTTAGGTAACCGCGCAACTCGAAATTCGCCAGATTAGGGCGCCATCAACATTCTGCAGTGGAACGCCGATCACACCGATGAGCGCCGATCAACACAGATTGGATGCGAATCGAGTGAGTGACGATCATCCGATGAAGCAGGTTTTGAGGATAAGCAACGTGACTATATTGTTGGGGTTTTCCCTGATGAATTTTGACAAATCAACGGGGGAATGTGGCGTAGTGCCGCCTTTAGGCGGTTTGAAGGCAGCATAACCGCCTGAAGGCGGTGTAAGGTTAATCACCGCGCCGCTCATACAACACGTCAGGAGCGTGTTCTTCGTTGCCTGATCCGTCGCCAAAGGCGATCGCCTGGAATCCGTGTCGCTCGTAGAAGCGGCGAGCGGCGGCATTGGCTTGGAAGGTGTAGAGGCGGATCGGCGGCGGCAGTTCTCGCAGCGCGATCTGCAGGAGCGCGGCGCCAAGACCTTGGTTGACCGCGCTTGGGTGCAGATACAAGTGGTCGATCCAGCGCAGCGCACCATCATCGGAAAGCGCCATCATCCCAACAATCTTGCCGGCGACGACGGCGACGCGAACGCCGCCGGAGGGAATCACAGCGGTCGCAATCCATTGCCGCACCTCATCATCAGAATGGGCGAGCGGGGCATAGGGCAGAAAGCGGTGGCGTGACGCGAGATAGACCCGGCTGACTTCCGGCGCATCAGCCGGCGTCGCTATGCGAATCAACACAGAGTCGGGCATGCGTTGGTTCCTCCGTAGGTCGGCGGTACATAACCAGCATAGCAGCGGCAGTGGCGATCGGTTTGTTCAATGATACTCGGATGTACTACGCCCACACGCCAAAAGCGGTCAGATGGAGATGGATATGAGCGGTGGCTTGGTTCATTGAGGAACATGTTATGTTTCCTCCCGCGGATCGGCTTGCGCCTTCTCTCCTCGCAGCAATCGGGCAAAGGCCGTCGTAAAGGTCTCGATTTCCGCTGCGGTCAGATGCTGTGCGAAGTGTTGGGGAATTCCCTCCGCAGAAATGGGCCATGCCTGGCGGAGGGCTTCATAGCCGTGATCGGTTAGCACGGCGTAGGCGCCACGCCGATCCGTCTCTACTCGTTCACGCGTGAGCAACCCTTTGGCTGCGAGCCGATCCGCGAGGTGGGTCAGCGAGCTGCGGCTGAGCACGACACGTCGGGCCAACTCGCTCATACGGAGCCGCCTATCCGGCGCTTCAACGAGCTTGACCAGAACATTATACCACTGAAGGGGGATGCAGCCTGCTTTCATCAGGGCTGTGTCGATCTGTTCGATCAGCTGTGGGTGAAGGAATGCCTTCCTGCTAGCGAAGGAAGCAGCACGGGTAGTAGACGATACTACCCGTGTTGTTTGTACAGGCGCCCGCCGTTGGGAGGAGCGGAAAAGGACGGTGGTCGATACTCACGCCAAATGCCTGTCATTGGCTATTCCCCAACCACACATCAGGACCGAATGATGGCAGTTCAGTCGTTTGGATCAGCGCCCGCTGCGGGAGATCAATGCTTGAGAGAAGCAGCGCCCCGTCCTTGCGATAGATCACCAACAACGTTTCCGGGTCGCGGAGCGTGTGACCATGAATTCCCTCAACCCCGTCGATGAGTTCGGTATAGTCTTGCCCGCCCGCATCCGAAACGGCAAGCACCTGTGTGTCCGCTTCAGACAAGCGGTTATCCTGATTCGTGTCATTCTTGACCACGCGATAGAGAAACCAGGTGATAACCCTTTCTTTTGTCTGGTCTTGGATTGGCTCTGGGAAGGAAGTATGGTCAAGAATGATCGCATTGTTGTCGGGGAGCAGTTGGAGTGTTTGTTCTGTTTGCGTGTCGAGATAGATAAAATTATGGATGCGCTCGGGGCTGTATCCTGAACTGCTTGTTAAAAATCCTGAGGTACGGTTCGGTCTTTCGAGAATGGGAGCGCGGAGATAGACCGTCCCTAGAATCCGACTAAAGTCGCCAATCCGTTTTGCCCCTTGCGCCTGTGTTTGCGTGTTTGGTGCGGGCGTGGGGGTTGAGGTGATTTCACTGCATGCGGTTGTGAACGCGACAAAGAGGAAGATGCCGAATAGACGGAGAAACAGCGCACGCGAACGGAGCGGGAGTGTTTGCATGATAAACTCCTTGGGTGATCTCTAAGCCCTGCACGAAGACTCTGGCTATAAGTATAGCAGGCTCTATACCTCTTCTCCTTCTCTTCATCTCTTCGTGGCAGTCACGCCGAGTTGCTGGCGCGGGACGGGTTGTACGCCGAACTGCACTGGCTCAAGACCGGGTCGGCGATGTGGACGACAGCGCATACTTGCCTAACTATTAAATACAGCCGTGCGCGCCCGCGACGCACTGTGGACTCTGCGCCGTTTTGCTTCACCATGGCATCGCGCAACGCCGCACCTACGCCATCGCGTGGGCATGACAGTGGTCCTATTGATTAACAGGACTATAGTACTATCGACAGCACATTCCAGCATTGGTATGCTGCCTGCGTGTCCGTTGGCATGGTTATCCACACCTGCTCGCGTTGCACCTTCATCCCACTCCCTACCCTCGCTTTGCCGTGCCTCCGAATCTGCAAGCAATTGGGCATGCTTCATCCACGACTGAAATCTGCTACTGAAGGAGAAAGGAGACTTGCCAGTCTATGGATAACGTCGGACTGTCGTGCCTGAGACAGAGCCTCCAAGCGCAGCGCACTGCAATCGTGGCGCTCCTCACGCGCACAACTTTGAGACCGCTCGACGTACAAACGATCCATCAGCATCTTGACGACCTGCTCGACCAGATACCAACACTTCTGTTTGGTGCTGCGCTTGATGACGGCCAAGCGCAGCACATTGGCGCTACGTTCGCCCAACAGATCTCCGCGCAACCAGAAGCCCTCACCCTTACGCTGGAGTGTATCTCCAGCGCGATAACGGTTGATCGCCCCGCCAGCCACAGCATTGGGCTACAGTCACGGTTGATACCGCTGTTCAGTGCGATTTTCGTGGGCTTCGTGCGGCAAATACAGCACAAAGTCCACGCAGATCAACACCATGTCATCCATACGCTCGCCGCCGCGCAAGCATCCCAAAAGCGCCTCGCCGCCCTTGCAACTGACTTGCCGTTGGTGCTGTTTGAGATCGATTGCCAAGGGGCATTTACACTGGCGCAAGGCCGGGGCTTAAAGCGCCTCAACCTCACGGCGGACGATGTGATCGGGCGGTCGCTTTTCGATCTGGCGCGTGGCAACCCGCACATCATCGAGAACATCCGCTCCGCTCTCGCTGGCGCGGCTTTCCTGGACATCGTTGAAGCGCGGGGGCGACTCTTTCAAACCCGCTATCGCCCGCTCCGCAACGATCACGGCGAAATCAACGGTGTACGCGGCACAGCGTTGGATATCACCGAGCAGGAGCGGCTGCGTGAAGAACGAGACGCTGCGCGTCGGCAGCTACAACGGGCGCTGGCACACACGGCAGATGCCAAAAAGAGCATAACCGAAGCAGTTTCTGCAACGCCAAATCCGCCTTTGATGACTCTTAGAGATAAGCCACTGCCGATGACGAGCGTAGACCGTGCAAACGACCTGTTAAGCAAGCGCGAACTGGAGGTCTTACAGCGGGTCGCCGCAGGCCTGACCAACGTCCAGATCGCGCGGGAATTGGTCGTCGCCCCATCGACGATCAAAACGCACCTGGAGAACATCTTCAGCAAGCTCGATGTGCATCATCGTGCAGAAGCCGTAACACGGGCGTGGGAGCTTGGGCTCCTGGCCTAGTACTACAACGAGCCATGTCATTCTGAACGAGGTGAAGAATCTCCTTACCCAAGGTTGCAAGACCCTTCGCGGAGCCGGCCCTGAGCGCAGCCGAAGGGCTCAGGGTGACATCGACAAGCCCCGTTCCGATGCGGTGCAGGATGAAGTCTCGTTGTAGTACTAGCTGCGAGCGCCGCGCGTCCGTGGAACCAAGGTTGAACCGCCTCCGCTGTTTCTGTCAAGCAGCAGCGGACGCCAGCAGCGACACACGAATAAACTAGACAGGGCTTGAACGGAGCGCTTTGCGAAGCCTTCCCCAAGCCCTGTTTGGGTTGAGACAGCGCCGATGCGCAAGCAAAACGGATATGCCGCAATGGGTGATGTCTGCACCTGTGTCTCGTTTCTATCCGCCATATGGCGGATAGAAGGACGACGTATCCGCCATCCAATCCGCCACGGGAATCCGTCACATGGCGGATAGTGCGAATTCGGGTAGTAGCTATGATAGCTGCATACCCTAGGGTTCCATTAGTTCACTTGCTATAGATGCGATTCCCTGTCTCAGATGTTCTACGCCGTTCTACAGGAGACAGCAATGCCCTTTATTGAGTCCACGAAGCTGGGGGAATAGCAAAGGTAACGCGGACTCTGTGCGTAAATGCTTGACTTGTGTGCTAGGGCCAGCATTGCGACGTATACAAAACTATGGTCAAAATGCCTTGAAATGAGGAGGGTAATCAGGTATGATGAACATCAATCGCCGTCTATGGTTCACAGCGCTCTTGGTCATTTTATCGCTCGTAGGGTTTACAGCCAGTACAACATTAGGTGCAAATATCGAAAAGGATATGTACGCTCAACAGGATGATGAAAGGCAGCTTCTTGCTGAAGTTGAATTTCGTAAATCGATCGGGTTTCGAAGCGATATAGACTACGTTCGACAAGTTCATGCTCAACCTGATGCAGTCACGTTCGAAGCCATGAATGCTACGTTTACACCTGCAGAAGCAGAAGAACTAAGGATACGCTTGGCCCTAGAACAGGATGGAGAAACGCTCCAACAGTACTTTCGTGACGACTCCGATGTCCGAGATGCATTTGGGGGCATCTACTTGGACCACGATACAGGCGGTGAACTGGTCTTACAGATCGTTCGCACCCACAGTTTAACCGATCAGATACATTCGCTCATTCCTCCCCTTCGTCACGTTGATCGGTTACGCATCGACTACGTCGAGTGGTCGAACCTGCATCTTGAGCAACAATTCGAAGCGATCACAGATCGTATGATGGAGTTCCCCGACATTCAGGCAGTATCCATTGACCGAGAGGAGAACCGCATTGCGGTCATGATTGCCCCTCAAAATGCCAGTACGGCTACTAACGAGTTGCTAGATAAGGAAACTCTTCGCCTGGATCTCGCAACCTTGCTGGCCGATCCAGCCATCGTGGTCACAGAAGGCATGATTAGGATAGACACAGAAGGTACAGGCACAGAAGGTGCAGGCACAGAAGAGGCGATGCAAATACAGTCCTTACCCGTCATGGCCGGGAAAGGATGGCGCTTCGGATCCGATTCTGGTCATATATGTACGCTCGGCTTCGAGGTCATAGACAGAAGGCGTCCCGCAATACTCACTGCCGGCCATTGTGTGGAAACTGCTGGGTGGGGTTGGTGGACTTATAACTTCGACACCCACTTTGGCGAATACTCCGGCCGGTACCAGAATGGTTCCTATGATAACAGTGGTATCGCCATTGATGTAGGGATACACTACCTAAATGACGCAGGGTCAGCCACCGATGATATTTATCAGGGAGGCAATCCTACCCTCGATGTCATTGGAGCTGTTGGAGATTACTCCTACACTAATGGATACATTCGGTGCTTCCATGGAATCTCATCCGGTACACTATGTGGACCTATTACTGAGGGTACTATAGATGCACAAGACAGCAAAACTGGTATATATTACCGTGACATGTTCTGGATCGACCCAGTCGGTTTAGGCGGGGACAGCGGAGCGCCTATGTATCGCACACAAGCGGGCAACACCGCCGAGGCGGCTGGAATTGTAATGGCTAATGTTTTAGACGATTATGGCAATCCAAAGGACTTAGCG
>JAKSDJ010000120.1 GCA_022360155.1 Chloroflexales bacterium | reverse complement strand
TCGGCGTCGAGGACAAGCGGCAAGCACTGGCCAGTTTCACTGTCTTCTAGTTCCAACGGGCCGGCGAGATCGGGCCAGAGCTCGCGCGGATCGAGGAGATGTAACACCAAGACTTGCCAGCGCAGCGGCTGTAAAGTCTGCAGGCTTTCCTCCAACCCATCTGCTGCAAGCAAGTCGGACAGTAACACCAGGATGCCTCCGCGCTCTTGGGAGCGGGCGTATCGCTGTAGCACGCCGCCAAGCTGGGTTTGTGGCTGCGGAGAGATTGCCGCAATATACTGGAGCATTTCAATCAGGCGTCCTTTACCTTGGGCGGGGCCAAAGGGCCGTTGAGTTGTTGCGCCGAAGGGAGCGATATGGAGCCGATCGCTGTGCGCCAAGGCGAGGTAGCCCAGCGCGCCGGCTAGACGTTGCGCCATACGTAACTTCGAGGGCTGTCCCCAGGACATACTGCGCGAACAGTCAAGCAGCAAGTGAACATGCACGTCCTGCTCGGCCTCACCGAGCTTGAGGACGATGTGGTTCTGGCGGGCGTACACATTCCAGTCCACATAACGCAGATCATCACCGCTGGTATAAGGACGGTGATCACTGAAAACACTGGTTGGCAGGCGATGCCGACTGAGGTGTTCGCCACTCGAAGGGTTGCCGCGCAAGGTGCGCTGGGCTTGTATACTCAACCGTTCCAGACGCCGCAGAAAACCCTCATCGAAGAGGGAATCTTCGCGATTTCGAAGCTTGGATGTCCGGTTTTGAATTGTCGCTTGACCCACAGTCCGCGATAGCAGATTAGGGCGAAAAATATTCTTGAACCACATCTCGCAGATCTGCTGGTATACGCAGCGGGTCTTCACCCGTCTGCACCCGATTGGCATCGGGTGTGCTTCCTCCACGTTCGAACTGACCGGCGCTTCCGCCAGGCGCTGTCGCTTGTTGCGCCTCGCCATCGGTTGAAACATCTCCGGTTCCTTCGCTCTCCAGTTCGAGCGGCACCCCGTCAACACCTAGGCGTTCGCTTGGCTGGGACTGCTCACGCTGCTCACTCGGCAGACCGTTGCCCACACCCGAACCCTGGCCGGCGCCCTGCTCATTGCCTTGCCCGGCGCCTTGTCCCTGTTGATCCTGGCCTTGCTGACCTTGACCCTGGCCTAGTTGCTCTACAGCATTGGCAAGACCTTCGAGCGCTTGGGCCGACGCCTGGTCGTTTATACGTAGTCCTTCGGCGCTGTTACGTAGCTGGTCGGCCAGATCCGGGCTGGTCGCCTCCATCTGCTGGGCCGCTTCACGCAAGGATGTCGCCAGATCATTGCGCGCCGTTTCTGAGATACGTTCGGCCTGATCGGCCAGTTCACGCAGGCTTTGGGCTGCACCGGCTGTGTCGCCTTGTTCAAGGGCGTCGGCGGCTGGCCGTGTAATACTCTGATCCCGGAGCGCGTCCGCTAGCGCGGCAATGGCTGCCTGATCAATACTACTCGGGGCCGGCTGTCCCTGGTCGCCGGGGGTTGATTGATCGCCTCCCTGAGTTCCCGGCGGCGGAGTAAACGGCTCCGGCGGGAATTCATCTTCTGGGTTAACGGGGCTGATGAGCGGTGGAAGCGCCGCAGTGGCGAGACGTACATCAAGATTTCTAATGCCAGTTAGCACCAACAAGCCAAGGCTCAGCATTGCCAGTGATAGCACAGCAATCAACTCGGCCCAGGGCAGGCGCTGGTTTGTATTGATATAGCGCCTGACTCGCGACATTGTACGCTGTGATTGCTCGATCAGGCGACTCGCCACGCCTTCTGAAGCTTTGTTGGCGCTTATTTCCAACGCAGTGCTAAGCTGCTCGTCCAGATGGAAGCGCTTGTCAAGTCGCCGCGCAACAACTTCAGGACTCATTGGGCGGCGCACAAGCAAAAGCGCACCGACAGCAATACAGGCAAGAGCTATCGAACCCAATACCTCGATGCGAATTGGCCAGTCGAAGAGGAGATAAATGCCCAATCCAAGACACCAGATCGATAAGCCGATCCAGGTAGACCGCAAAAGGATTCGAACACCCTCACGAGCCCAACGGTCGCTCGATAGGCGTTCAAGCTGACGACGAAGAGGTTGGCGCATGAAAGCTATCCGACAATGCTACGTAACCAAATGGTAAAGACATCTGCAGGTGCAGTATAGCTACACGGAGCATTCCCGTCAATACAAATCCGCGCTGATTCATCAAACTCTCATCGTTGTGCAATCTTGCACTCGCTTAAGCTCTTGTCAGATACCCACGGCGCAAGCACGTGGGCTTGCGCCTGGAGCCGAGACTCCGATGCCATAGACCGTCTGACAGCGGCTCGCTCAATATTGATTGCAGCATTGACATCAGCAGGGGATGTATGCCCACACGCCACACAACGGAAGATAGCTTGATTGGGGCGATTGGCCTTGTCCGTATGCCCGCAAGCGGGACAGCGGCGCGAGGTATTGCGTGGATCGACCAACACCGCAGGAATACCAGCCCGCTGCGCTTTATAGCTGATAAAGGCCCGCAACTGTCCAAAGCTCCAATTGTGGCGGCGTGCTCGTTGGCTGCGACGAACCGTCGCCCGCTGGCGAATGTGCGTCAAATCTTCGAGCGCAAGCACCCGCTTCGTGTCTTTTGCAGTGCCAACCAGCTGCTTCGCAATGCAATGAATTGGTGTCTTTTTGAAACCGACGCTGCCGCCCGCTCAGGCGCTTCAAGCGGCGTTTGGCCGATTTCGCACCAACCTTTTGGAGTGCATGACGGCGGTTCGCATACCACTGGCGCTTGGTCTCAACCTGCTGTCCGCTGTGGGTTGTGCCGTCGCTATCCGTAGCGATGGTGACAATCCCCAGATCGACGCCAAGCACGCCGTCAACATCTTCCGGCGTGGGTTCCGGTATCTCACACGTGGCAAGCAGATACCAGCCGCCGCGATGAAAGACCAGATCGCTTTCGCCCTGGCGCGTCTGCAACAGCTGCATCTGGCGCTCACCAGCGGCAAAGGCGATTTTCAAACGTCCATCCAAGGTCCAGATGCTTACCTGCTTGGCGGGCAGGTTGTAGGAGAGGATACGGTCATCAAAAGCGACACTGCCAAGCGACCGGAATGTGCGCTCCGTGCGCTTGTCCAGTTTGTAGGCATCGGCAACTTTGGCAATGACGCGGATGGCGAGTTGTGCCGACAGCCCAAACTGTTCCCGTATCTGCTGGTAGATCGCCCGTTGCAGATCGTATTTCTTGA
>JAKSDJ010000418.1 GCA_022360155.1 Chloroflexales bacterium | reverse complement strand
TATAGAAGCGGATGCCTTGAATGACGCCCGCAACGTTCGCCCGGAATTTGACCCCGAGTTCAATATCGGTCGTCTCGCGGTCGGTTATGATTGCCGGTACAGCGGAGGCATCCCAGATACTGCATGGGCAGTTGGGGTCGCCGCCGCTGCCAACGGTGATGGTGACGCCTGCCGAGGGACTCTCGATGTTTCCGCTGTCATCGACTGCACGACTGCGGATCGTCGCTGATCCCTCCGTGCTCGGCGTCCAGATGTAGCTCCAGTTTGCACGCCCGTTTGCCATGCTCCAAGTTGCGCCGCCATCAACCGACACCTCAATACCGCCGACTACGCCGCCCGCATCCGTTGCCGCGCCGCTAATCGTTAGCCGCGTTCCGGCTGCAACCGTTGAGCCATCCGCTGGCGAAGTAATCGTTGAGGTAGGCGGCGTCGCATCAGTCGAGGCGTTCGCGAGAACCAAACCAGATTGCAACGTGGCGGGTTGTACGCCCATATCGGCAAACAGATTCACTGTCGCCTGCCGCATCCGCGAGTCGGGCGCCGGGGTGTTCCGGTCGTGGGTGTCGTCAAGCCCCCAACTCCACTGGACAGTCCCGGCGCCGAATACCAGCGCACCACTACTGTGGCGATACAAGGTCAGGTGGTGCGAGGCTGTACTCAACGGACTAAAGCTGTTTTGGTAGCCATTCGATCCATAGTCGCGCAGCAACGGCGCATTATCAACCGTCGTTGTCGACAAGCGAATCAGCCCGGCGGGCCGAGCAGCGGCGACAATCTCCGCCGCCGGGTTGCTACTGTCAAGCTCCAACACATCCCACTCGTACCCTAACGTGTCGTCTGCTAGCGTTGCGGCGCCGCCAGCGGGGAGAGTAGCGATACTGGTGTTGCGCCAGAAGCGCATTTTGCCATCCTCCGCCGGAACCTGGATGGCCGTTGTGGCCCCGGCGTTGACCCCGAAGATCTGGCCGGTGAGCGCATTCTCCGGGCGACCGCCGTCAGATGGCGGACTAAAGCGCGGATCGCGCCACAGGCCAGTCCACTCTGCCGCGGGATCGATTTTCGCATCGTTGTGGCTCTCTTTGTAGGTAACCAGGGTACGGTACACTGTGCCAGAGCCATCAATGCTATCTTCCCAGCGTGTCTTCCAGTAGACTTCGTTGCCGCTAAAGAAAGCCATGTGGACGCCCGCATCCCGTGCCGCCTCGACGTTGCCTCGCTGCGCCCCAGACCAGTACTCATCGTGGCCGATCGACAGAAAGATCTTGTGGTTCTGGATCAAGTCGCCGCGCCGGTCGCTATCAACACCCGTGAAGTAGCTGACATCGTAGCCGTTCGCCTCCAGCCAGCGCAGCATCGGGTATTCAGTGCTGAAGAGATAATCCTGACCGTTGTCAACGCTGCGCGTGTTGAACGGGCGGTTGTAACTCACCTTGTAGGCGCGGCTTGGAGCGCTGCCCGGCCCGCCGATATAGAGGCTGTTTCCCCCGTAGGTGTTGTAGGCTTGCCAGGTTGTATCGGACGTTTGAAACAAAATGTTCGACGTGCCGGCATCGTCACGCACAATAAAGACAATATGGCTTGCGCCGTTCGTGTCTGTGCGCACGGGCCGCGCAATATAGATCCCCGATGTCGCGTCTGACGGCACGTTCCACGACGCTGACACGGACCAGTTCCCGCAGTCAATCAGTCCGGTTGACGACTCGGAGAGACATGCCGGCTGACTTTGTGAGACGGTCGCCGTATTTGGTATCGTCGCTACCTTGCGTGCTCCCTCACCCCCATAGTACCCAAGCCGGTAGATGTCGATGCGATAGTCTGCGGCATCGGTATCAATCTTGAAGGAGATTGTCTCGCCGCGATTCACACTCATCTCGGTGGCAAAGCCCTGGATGCTTGGGTCGCCGATGCCGCTGACGTCCCACTCGCTCTGCGGATTACCCGCCAGACAGTTTTCAGCGACAATCGGATTGGCCGGCGTAGTGCATGGATCGTCGGCGGTGAACTCGTCGGTTGTGAAGATGACATCAACCCAATAGTTGCTGGACTGAAAGGCATTGATTGGGAAGCCGCTCGAACCTTCCAGATAGACGCCGTTGCCGCCGTCCGTGCCATCGGCCAGGGCCGTCAGCGGTCCATTGACGACGGCGCTGGTGAAGAAGTTCTGGTCAAGGGCATAGCGCCCGTTCGGCGCGAAGTAGGAGGCAATGTAGGTCGTATTCGCCGTCACCGGCGCCGGCTCGGCGAAACTTACTTCCTGCCATCCCGAGGCGGTTTCATTCGTGAACGTGGCTTGCGCCAGCAGGTCGCCGCTGCTCGTCCAGAGGCTGCCGGTATGCGTGCCGGTATTCAAAGGCCCTTTGTAGAAGCGAATTCCGTTGATCACCCCGTCCACGCTAGTCCGCAACTTGACGCCGACTTCGATCGGATTCGTATTTGGGTCGTTCGCCAGCCCTGGCGTTGTCCCGGCGTCCCAGATGCTGTAGGTCGTTCCGCTTGGCAGCGGCGTAGGCGTATTCGTCGGGGTGGGTGTACTCGTTGGTGTTGCAGTTGGGCCAACTGGCGTGCTGCTGGCTGTAGGTGTATTGGACGCGGTTGGCGTCGGCGCAGACGCGCTATCAAGGTCGAAAACGACATCGACCCAGTAGTTGCTCGAGCGGTATGTATTTGTCGGGAAGCCGCTGTCGCCGTATTTGTACACCCCGTTCCCGCCGGATTCCCCGTCCCTAAGGGCTTTCAGCGGACTATTGACCACGCCGGCGCTGGCAAAATAGTCCAGATCTGATGCGTAGAAGCCGCTCTGGGTATAGTATGAGGCGACATAGACGCTGCCGGCGGTGACAGGAACCGGGCTCGCAAAGTTGACTTGTTGCCAGCCTGATGCTGTTTCATTCGTAAAGTCGGCGCTGACCAGCAGGGTTCCATCCAGTGTCCATAGGTTGGCTGTGTGCGGCCCAGTATTGCTTGAACCTTTATAGAAGCGTATGCCGGTGATAAATCCATCAAGCTCCGACTGGAACTTAACACCAATCTCGACCGCATTCGGGTCATCGGCCGAAACACGCTGAGGCGTTGTGCTAGCATCCCAGATTGTGCAAGGACATTGCGGCGCCTCAACGCTCGTGAAAATCCAACGCTCGTCGGCAGCGAGCGGATTGCCAGCGACATCGGTCACAGCAGAACCGCTGGCGCCGCCGCGCACCAGCACGCTGTAGGCTGTCAACGGGGCCAGATTGGTCTCTGGGTTGAGCGTCGCTGTACGGGTTGCCGCACTATATGTTATGGTTGCCGGAACGAGCGTATTGCTCGCATCCCGCAACTCAAAGGTCGCCTCATTAACGGTCGTTGGATCGATCGCTTCGTCAAAGATCGCCTCGACGTTTGCCGCAAGCTCGACATTGGTTGCACCGTCAACAGGATTGCGCCCGGTGATCGTCGGCGCGGTCTGATCGCTGGCATATTGCGCTGCATAGGCTCCGCTGGCGGCATCGAAGATAGCGTATTCAGTGCCTTTGATCGCCTCAACCGAGAATGGCGCCGGCGAGCCATTTCTCGTAATACCGCTAAGCTGCCGGCCTCCGGCAGCCATTGGCAGCATCGCCTGCAAGCCCCGTGCGCCGCTAGCAGGAGTGATATCAAAGGTCAGCGTGTCGTTGGTCCAGGTGATAGCATTAAAGCTCGAGTTGTTACGTCCATCGAGCCAGGTCAGCATCTGACGTGCGGTAACGACCGGCACGCCGCGCTCGACCGCTGCCGCAACGGTCTCATCCGAAATTGCCGACGGATTGAAGTCGGTATGGGCATTGACCACAAAAGCGCCGTAGTAGCCTTCTGCACCGAGGGCTCGGTCGAGGAGCGCCTCGACCGTGAAGGGGTAGCTCTGCCCAGACTCGTCGGTCATCTGCGATGTTGCCTGGTAGATATCGACAAGAGCGCCACTCGCGTCGGTGAAACGCATCGGCAGACCGCTGCCGGTGAAAAAACCTGGTCGATCCCGCACCCATTCCCCGGGCCAATAATAGTAATTCGTGTCAAAACGAATGCCATTGGCGAATTGGACGTTGATCTGGGAGTCCCAGTCGCTCCAGACCAGACAGTGAACACGATGGGTCACCGGCCCATCCAGGCTGGTGTATTTCGCCTGCCATGCAGCGATCTGTGTGCTGTAATCGTCGGACAAGGAGGCAGGCGTGAAGTCGGCGCAGTCGGTGTTGACGTGTAACGCAATCTCAAAACCGGCTGCGTCATATTGAGCGGCTTGGTCATTGCTCAGGGATGTGTTGGTAAAGATATACGATGTGCCGCGAATACACTCCCAGTCTTCAACCGAGCAACCAGGTGCGCTCTGCGCCAGATACTGATCAAACCGCCCGGCTGTGCCGCCGTTTGCGTGGTCATCGCCGGTCATCACAATCACCGCTTTCTCGCCGCGCGGGAAGTACCAGAAGCGCGGGAGCGGCTTGCGATCACTGTTCAGTTGGAGTACAAGGTTTGCCAGGAGTCGCTGCTGTTCATCGGCTTGTGGAATAGCCGCCTTGTCTAGGTTCACCCAATCTGGCTGCGGATCGTTTGGCGCGGCGCCGAAGTACAGATCATCCGATCGAATCGGCGTTCTATCATCGCGCTCCTGACCGGCCCAGGCCTGATTGCCCTGGCGGGCATACACCACCGAACGCGCAAGATCATAGGTGAAGGCTGCCGCTTGGCCGCCGTTCACACCGACCGTGTTGACGGTCACGGCAGGAAGACTTGTGGCTGTTGCCGCATCGCTATAAAGGGTTGCAATCTGAACGGCGCCGTTCAGATTGTAGCGATCGGCGCTGCCATGATACTGAATTGTTTCAGCGACCAGGCCGTTACCTGCTGCGGAGGTCGTATCGATCAATAGATACCCTCCTGCAATTGCCCCGCCGGCATCAGTTAGGCCCAGCAATCCAGCTAGCCGCTTGTCGGGGCGCATAGCAATAAGGTTGCCGCCGCTGTTCACCCAGTCGGTTAAAAGCGTTGTCTGATCTGCGCTCAGGCTCATCTCACTCAAGAGAACAACGTCATAGCTGGCGAGGATCTCCGCCGACAACGCACTGACATCAGTCGTTGCAAAAGCATTCAACCCCTCATTGCGCAAGATCTCGGCGTAATAATCCCCATAAGGGTTGCTCGCCGCTGTGGAGGTGACAACCAGGATCGGGCCGCCCGGTCCCTGGGCCAGTTGTGCGCTTCTGGCTGCAGTATCGACGCCTGCATTGTCTGCCAGCGGCTGCGCGCGCTCAGAACTGTTGGGCGGGTTTGTACTCGCCGGAGGCTCCGGCGCCTGCAAAACCAGCGCCGGCTGACCATCTGCTGCACGCCAGATGATCACCTGGCCATCTTCGGCGCCACTGGCAATGAAAGCGCTGTTCGGCGAAAAGGCAAGCGTGTTCACAGCGCCGCTATGACCTTGCAATTCTCGCAGTTTTCGATTGGTTGCTGCGCCCCAAACGAAAATTCGTCTTTCCTCGCCGCCGGTTACCATCAATCTCCCGTCAGGGCTCAGATCGAGCGCACGCAGCCCCCGCCGGTGTTCGGTCAATACTCTGATCTGGCGCCCCTGGTTGACGTTCCAGACCCGTACTGTTGCATCTTCACCAACGCTGACCAACAAACGACCGTTTCTTGCGAAGGCAATCGCCGTTACTGCGCCGTCGTGGCCCAAAAGAACCTGCTGTTCTTTGCCGGTGGCCAGATCCCAGATGATGATCCGTCCGTCTGCACCCGCTGTCGCAAGAGTTTGGCTGTCTGCGCTGAAGGCTGTATCGGTGATAGTATTGATATGGCCACGCAGGATGTTCCGAATATCACCTGTGTTCGCGTCCCACAGCACAACGCGGGTATCCTCGGCGACGGAGGCCAGGATGCTGCCGTCAGGGCTGAACGCAAGCTGTTTAACCGGATGCTCGTGCCCGGTTAACAGTTGCACTTCTTGACCAGTTGCCACATTCCATACGCGCACAGTCGAGTCATGCCCGGCACTGGCCAGAATATTGCCATCAGGATGATAGGCAAGCCCGCTAACAGATTGCCCGGCATGCGTTTCCCAGGCACGCCGGTTCCTGCCATCACTGGCTTGCCATTCGATGATCCGTCCATCGGATGTGCCCGCCACAATGACCGCGTCATCTGGACTGTATGCAAGCGCAGTGATATTGCTCGGTGCGATCTGGGCTCCGCTTGCTGGCAGAGCAAAGGAGACGGCAAACTCTACCCACCCGATTACGATGATGAGACACGCAGTAAATCCAGAGACAATTTTGGTATAGCGTCCCATAAAAATACTCCTCGCAACGATAGACTGGTCACATTTAGCCGTGTGAAATACGCGGGCATGAAACACGCACAGTTGGTTGATTGTTGTAGTTAGAAACGAGTAACGATTGGGAGAAAAAGATGAGGCGATGACGTATCTAGGGCTAGATCCAATACTTTTCAGATGCACGCGATGGAAGACCTTTAGGGTCTTGGGGAAGGCTTCCGAAAGCATCTATTCAAGATCTTAAAGGTCTTATTTGAAACGTATTGGGGCTAGCTCTAGTTGGGACATCAGCGACAGTCGTGACTGTCATCACCGTTGGGTTCCAGGCGCCTGTCATCGGAGGGGATCGAATCTGTTTCAAAGGCGCCAATGTCGCACGCTGCTCCCTGGGGCCGGGTTACACCACGTTGGTCGGTCGGTTCGCACGTAGTCGTGTTCCCTGCGTCGATCGCCGGGCTATCAACGAGCAATGGGGCGACAAGCATAGGGCCGGAGGCTTGCAATGGAGCAAGCCGGGGATCTGCCCTGATCAGATCGCTTGCCGCTTGACCAAGGATTTCACAATCGCCAGGCGCCTCAATCAGATTGCGCCCAGTTGCGACAAGTGCGCCGTAGCAGTCGTCGTCGCCGCCGCCGGCGCCAAGATCATCGCTGATCAGCGTGTTACTCAGGTGTGCCTCGCCAAGTTCGTCGTTAAAGATCCCGCCGCCGACTCCGTTGTCGTCTTCATCGCTATCAGCGCGGTTGGCGGTGATCGTGACATTGTTTAGGCTGAGCTTGGCGCCAGACGTGTTGAAGATCCCACCGCCAGCGCCGCTCGCGGCATTACCGCTGATGGTCACATTTGCCGCAGTTAGTACACCCTCGTTGTAAATCCCCCCGCCAACACTCCCGGTGTTGCTAACCACAGCGGTATTCGAAATTGTCAGCGTCCCAAAGTTGGCGATCCCGCCGCCGAAGCCCTGGGAGCCTTCACCTAGAAATGTCAGGTTGTTAGCGACAATACTGTTGATCAGCGCCAGCGTTCCGAAGTTGTTGACGCCGCCGCCGCTGCCGACTGCCATTCCGCCGCGCAGTGTCAGATTACTTAGGGTGGCCGCAGCCGCAAAATTCGTTACTATAGCGCCGCCTTTACCTTCAATGACCGTTGTGGTCGGGGTTGCGCCGGTAATGGTCACATCCTTCGAGAGCGAGAGCATCTCGCTATAGACGCCTGCGGCGACCTGAATTGCGCTCCCGGTTGGGGCCTTGTTGATCGCTGCCCCGATTGTCTGGCATGCAGTTTCTAGGGTCGTGCAATCGTTCGTGTCAGCGCCGTCTGTTGTAACATAGAGCATCGATTCCTGAGCGACAACACGAGCATATATGCTAGGCAGCACAATAAACGCTGCCATCAGCAAAATCACTCCAGTCTGCAGAGCATACCTAAACCCAAACATCAGTATTGCGCCTCCTAAATATCCCGAAAGTAGTCAATAGACTCCTTAACCTTTTGTCATTTTCATGTAATGTTTATCATTCTTCTCAGACTGCCAATTTTGTCAGAATGAAATTGTCATTTCACAGTAAGAATAGACGTAAGGAGGATCGATCGGTAAAAAACATTGCGGCTTCGTAGCGGCAAGGGACGAAAGGAGAAACTCATTGCAAAGCTATGGTATTCATCGTCGCTTCTCTGTTATGATAGTAGGCCTGGTCATCATAGTGCTGTGCAGTACGCTTACGCTATCGCAGCCAACCCGCAGCCAGGCGGAATTCGCTGACGCCGTCGCCACTGCCGTAGGTACACCTACGCAGCAGTTCCAAACCTTTCTGCCATTAACGCAAGCAGCTCCCGCTGTTAACCCCGCGCCTGACCCCGCGCCCACCACGACCACGACCTTACTCGCCAGTTATGTGATTAGCCCCTACCCTGAATACGCAGTAACTCAATATACCCCGCGGGGCTTTACCGCCGAACCCTATGTAGATTGGGATGTGTTAGGACTGCCAGGTAAGTTTATCAATGACGGTATCAACACAACACTTAGTAATGCCGATTGGCTGACGCTTCAACTGAACCGGTCCGCTGCTCTTGCGGTCGTGTGGCGCGGCCAACTTGATCCGCCCGATTGGCTGAGTGATTGGGAGCTGGCGGATGATGTAGTTGTCGACGGTACAACGTATCCGACATATCGGAAAGATCTACCGGCTGGCGAAGTCGTGCTTGGCGGCGTGAACAACCCTGGCGTCGACACATCACAACCGACCTACCTTGTCCTTTTCGCCGAGGCCGATGGATCTCCCTCGTCAGCGCCGCCAGCTCCGGAGGGACGAGAGATACCACAGCCGAACCAGCCCTGCCCGCAGTGGGTCCACGACCAGTATGTTACAACTGGGCCTGACGGTAAGCTCTACCCAACTTGGCACCCCCAGATCGATCCCGTCTATTGGTGCTACTTTGAGCATGAGCATGGCTCTGACCCCGATCTTTTTGTTGCCGGTTACCGTCCGCCTTATGGCTATGTCTCAGCACAAACAGAGGCCAAGCCTGAACTGTCCAGCAATTTTCTCTGTGATGTTGAAACATTCGAAGCTGCAGCAAACATCGTTCTGAGTCCAGAACCTCACGTAGGATTCAAGTCATATGCGTTCGATGACGCTAATGGCCACCGCTGGCTGATTACACATCACTTTGGTACAGCCAGCCTCAAACGGGTCTGCGTCCGCTTCCACTCAGTACATGTGGTTGTAGCCGATGCCGCGACGGAAGAAATAGTGGCTGATATCCACTTAATGGGCGATTTCGGGAAGAGCGTTGTCAATACCACCAGTGAGGATCTGATACCGGTTGAGTGTCCTGATCAAGCCTTGCTTTCCGACAATGCCAACAGCCAAGGCATCCGGCGCATGCCGGTAGCGACGCGCGAGAGCATTGGCTATGAGCCCTGGCGATTGGATGACAACGGCATCGTGTTTGGCTTTGATAGCGCTGCGCTTACCTTCAATACTCCGGGTGCGATCGTCATCTGCAATGACATCACTTGTGAACAGGGAATTGAGACTGGGAACAAGGGCGAGTTCCGTTTCTTCTCGTATACGGCTGGGTTTGGTATCAGTGCTAGCGAACATAGCGGCATCTTCTATACAGATCCCTATGCACAGCAAATAGTGGCGGCGGACGCGGTCGGGACAGTGCGCCAATTTGTTGCGCCTGGTCTGCAAATTGATATTCCTGGCTTTGACGGTGAAAATTTCTTCCCGACTGATCCGTGGCATGTATGGTATGAGCCAATGTACAATCCTGGGCCAACCAGTTCAGACATGAATCTCGAGGGCGCCCTAAACAGCCCCAATTAATCCTGCTCGTCTTGGCAAAGCGCTCACGCCGCAGAGCGTGAGCGTTTTGTTATGAGTCGCAGCTATCGCAAACGAAATGCCCCGCCGAGTTGCTCAACGACATACTCCTGTTCCGCCTCGGTCAACTGATGATACAGCGGCAGGATAATACACGTATCTTGCGCGCGCTCACTCTCGGCGAGGCGGTCGCACATGCCGGGCGCACATCCGCATCCGTCCGGCCCCCTGCTACATGACCATGTTTCCTTCCTATAGGCTGGTTCACGGTGGGCACACATAATGCCCCGCCGAGTTGAAACGCCGGCGTCGAGCATATGCTGCATCACCTGGCGCTGATTGCAGTGTGGCGGCAGCCGGACGATAAAGCTCTGCCAGTTTGTGCGAGCCCATTCTGGTTCCAGCGGGAGCCCCAGACCCGGAATGCCGGCTAGGAGTTGGCAATAACGCTGTGCAAGCTCACGCCGGCGCGCAACGATCTCGGGCAGGCGCTTGAGTTGTTCGCGCCCAACCGCTGCCTGGATGTCTGTCATCCGATAGTTATATCCCAGTTCCAGGTATGACTCGAACATAACCTCACGAGCGCCATGGCGAACTGTGTCGGAGACGCTCATGCTATGTTGGCGCCAGCGGCGAAATTGCCCGTCGAGGTTCGGGTCGTTCGTTGTCAACATCCCGCCATCACCCGTTGTTAGCAACTTGCGAGGGTGGAATGAGAAACAGGCAATGTCGCCGTGTGGCCGGCCAATGCGCTCCCAGCGGCCATTCCAGAAGATTTCGCTGCCGCTCGCACAGGCGGCATCCTCCACCACGGGCAATCTATAACGCCGAGCAATGGCGCTAATGGCTGCCAGGTCACAGGGCATGCCCACTTGGTGGACACAGAGGATGGCACGCGTACGCTCAGTAATGGCCGCTTCGATCAGCGCCGGGTCGATGTTGAACGTCTCCGGTTGAATATCGACAAAAACCGGCGTTGCGCCGCAGTAGCGAATGCTGTTGGCTGTTGCAATAAAAGAATGGCTGACGGTAATGACCTCATCGCCCGGTCGGACGCCGACCACGAGCAGCGCCAAGTGCAACGCCGCGGTACAGTTTGCAACGGCGCAGGCATGAGCCGCCCCCACATACTCAGCGAACTTGCGTTCGAAGGCGGCTACTTCTGGTCCCTGGGTGACCCAGCCGGTCAGCAGGGGCCGGCACGCTGCTTCAGCTTCGCGCTCATCCATCCAGGGCCGTGTGACCGGCACGTGAAATACTGGCTCAGACATGGCTCATTTCCTCTGTCAAACGCTGGGCGCTCCACCATTCGACGAGCCGGCATAGTCCTTCCGCAAGCGGAACCTGAGCGTTGAACCCCAGGAACTTTTGTGCTTTGTTTGTATCGGCGAGGCGGCGGGGCGCCGGATTCACCTGGCGCTCTGGCCCGTATTCTGGGCGCAAATCCGAACCCATCACCCGCAGCAGGGTCTCCGCCAATTCGTTCAGGCTCGTCTCCATGCCGCTGGCGACGTTGAAAACCTCGTCACTGACATCGGCCTTCGCCGCAAGGAGGTTCGCCCGAGCAATGTCCTCAACATAGATGAAATCCATTGTCTGCTTGCCATTGCCAAAGATGAGCGGCGATTGACCGGAGGCAATCCGATCCATCCAGCGAATGAAGACCTCCGTATAGGCGCCGTAGATATCCATGCGCGGGCCATAGACATTAAAATAGCGCAGCGCGATGTATTGGAGGCCGCACATTTCGTTGAAGCTGCGTAATAAGCCTTCGTTAAAAGTCTTGAGAGCGCCGTAGATCGTGCGGTTGTTGTATGGGTGGTGCTGCTCGCCGGTTGGAAACTGGTCGGCGGCGCCATAAACCGACGCCGATGAAGCAGCAACGATTTTCTGCACGCGAGCGGCAGCGGCGGCCTCAAACACATTGAAGGCGCCGCTCCCCAGAACGTCCATTGCAAGCCGCGGTTCAGAGGCGCATTGCGTAATCCGGATTGCGGCCATGTGAAAGACCAGGTCGATCCCTTGCATAATATCGGTTAGCTTGTCACGATCGCATATATCGCCTTCGACAATCGTGAGGCGCGGATCGTTGAGTGCTGTAGCAAGGTTTTCACGCCGCCCGCGTACAAAGTTGTCGAGGACGACGATCTCGGCTACCGGTTCGCGCACAAGGAGGTCGGCGATATGCGAGCCGATCAGACCGGCGCCGCCAGTAATC
Source organism: Chloroflexales bacterium (assembly GCA_022360155.1). Classification (GTDB taxonomy): domain Bacteria; phylum Chloroflexota; class Chloroflexia; order Chloroflexales; family Chloroflexaceae; genus JAKSDJ01. The sequence goes on along the minus strand of JAKSDJ010000418.1, from coordinate 12,274 downwards.
AGAATCCGCTTGTTCTGTAAATCCATAACCTGTTATTCCTTTATCTATGGTCGGAAACAGTGGTATGACCAGCACGGTTCAGCATTCACTCTTGACAGCGCCGACTGCAGCGGGTGCGGATTGGAGTCGAGTAACCGTCTGCTCAAGCTGAGCGATGCGTTCCAACAGATCGCTCGTTCGCAGGCCAAGCGTCTCGCGTGTTGATGTAATTGCCTGGGCTGCTGGCAACGGTTCGCCGCTATCGAACTGAACCTCGTAGAGACGTAGTATTCCATCGCCAGTCAACACATCAACCGAGCCGGCTTCTCGTGAGCGCCCAATGACACGCCCGGCAATTCGCCCGACGTACCTTGGCGCATTTATCACCGGTGTAGCGCGCCAGATGCGTAAGCGCTGCATGTGAAGGAAGCTAAACGCCCCTGGATATGGTGCGGCAAGGCCCCGAATCAGCGCGTAGATCTGCGTAGTAGGCTGGCCCCAGTCGATCTCGCCGTCCTGCGGAGTCCGGGTGCAGCCATAGGTCGCCTGCGACTCGTCTTGTGGCTCACCCTGATACCCGCTCAAAAAGCGTGCGACTGTCGCGCCCAGATATTGTCGCTGCAATCCGTTGAGCGCCGCATAGAGATCGCCAACATTGTCGTCTGGACCGATTGGCAGACGCTGCTGAAACAGAATGCTCCCCGCATCAAGCCCCGCAGCCACGGTGTGGATCGAGATTGCCGCCTCCGGTTCGCCGTTGATGATCGCCCAATTTACGTTTGCGCGCCCGCGATAAGCTGGCAGCGGCGCGTAGTGTACATTAACGAATGGGCAGTGCCTGAGTAGCTCAGGCCCGATGATCCGGTTGTACGAAGAAATGACGACGCAGTCTGGCCGGAGATCATGAACAAGTCTGACTACTGCCGCCAATCTTGTATCGGTAAAACATGGCACGCCGAGATCGTGGGCGCGTACGACCACCGGGTCACGCTCTGGCGCACCGGCGACGACCTTCCTATCACGGACAACGCCAAGCAGGGTAAAGTGCGGAACGAGCGACTCCAGTGCACTTAGCGTGGTTGGCCCTATACCCAAAAGGAGGAGACGTGATCCAAACACTGCAAATACTCCGAATCTTCAGGCGTAGCCGTACTCCGGCGTGCAAGCACCTCGCCGACTTTCAAGCCGCCAGCCTGGAGACGGATGATTGGTTCTGGTCCGATCTCAGAAGGCAGGACACCCATATGCCCGCGAGAAGGCTCCGTTACCGGCCAGAGCGGAACACAATGGCGGCGGAACGCTTCCCGGTCGATATCACCCCAGTACTGGGCCACCACTGCGCCGGGCAGCATTGCTGCAATCGTTGCCGCCGCCGCTTCTTCCAATACTGGCTTACGTTGCGGGCGTAGCGCTACAAGCACGGCATCATAACGATCGGCCCCAGTTAAACGGGGGAGTTTGGGCGCCAGGTCAACCTGACCGCCCGCTGCACTCAGACCTTGTAGAATGAAAGGCGCGAACGGATTATCGCATAGAACAAGCAAGCGGCTCGCATAGACGGCAACACCAGCATCGAGGAGAAGCTTGACCGCCATGATGCCGAGAAACGAAAAAACATCGATAGCAGGATGGCGCTCGTTCGTTCCAGCGACTGTAATCCCACGTTCTTGGCAGGCCTGCAGATCAACATCATCAGGTCGAAATTCCCAGGCTTCATACATCAGCGGCACAACCGCAGCGTCCCGCATCCAACTGACTGTGGTTGCATCGATTGGGCGTACGTGACCGCTATTGGTAACAATATCGGCTTGTGCAATCTGGCTGGCTTCTTTCTGGGTGACAATCTTAATCGTATCGCTCAGACCTGCCTTTCGAGCAAGCTGCAGCGTCTGTTCGCTGATTGCAGCGACAGTGCCATAGCGGGTGTTCCGCGTAATTGCATATACTCGTGCTGCACCGGCTAATGCAGCAAGCACAGGGGTCACAACATAAGCCCCTGATGCAGCTTCGGTATAGACGGTCATCCCTTGTAGATCGAGCCGGCAGCGGTCGCAAGTTGCTGCCATCAGTTCCCACAGTCGCTGCTGACCAAAACCAGGGCGGGAAATATCGAGGGTATTCATAGCTGAGCGCCCATCAGTTTCATACGCTGACGCCAGAGGGCGACGCGACTCGAACGCTGGCTGCAACATGTTCAATCTGTGTTGCTGTCAATTCCGCAAACATCGGTAGTGACAAAACCTCATCTGCGGCTTGTTCGGCATGCGGCAAGCTTCCTCGGCGGTAGCCCAGATCAGCGTGGGCTGGCTGGAGATGCACCGGAATGGGGTAATGAATGCCGGTTTGGATGCCGCAATCATACAGCGCTTGCTGCAAGCTGTCGCGATGAGCGGTGCGGATGGCATAGACATGGTAGACATGACGCGCGTATGGCATGACCACTGGCGTTTGCACATCGCTGTCTGCCAGCAGTTCATCGTAGCGGACGGCATGAGACCGGCGCGACTCGGTCCACTCCTCCAGATAGCGTAGCTTGACCCGCAGGATCGCCGCCTGCAACGCTTCCAAGCGATAGTTGTAACCCTGTATCTTGTGGCAATACTTGTGCTCGGCGCCCCAATCACGCAGCAACTGAACAGCATGGACGTACCTGGCGTTATTTGTCACTACCATCCCGCCCTCGCCATAGGCGCCAAGGTTTTTCCCGGGATAGAAGCTGAAACATCCGAGATCGCCAATGCTTCCAACCCGACGGCCCTTGTATAAAGCCCCGTGCGCCTGGGCCGCATCCTCGATGACCACTAGGTCATGCTGCCGGGCAATATCAAGCAGGGCATCCATATCGGCGGGCTGACCATATAGATGGACAGGTATAATCGCCTTCGTCCGCTTCGTAACCGCGCCCTCGATCTGCCGGACATCGATAGTGTACGAGTGCGGATCGATGTCCACAAACACGGGGCGCGCTCCGGTATAGCGAATCGCCGCCACGGTAGCGACAAAGGTGAATGACGTTGTGATCACTTCATCGCCGGGGCCAATACCCGCCGCGAGCAGCGCAAGATGCAGAGCGCTCGTACCCGAATTGACGCCTATCGCGTGTCGCGCCTGGCAATAGGCGGCAAACTCCTTCTCAAAGCCAACAACTTCCGGCCCTAGCACAAACCGTCCGCTCTCCAGCACGCTGGCGACAGCGGCATTGATCTCAGGTTTGATGCGCTGATACTGTGTATGCAAGTCCACAAACGGGATCATACGCAGGCCCTTTCCAGACAGATCTCGACCGACTGGCCGCGTTGCGCCATCGAGCGGGTCGCAATTTCCAGCATCGACACGACGCGCAGACCAGCAACACCATCAGTAATAGGTTGCGTGCCATTGTGAATACAATCGACAAAATGCCGAGCTTCAGTGGACAGCGCCTCGGTTGTACTAAGCTTCGGCGCCCACATATCGCCGGCCCGATAACCGACCAATAATTGATAGATGCCTTCGGCACCGCCGTTGAGCGTAATGCCTTTGTCGTACACTTTGACCTTTTCGCTTGGCTCAAGGTCGTCGTAGACGATCATCTGGCGATCTCCCCCGATCAATGTGCGTCGCACCTTGACCGGCGCCAGCCAGTTGACATGGAAATGGGCTATCACATTTTGTTCGAAGTAACAGGTCAGATAGGCGATGTCTTCCGGCTGTCCGGCGACATGAGCGACGCCGGTGGCGGCAATGGCCGAGGGTTGGATGCCGAGAACGTATTCCATAATCGAAAGGTCATGCACGGCAAGATCCCACAACACATTGACATCGTGCTGGAAAAGCCCCAGGTTGACTCGAACCGAGTCGTAGTAATAAATGTTACCGAGCAACCCCTGTTCCACAAGCCGCCGCATCGTTCGCACGGCGTCGGTATAGACAAACGTATGATCGACCATCAGCACGAGTCGCCGACGGGCTGCCTCCTCGATCAATATCATGCTTTGCTCGACGGTTGCAGTGAGCGGTTTTTCGACCAGTACATGTTTATTTGCCCGCAGCGCTTGCAGCGCAAGATCGAAGTGGGATTGCACTGGGGTTGCGATAACCACAGCATCGATCGCTGGATTCTTCAAGAGCTCGCGATAATCAGTCGTTGTGTGTATCGTTGGATAACGCGCCTGGATAAGCGCCAGTCGCTCTTTACGGAGGTCGCACGTCCCTACGACCCGCGCACCGGCCATTTCGACCAGATTGCGCACCCAGTTTGGTCCCCAATAGCCATAACCAATTACTCCAAAGCCGATCATACTCTTTCCTCCCGCTGGCGAACGTCGCCGCGAACACGCGCTGGCACTCCAGTCACAATGGCATAAGGCGGGACATCGTGAGTGACAACCGCCCCCGCCCCGATCAGGGCATGTGCGCCGATCGTGACGTCACAGATAATGGTCGCGCCACTTCCAATCGTCGCGCCTCGCTCGACCCGAGTAGGGATAACTTCCCAATCCGAGTCTTGTTGTAAATGACCATCCAGCGTTGCACGCGGGTAGCGATCATTGATAAACATGACGCCATGCCCAACGAAAACTTCGTCCTCGATCAAAACCCCTTCGCAGATAAAAGAATGCGATGATATCTTGCAGCGAGCTCCAACTACAGCGCCTTTCTGGATTTCGACAAACGCGCCGATCTTCGTTTCAGCGCCAATACGGCAACCATAGAGATTAACAAGGTCGGGCTGGAAGATTTTTACGTCGCAGCCAAGGACAACATCAGGTGTAACAGGCATATTGATTCACCTATGCAGCAGCGCCAGGGCTAGGCGCCGCGATATATCAAAGAGCGGGCGAAACACTTTTCTGGCGGTTGTCGTGACCGAACTGCGCCCAGTTTGTTCAACATTCAGATCGGTCGTTGTTCGCGATAAAAGTTCAGCGTCGCTGACCCGCCGAAGCGCTTGGGTTGCTTGCCGCCGATCCATAACGCTACGCCAGTTGGCAAGAATCCATGCGTATGCCGCCAGCTTATTTCGCCAGCGTGGCCGATCACGCAGCAGTACAAAACCCCAAGTTACCGCTTCGGCCAGCAGCAGCGCCGGTAATAACGCCAATAGCGTCCGCCAGCGCAACGTCTTGAGCAACAACAAGTAACGATTGCGCTCCTGGTAGTACACTTTGCGTGCGCCAAAGCGCAACTTGTAGTGGTGACGAACGATCGACTCTGGGACATATACGCAACGATACCCAGCCAACCAGGCCCGCCACGAGAGATCGGTGTCTTCCATATACAGGAAGAAAACTGAATCGAAGCCGCCGAGTTGCTCAAAGAGTGAGCGGCGGATCGCGAACGCTGCTCCAGAAACCGCTCCAACCTCGCTGGGCTGCGCATAATTCGATTGAGGCTCACCAAGGCCTCGACACAATGTCAGACCACTAATGTGTATATCATTGCCACAGGTATTGATCTGTTTTGGGTCATCGCAAAGCAGAATTTTCGATGTCGCCAGACCGACCTGCGGATCGGACGCTAACACTGCGAGTAATGGCGTGAGCCACCCCGCTTCAACGACCGTATCCGGATTCAAAAAGACCAGGTAATCGCCGCAGGCCATACGTGCGCCAAGGTTGTTCCCCGCGCCAAAACCTGCGTTTGCGGCGCTTCGTATGACCTTGACAGCGGGGAACATGCCGATCGCACAGTCAACGCTCCCATCGAACGATGCGTTATCGACCAGAATATATTCACAGTCTGGTTGCCGACAATCCATCAGAGAGCGCAGGCAGTCAATAATCAGGTCGCCGCCGTTGTAATTCACAATAATGATGCTAGCGCGCGGGCGTTGTGAAGACGGAGTTGTTAGCCGGTCGGCGGCTTCGTCTAAGATCCTCGAGATAGACATACGCATCCTAACTGGAAACACTGCTGTTCTTGATCACCCGACCGCCGCCGCGTGTTCGCCGAGGCGGCCTTGAACTGGATGAAGGGGCAACCAGTTCGAGTTGATCGATCTCGACATCGACTCGGTTCAGTTGACCCATCAGATCAATCAGAATGCGTACCCGTTCACCTGGCTTGCTGTCCTCAAGAAACACGCCCTCGAGTCCTCGGAGTGGTCCGTCGCACAAACGAATGTGGTCGCCCAGTTCGAAACGGCGCTCAATAAAACCGCCTTGACTGTTGTAATGCTGTACCTGCGCTTGAATTGCAGCAACGACACTGTCCGGTATCGGCAGGGCCATATCATCGCAACCTAGGAGACGTACAGCGCCTGGCGTTGTGTTAATCGAGGCCCAATTCCTGCTTTGCATATCCAACTGTACAAAGAGATAGCCTGGAAAGAGCGGTACAGTTTGCTGTTGCTTGTTGCGCTGCACAATCTGTGGGAAGTAGACCATAATCTGCCGATGTTGCTCCAGGAATGTTGCTGTCTGCAACTCTTTGCGGGTTACACATTGCAGCACATACCATTGGTTACCATGCTGGGCCGATCCTGAGTGATTCTGGAAACGTGTCATAGGAATTTTTCCAATGCTTCGCCATTTCAACTGGCTGGGCCAGTTGATTGCTACAGGATTGAAACTATGGGGCATCAGTCGGAGCAGCGGCTACGACGAACTGATACTATTGTGGAAGCGGTCTTGGCCTATGGTAAAACGAGTGACAGGAAGTTGGCCTTCTGGTGAAACCCTACTACTGTGAACGGGCATTGACCTCAAGCGCCAGTTCTTGTGACGGCTTGCTCGACTCCAATACGTGTACGGGTTCCGATTTGGTCTGATTGAGCACGTTGTTGCGTAAGTCGATTAGCATACCGCGTGTCGAGTGAAGAATGATGCCGGAGAAGAACAGCAGCACGCCGATTACGCAAAGGATAAGGGTAACAAGACCATAGCCGATTGCCAATTCGCGGGTGCGTTGATAGATATCGATGATATAAAAACCTAGCAAACCACTGGTAATGAGTACAGCCAAACCGCTCATTCCGAAGAAGAGAAGCGGACGAATCTGTCCCATCAATCGAAGAATGCCATTTAGCACTTGCACACCATGTTGGAACGGGTTGCGTTTGGGCGGTTCGGCGTAAATGACGTTGATCGGGACTTCAACGACTCGCAATTTGTGTTCAAGTGCAAGAAACTGCATCTCTGACTCTATCGAGAAGCCCCGCTGCAGAAAAAACAGGCGCTCAATTGCGCGACAGGAGAGGGCGCGAAAACCGCTCTGCGAGTCGGTAAGCCACACGCCTGACGTCAGATTCGTTGTCACCGTCAGACTGTGCTGCCCAATCTGGCGATAAAAAGGTATATCATTTCTGATGCTGAGGAAACGTGAACCAACAACAATATCGGCAGTCCCTGCCAAAATCGGCTCGATCACCGCAGGAATATCGTCAGGGTTATGTTGACCGTCACCATCGAGCATAACAACGGCACGCGGAGCAAGATTACGTAGCGCCTTAAAGCCGGTGTTTACAGCGGCGGCCTTGCCCTGGTTGCTTGTATGCGGAATGACAAGCGCTCCTGCACGCTCAGCAATGCGGCGGGTTCGATCATTGGAACCGTCATCTACAACAATGACTTGATCAACAAATTGAAGAGCCTGCAGAACCAGACTGCCGATGAACCGTTCTTCGTTAAATGCTGGAATCAGGGCAATAATTTGTCCATGGGCGCCGCGCAAGAGAGTGTGATGATGGTCCTCAGCATCTGTCGCGGACACCGCGCGAGGGATCGTGTGTTCCATCCGTCCTCCTGATGAAGAACGGAGTCTTGGCTGTTATGTGAAAGTTTTGTTAAAAACTTTGCGTCTATCCCTAAAGTTAGGGTATACTCTAGGGGTAGCGGACAAGACTCCATCTGTCAGTTACTCGCTGTCATTAGGTGGGATGTCTGCTATCAATGGGGAGGGATTGGGCTAGAATCCCTTCCCGTATTTTGTTTTTATTCCTGATAATTGCGTTTTCGCTTAGTCAATGTATCTGCACTTGATATATCTGCCAATTCCTACCAAGCTGACCACCTCCCCATTCTAAGCTATGATGACGAGAAGCCATCTTTGCGCAACCATTCTGATCGCACAAAGTGAACTCAGCAGCAGCCCTGCTTTGGGTGCAACGAACTGTCATTTTCCCCGCTCCTACAACGAAGCTTCCGTCTTTCCTACATTGGAATGCCATGTATTGGCGTCACCTTGAGCACAATAGCAGATCTCATACCTATTGGTAAGAAGACTCTACACTGAGCCGGTCTTGAACCCTTCGGCTGTGCTCAGGACTGGCTTGCCGAAGGGTTCAGAATGACAAGCCTCGTTGTAGGGCTAGGGTGTTAAATTTTTGATTCTGTGATGGTTCTGTCGGCGGATGGCTAAGAGATAATGTGTTTCGTAGGAGTTTGAGAAGAAGTAATGTCCGCCTCGATGCAAGAAGATGTAAGATTGATCGACGATCAATTGTTTCAAATACATAACAACCATTCAGTCAACTATCACGGGCGCTACGAACACCAAAGATTCCAATCTTGCTAAGCAACCTGCTCTAATTGAGAGATAAACGTCAAGCATCTTCTGTCAAATGATGTAGCCAGCTTATATACGCAGAAGCCTTGTAACGGAGCTAACTTACGTGAAGCAAGCTGCTGATGCTCACCTACATAACCAGGCAGCTATTTATTCTCATTGTTAGGTATATCATATATTATTCCTGCAAAGTGTCAAGTATAAATCCGGTCAAGAGGCGTGTCTGTCTATTCATCCGTTGATAATTGTTTATTCATTCCATTGTAATCAGTAAGTGTATATTACAAATATACAGAATTAACAGCGAATAACCGGTTTTTGATGATACTATTCCGTTCGCTTCTTTGGTTTACGGAGCGAAATTATATCAGATATATATCATATTACCTACTATAATCTGTAATTTATTGATATTTTTATGGATACCTTCGTAAATTAACTTAAAAAATACGAATAAATCAAAAAGCTATACCGATGATTATTTGTTCATTCCTTGATATACATTCCAATAAATACTTTACGTACTTATATAGTTAGTGTATATTCTTATACACTAACTATATACACGATTCAGCATCATCCAAACTACGACAAACGATAAAATTCTTGACCTCGACAGTAACTGCTATCCTTTCAATCTTGGTCATCACATCTTATCCGCATTGCCATCGCTGCAAGGCGGCCCCAATTCACAGGATTGCGTCAAGCCGGAACTATCGCTGGGGCGACGGTGGCGCATTGCTCCGCCACTGCACAACGCACGTCGCAATATTTTCCATTGCAACACCGAGATTAACATCGAAGTCGGCCGGCGCATCGAGATTCGCGGTATCGGTCAAACCGCGTAGTTCTACAAACGGCACGTGGCCGGCGGCGCAAGCTCTTGCGCCGCCGGCCCCTTCCCAAGCGACGGCCAGCGCATCGGTCAGGCGCCGTAGTTCTGCGGCGCGTTCGTGCGCGATCACGTCTTCGTCACCGCTCGCAATCGTCCCAAAATGAACCCTAAACGACAACGATCCCGGCGAGCGAAAAAGCGTTTGGAGCTGCGTCAGCACCGCGTCGTTTCCGGGAAAGCGCGGCAGAGGTCGTTGGACAAACTTGAGGTTGTAGTCGTGCTCGACTGTATTTGTCGCCACCACCACATCACCGACCGCCAGACCCTCCGCAAGCGCTCCTGCCGCGCCAACGCAGATTACGCCAGCAATATGTGGATCACAACAGTCGAGCAGATACTGGGTTTGGATGCCGAATTGGGTTTTGCCGTGCCCCCCGCGCGCTACGAGAAAGTCTAGCGCCGGAAAAGCCGCCACCGTCAAGCGCCCCGCCGCTTGCTCGTGGGACGCAAAACCCCGCCGGTGCAAGCTCTGCACCAGCAGATCGAATTCTGCTTGCAAGGGAGCGATCAGCAGCATTCGCATGAGAGAAAACAATCCTTTCTTATGAATTTTGACAATCAACAGGTGCAGCCTATCTAGTACTGCCTTTAGGCGGTTTTACGGCAGCACAACAACCTGAAGGCGGCACTACGAGGTTCATCTCGACGATCGATTTTGATATCAGGCTCATCCGCCAGAAAAGCGCTCACGCACATGCTTGGTTCACTCTGAGTGTAGCATAGATAAAGGGTTATGCAGCGAATACTGCACAAAGCTGATCGGCGTCGTGATATACGCTTAGGCCTTGCGCTGGATCACGCCCGCGCGCCAGGCGTAAACGGCGGCCTGGGTATAGTCTTTGGGATGGAGTTTGCTCAGGATATTGCTCACGTGCGCCCGCACTGTCTTGACCATGATCACGAGCGCCTCAGCAATCTCACTGTTACCGAGGCCGTTGGCGATAAGTTGCAGCACTTCCATTCGACCTGAGGGCGCCCAGTCATGCACGTGAGTGCTGGTCCCCTTGGACTACATCAGCTATACTACTTGCGTATCTCTGTAGGCGCGGCTTGCAGCCGCGCTGCCTTTCTCTTACGGAGCGCGACGTGATGTGTTATCCGCATCTATACCTACAACGATAAAGCAGCGACAAACTAAGTAAAGAGCAAGCATCTGATGGATCGCCGTATTATTTCTCGGTCACACATACCCTTCTGGGGATCTTGGATCCTGGCCCACACGCTTGGATGGGCGCTCACGCAGGTCTTCCTGACAGGAAAGATGGGGTACGGGGTTGGGTTCATCATCATCGGTTTCTCTATACCGTTGATCTTACTGTTGTCCATTATCGGCGCAGGATGGCTCATAAATAGCATCTTTATCGCATGCTTTGGCTATCTTGAAGGGTTGGTCATTGCCAGCTTGCTGTTTGGGGTTACCGCTCTGCGCATCCGTTTCCGTTGGATTGGAGCGATGAGTCTCGGATGGCCATGTGGGTGGGTTCTAGGCGAACTGCTTGGCAGCCGCTGCCTCGCTTATGTCTTGTCTATAGCTTCACCCGAGATCGCCTGGTATTGCGCTACTGGAGCTTTTGGGGCGGGTTTTGGGTTTGGTCTCGCGCTCCCATTTGCCGCCATGCTGCGCCTCAAACACGCCGGTAGTTGGCTTGTTTGGAGCATGCTTGCCTGGACAATTGCCTGGGTCGTCGCTTGGGCATTGCCCGGAAACGTTGTTTGGATTGGAGGCGTTGCAACCGACCGATGGAATACGGGCGCGTGGATAATGCAGGCGTTGAGCATTGGCTTCATTGGGAGCAGCCTCGCCGGTATGTATGCAGGAGCAGTTTTTCCCCAGTATGTCTACACCAAGTCACCTGCTTAACACTATACTGTAGCCAAATTCACCCTGACGCGCAACCCGTGTTCACAACACGACAGTTGGTTGCCGCCCTCATCTGCGCTCCGTCTAGAGCTTTTGTCGATATCCTGCAAGGGCAGACAAATAACGCAGATTGCCACAGATAGCTGTAGATTTGTGGCAATCTGCGCCGCTTTGCGTCATCTGTGTTCGATTGCAGGGTATTGACACAACCCTAACTCGTTCTTATACAAATTCGACGTGAAAACTACGCATGTCATGCTGAGCGCAGCGAAGCATCTCGGCTCACTGCTGCTGAGACCCTTCGCTTCGCTCAGGGTGACACGATGCGGAATGTCTCAATCGAATTGGTATTACACCTCTTCTCGTTCTCTGCGGCTTTTGCTATGCTCATTGGGCATAGTCCTCTGCTTCGCTGCTAGAAAGTCGAGGTGTCATCATGGCAAAGCGGAAATCGTTCAACGACCTGCACTCCTTTTGAGCGCAGCAGCAAGCGCCGCTGCGGGTTCCCCTCCGAAACCCAGGTCAAGCGCGGCGACCGGGTCGTCCACGGGGAAAAAGAGCTGGTCGAGAAATTAGGCCGCAACGATCCCTGTCCATGCGGATCAGGACGCCGCTTTCAAGAAGTGCTGTATGCCGAGTGGTCGCTATGATGGCATCCTCCGCGATCACTACTTTTAGAGAATAATCGCGCGAAAGCTGCTGCTGGGCCGATCACTGTGCGTGACCAGCCCAGCGGGCGCTGCTTTTCACGCTCCCCGCGGGGGCGCCCTGACGGTTCCCCTCGACCCCTCCGCAGGTGGCGTGGTCGGCGGTTCATTCAGCTGGGGCGCATGCCTCCGCTGCGAGGTCTGCATCGGTGCAAGATGAAAAAGGATTGTTTGGTAGCACCTGGCCATACGTTGGGCTGATGCTTCAGCGCCTCCTCAGCTCCTCGCCTCCTCGTCTCTTCTCATCACGGACTCATATCAAATCTGGTTTGATCGTGTGCATCATGTCACCCTGAGCGCACGCGAAGGGTCTCGGCAGCAGCAAGCCGAGATGCTTCGCTGCGC
>JAKSDJ010000241.1 GCA_022360155.1 Chloroflexales bacterium | reverse complement strand
CTTTCAATTTGGCCCACTTGTTATTCCATGGTTTGTCCTTATTCCGTTCGTGGGTGCTTCACGGGTTATCTTGCGCCGCCATACAGTCGCCCAGGTGCTGGTTGGCGCGGCGATTGGCCTGCTCTTAACGACGCTGCAACTGGAGATCTCTTTTCGCGCCTAACCTGGGGCTATGGAGCAACCTATCGTCACTTATAGCCCGCAGGGTTGCCGCCCCACGCGGTCGCACACGCTCTGTTGCGGCACGCCAGTCGGCGCGGCGCGGCGCGTGCCATCGCCTGGTGGGGCGAGCAGCATCGTGAGCCGTTGCTGCTCGCGCGGAGTCTGGCACTCAGCTGGGATCTGGTCGCGCGCTACAAAAAACGGACGGCGATTGAAGCGCTGTTGCGCGGCGGGAAAGCGCGTGGCTGACAGTGGGAGCTGCGCCAGGTGACCAACGGAGCGCAGCCGGAACGGTTCTGCTGGGTCTGGCGTTGGCCACGCTCCTCACCCTGCTGCTGGGCACGCAGGCCGCCATGCTGGAACAGCAAGCGATTCCCCGACGCTGCCAGCGACGCCGTTGGATGGGGGGCGCATCGCCAGTTCCGTCTCGGACGGGAGGCGTTCTGGCAGCGGCTGTGGCGGAACGAGCGGACCCGCATCGCGATGCGCAAAACAGCGATGGAAGACATATGTTCTGTCCGCCCCTAAAGAGTTTGTGGAGAGCAAAGATCCTCCACGCCTCCCATGCTGGGTAAAGTGGTACGACGCCACGTGGTATAACCGCGCTTCAGCATGCCGTTCACCTCAATCAACGTGTGCAACTGCATCCTCGGAGCGGCTGACCGTGAGCATCAACGGGGTACTGACGCCATGTTGGGAACTCGCGCTGGCGAGGAACGCGGCCAGCCATCCTAGAGCGTCCAATGACCACTCGATGAGGGCGCCGTGGAACGTGACCTGGTGTTGCGCTGGTCCGCGCCATAGTTCATTGATGACGGCGGGTTGCAGGATCACAGCATCGTCCGTCAAGGAGAACGAGTCGCACGCGAAGATATCCTGCCTGATCTTTTGCATCCGCTGGAGCATCCCGGGCGCTGCTGTGCGGATCGACGGATCCTGGCCGCCGTCCACTGTTGCCCGCACCCGGGTGCGGAGGCGCGGATTACTGTCAGCAAACCAGCCAGCGGCCCCGAGCAGGGTTCGCACCTCTATGCTCGACCGTGTGGAGAGGCGCTCCACGGGCAGTAGTATCTGGATTCCTTGAAGGTGCAGTATACCCATACGTGCCACGGCGTCGCCCGCACATGCGAGGAATGCCTGCACGGGCAATGGTTGGCCAGCGGGGATCGGGGCGTTCAGCCCCACCTGAAACCACACGCGGCATGACGGCTGCGATCCACCGTCCGGGTCTTGCCCAGCGTCGTTCATGCCCCAGACGCCTCCCACCCCGTTCTCAGCAGCGTCGGCGAGCCACCCCATCGCAGACGACCGCGCAACGAACAGACTGTAAGCATCCGATTCAGCGGCGACCGGATTGCGCCACGGGTGCAAGGCTAGCTCGCCGTACAACGCCACAAACATGGTGCTGACGGGCCTGATACTCAGGCTGGCGGGCCTGATACTCATATCGTCCTCACCCATTATACCTGCAGGCGATATTTCGATCGGACGTGGTGAGTTTGTCCGGTGTATCGATGATGCCGACAACATCCACATCGATGACGCTCCGCCACCCGGTCACGTTATTGCTGTCACAAGCTACTCGGCCAGTTGCACGTTTGCCAGCGCCGCCACCGGACTTTACCGTCGCTTGGCCAGCCGTGCCGACATTTCTCCAACTGCCATGCACGTGGTTTTGTACGGTATTGATAGTAATGTACAGGGTGATAGCAATCTGTGAGTTTGTCTTTCCGGCGGCAATATGGGCCAGCACTTCCTCTTCTCGCTCGCTCAATACATCCTTGAGCAGTCGCATACATCCTCCTTGATTTTTCAGCGGTAGGGTTACGCCATGCAATGTATAAATGCACCGTTAATGAAATGACATAGTTTTCACAGTTTGTCAATGTCCATCGTTTTGCAATTCTATAGATACGTATAGCCTGTCGGTGAATGCTGTCAGAGAGAGGCGAGCCTTGTACTATACTGCGCGCGGTATTCGCTATGATCGCTTAGTCCTACAGCCGAGCTTGTCATGCTGAACGCAGTGAAGAATCTCCTAGCCAACGGGTGTGAGACCCTTTGCAGAGTTCATCCTGAGCGCAGCCGAAGGGCTCAGGGTGTATCAAGCATCGTCCCAATACGGTGCGTTTGGAAGCCTCGTTGTAGTGTTAGAGAGGAGCTGCCTGTGGCACGTCTCGAAACAGGCGCGCGGCTTGTTTCTGCGCTTTTTCACCCCGTGCTGCTGCCCGCAATCGCTTTCTGGCTCTTGCTCTTTTTCGATCCGCGGCTCACCCTGGGGGCGGCAACGGCTCTTCTTGGGTGTTGCGGGCTGCTTCTCGGTCGTCCTGATCCCGCTCTACATCTTCTGGCTCAAGCAGCGCGGCGGCGTTGAGGCGATGGATAGTGTAGTTCGACACCAGCGCATGAATCCGTTGCTCCTTGGCGCACTGAGCTATTTTGTCGGGTTTCTGGCGCTCTATTGGCTTGACGCGCCATACCTCGTGCAAGGGCTGATGTTTTGCTATGCGACCAACACGTTGCTGGCGGCGCTTATCACCCGCTGGTGGAAAGTGAGCGTACATGCGACGGCGATCAGCGGCCCACTCGTCGCACTCCGCTTTCAATTTGGCCCACTTGTTATTCCATGGTTTGTCCTTATTCCGTTCGTGGGTGCTTCACGGGTTATCTTGCGCCGCCATACAGTCGCCCAGGTGCTGGTTGGCGCGGCGATTGGCCTGCTCTTAACGACGCTGCAACT
>JAKSDJ010000307.1 GCA_022360155.1 Chloroflexales bacterium | reverse complement strand
GTTCGTCTATCTATTTTGCGCCATTTTCAACGCACAATGTTCTATATCTATGCCATCCTGTGCGCCGGATTGACTGCGTATAGCTTATTTACAAACAATCGCTTGCTCCTTCTGGTTGCTTGGATTCCCTTCTTGATCTACATTGTCGCCGGAATCCTTGGCGCTGTTCAGGGTAGTTGGGTCAAAGATTCTCCAGTTTTCTTGCGTACCCGCTATGAATTCACACCTCAGGGCATAGCCATCAGCACAACGCAGGGGCATAGTCAGCTCGAGTGGGCGCATGTCAACGAAGTGCAAAAGATGCTCAATTGCTATGTTTTGGTGCTTGCCAATGCCTCAATTCTTGCAATTCCCGAGTCAGCGGTGCCGCCTCATCAAAAAGACTTGTTCGAGCAGTTGTTACGTGATCATATTGCCAAAAAGTCTTAATATATGGATCTTCAAAAGTCAAGGGGTTGTGTCGTCTTCAGTCCTTCGGCTCTGCGATGGGCCTTGCGCTCTTTGCAGGGCGATTCTTCACTGCGCCACACATACCCCGTTTGGTTGACATACGCGCTTTGTGTGGCGCATAGAACTTGGTCTTTATTCTGGTAAACCTGAAAAGAACCTGACGATGCAGCGGTATATTTCATGTCATAGTGATGTAATGTCAACGCCTTGTCGCCAATATGCAAGACACAGTATGATGTAGACAGTAATGGATCTTTCTATTTGAAAGTACATATATGCCTGCATCAAGTGTGTTTCAATTCCTGCGTGGTGGTGGTGCGTTGCGGCGTCATCGCAATGTATTGCGCACACGCATTCAGCAGGAACCGGCGATACAGCTTCTTCCCAAGTTGCTCGATCTGCCATTAATCCCCTATGATCTATCAGATCGAGGGATATTGACTATGTTCGCGCAGTATCGCTATCTCACGTTTCGTGGAGAGACTGGAAGCGGGCGAAGTCTTGCGCTACTACAGACTGCGTGGCATTGGGCGATCAATGTCGATGCTGATCCGGTATTGCTTCTGTCCCTTGTTCAGGCGGATATCCCCAATCTCCCGCCTCAGGCTATCCTGACCGACGCATTGCATGCGATTGGCTTACAAGCAACGTTCGAGAACACTGCCCGATCATCCAAGCGCCGCCCATGGACTCTGCTGCTCGACGATTGGGAGTTGTTAGAGACAACGCGCCGCGAAGTATGGCGGGATTTTGTCCTGACCCTGCTTCAGCTTTGCCCCGAAGTGCGGGTGGCATTGGCGCTACCGAAGGATAGTGCTGAATGGCCGGGCTTCCAAAGCATTGACCTATTGGCGCCCGATGATGCCCAACTCAAGATATGGCTGGCCCATTTCCTGCCCGATTGTGATCCCGCGCCAATCTGCGGCGCTCTCGAGTCACCCTCGCCGCTCGCTCCTCTGCGTAATCGCTTGCTCGACTTGGCCCTGATCGGGTTGACCTACCCGAGCAATGGGATGCCTTCATCGCGGTTACAACTCTACGAAAGTGTTATGCAATTGGTGAACACAATAACCCCGCAGTCAATGAACGGTAGTGCGGTTGCTGAGCCGCCCGTCTACGTCATTGGCCAATCGATGCTGCGAAGTTTTACCCTTGCGCATGAGCTGGCAAGCACAGGCAATGTGGCGGGCCTGGCGAATCTAGACCAGTATGATCGCGCCCAAGTTGCGCCAATCCTGGCCGAAATGCTGCCTGATCCTACGGCGCTCTACACAGCATTATGGGGGCCGGCCAATCCAACCCGCGATGATTTGTTCACGTTAGGAAGATGCGTTCAGGTTCGTCAGGCTGTTGATTCGGATTGGAGTCTACGGGTGTTGATGGCTCTGGGTGATCAGCCTGATGGCTCGCCGCATCGGATGTTGCTTGACGAGCTGGTGCCCTTGATCCCCGGTTTGATCGCGACCGCTCACTTTGAGGCGCCGTCCGAGCAGATACATGACGTCTTGACTAAGCTTGCGCCGATGCTGCGATCGTCGATCTTGTCCACGCTGATCGATACACCCGCTGCAGACCCGGAGCGACGTTGGGTTGCCGCCGATGTTTTGGCCCAGTTGTCGGATGATGCGGCGCGGCAGGAGCTCAACATAATCGCCCCTCCCGACGAGTTGAGCCAGGCGGCGCGCGGCTACCTCTTCGCCCTTGGTGATAGCGAGGCGCGTCGTGCGCTCGCAACCCCAGAGCGACTCGGCTGGGTCGCCGCATTGCGCAATCAGCATACCAGCCAGTTGCGTCGTACACGGGTGTCTGCCACATTGCTCGAAGATCCTGACACGCCGGTTGATCTGCGGACAACCGCCCTCAACCTAATAGATTCGACTGACACCGAGACAAGTCTGAAACTGTTGGCGCAGGCCTGTGTTGACAAAATCTCATCGGTACGTCAGACTGCATTGACTGCATTACGCCAGCACGAGCCACGTCAGGCGCTGCAGGTATTGGCTCATGTGTTGCTGGAAGCGAATGTCTCGTGGGCCGCTCAGCGCCATGTTCTGGAACATTTGGCGCGCTATCCGCAACCGGAAGCCGGTACATTGCTCGCTCGCTGCGCATTAGCGGCAACGTTGCCTCTGGCAGGGCGACTGCGCGCCTTGAATTTATTGTCAGCACGGCGCAAAACGGGGCCAATCTTGTTGCAGCGTTTGTTGACGGTTAACACGGCGCATCCGGCAGTACGGGCAATGGTTGTACGCTTACTCGGTCGGTTGCGCCAGATCGATGCGCTCGCGGCTGTACGCCAGATTGCTTTGAGTAGCGAGCCGTTCTTTGTCCGGCGAGAAGCGATTGCAGCGCTTGGGTTGTTGGGCCAAGATCCTACGGGGCGAGCGACCGCCTTGGCTGGGCTCGTTGCGTTATTGAAGCAACATGCCAATAACCCCGATCTGATCATTTGCACAATGCACGCCCTCGGGACAATACGCGCATTCGAGAGTGTTCCATTGCTGCATGATCTGCTCCATCTTACCGATCCAGAAACGATGGAGTCGCGCTGGCTGGAAGTAGCTCCGCATCTGGCGCACACACCTGCTGATCAGTGGATCACGTCAGATATGGCAGACGAAACACGTGTAGCGCTGCTGACGGCGTTGAATAGGGGGGACACCCCGGTGGATCAGCCAAGTAGTTTGAACGAATTGGTGCAAATGGATGTTAGGCGGGTGCGTATGGCCGCCGCAGAAGCGCTGGCCCAGATCGGTGTTGGCGCTGCTCCCAGTGTGCAGCGAACTGTGCGTACAACCCTGCTCAGTGCAGTGCGCATAGTGTCCGCCGGTCCGGAAGTGCGTCACTGGCTTGTTTGTTTATCGCGTGTGAGCAACGATCATGACCTGAGCGACTTTGCGAAGCTGCTGGGCGATCCAGCGATCGACGTAAATGTGCATTGGTTGCTTATCGAGCATCTTGGCGCTAAGCCGGCGGCGTTGCCATTACTCTTAGAACTTTTGGAGCAAGGTGCGTTGGAGCCGTTTATCCAGGGTAAATTGGTGCAGATGTTGGGTTGCCAGCGGTCACCCCGTGTGCTGCCTGTGTTACGCCAACTTGCTGAACAAAACGATACTAATCCTCACGTGCGATCGCACGCGATCGTCGCCCTTGGCTTGTTGTCCGATCCGGCGGTTGAAACGACTCTGCTCCATGTGCTGATGGATGTACAGGTTCCCGTGACGGTACGTAGCGCCGCTGCTGTGGCCATGCCTGCCCCGCTGAGCGCTGACGTGTGCCGACAATTGCGCGACCTGCTGCAACGGGAACGTCATTCTACCGAGGTTATGGCTGGGTTGCTGGGAGCGCTGGGGCGCACACAAGATCGTGAAGCGTTGCCCTTGATGCTGCGTTATACTCAACATGAACATCCGGTTGTTGCACAGGCTGCGCTGGATGCGATTGCAGCAAGCGGCGATGCGAACATAGCCCCAGCCTTGGTTTCTGTTGCTCAAAACACAATGCTTGAACAGAGTGTACGCCTGCATGCGGTAGGCGTTTTGCTAACGCTCAGTGGCGCAGAATATCTGCCGCTGCTGCGCAGTTATCTCGATATCGATATCAGTTCGCTGCAACTCCAAGCACTCGATTACTTGCTCATGGTACAACCCAATGATCCTCATCCTCTGAAGTTGATCACAGATAAGTCAGCGCCACTTGTCGTACGGTTGCGTGCTGTCGAGGCAATAGCTGACCAAATGAAAGATCATCCCGCCCTCTATTCTTTGGTCCTCGAAACGAGCGACAGTTTACAATTGCGCGAGCGCATCGCAACGCTCCTGGGACAAACCGAGCATAAAGAAGCGATGCGTATATTGATACAGTGCATCCAAGCCAACAACGTCGAGCCGCGGATCCGCCAGCGTTGTATGGAATCATTGGCCGCGCAGGCCCAGTCGCTGCACTCAGATACATCTGTTGCTCAGCTCACGCTGAGTCGCATCGCAGATGACCCCCGCCAGCCTCCCGAGAATCGTAGCTGGGCTTTGTGGGGCTTGGGCATTGAAGGGTTGCATGCCCTTCAAGGAGACTATGCCGGCTAATCCATTGTTCTTGAGGCGCGGAAGCGCCTGTGGTTCTACCACAGTGCGCAGTCCGCGCTTCTGCTCATCACTCGTCACTTGTTACTGGCGTCACCCCAACATTCCTGCATATTATGCAAGGCTATGCCTTGCGATAAAAATCATGACAATGCATGGAGATGAGCGAACGCAAACCCGTTCCCGTCTTCTCCCGCAACAGAGCCGAGCCGCAGCGGCTCTTATCTAACACGAGTTAAGCGGTGGTGGATATCGGGGAGGCGAAGCTTCCCCGAAAGCTCCTTTTTGCCGTGACAGTGGCGGCAGCGCTGCTACTGTCACGGTAAGAAACAGGATTCTTGGAGGGCTTGCAACCCTCCAAACCTCCCTGCTGACTGGTGATCGCATAAGTCCTGTTATCGAACGACGACTACGGTTGTCGCTTTTCTGCGTCCCCATATGACAACAACTTGAACAGGTTCTGCCCAATTTGGCGGAACCTGACGCTGTCTCGGATAACGACAGCGTATGAGTTGCGCTCCCTACCCCATTGCAGCTTCATCGGAAATACCGTAGGCTTGAGTTCCTTTCGGGGAGGTAATAATGAAAAACCAGATTATGGTCATCGATGATGAACCGTTGATTTGCCAACTCCTCACGTACCAGCTTGGCGGAGCGGGGTACGAGGTTGTGGCATTTCAGAACGGTCAGGAGGCGCTGAAACAACTGCCGTTGCTGCGCCCCGATGTGATCTTGCTGGATGTGGTGAAGCCCGGCCTAAGCGGATGGGATGTGTGTCGTGAGATTAGGCATGCCTTATCCGTGCCGGTCATTATGTTGACGGCAAAGTGCGCCGAACACGATATTATCACCGGGTTGGGTACATGCGCCGATGATTACATCGCGAAGCCCTTCAGCTTATCCCACCTTCTGGCGCGCGTCGAGGCGGTTCTGCGCCGTACCCAGGTTTCGCAAGTTATGACCCCACGGCCTGCCACTGACCTAGTCGTTCCAGTCTACAGCTACAGTATGCGACAGCAACCCTAGCGCCACAGGGTGAATCAATCGCTCCGGCCCTCGGTGCGCGCGTTGATACGACAACACTGTCAACGGATCAGTGGCAGGCGCCTCGTCTTAGTGATCAGCTTGCCGCTGCGCGAAGACAGTGCGGTCTAAGCTTGCATCAAGCCGAGCGTACTTGTGGCGTGCGCTGGGAAGCGCTCGAATACGGAACACTACCACTTCGTACCACGGCTCCGGTTGCGCCGTGCGCTATATACATACGGCATGTTGTTAGGCATCGATCTCCATCAGATATTGGGCGCTCCGACCAAGCGTGAACCAAGCCTTATGTTGCTGGCAGCGTCCGCTGTAACCCTGTTCGTGTTTCTGATAATGCTTTTAGCCTTCTACTTCCTCTGAACATGGTACAATAAGCATATTCATACGTTGGCATGTTGGAACGTTCTCAGGTTGACAGGTTGGCTGTGACAGCCAGCGCTTTTCCTGACAACTGAATGCTAATGGCTATTTTGGGGTTCTAACATGCTAACGTTTCAACGCGCTAGCATATATAGTGTACTTTTGAAGAAATGTTCAACAGAGGCTATGAACAGTCAGAGTATTTTTGAGTTTGTTGGCGGTGAAGCCACTTTTCGCCGTTTGGTAGATATTTTCTACGCGCGGATCGCCAGTGATCCGCTGTTACGCCCGCTCTTTCCCGCCGACTTAGAGCAAGGGAAAGAGTATCAGTTTCTTTTCCTGATCCAATATTTTGGCGGCCCGACTCAATATAACAATATGCGCGGCCATCCACGGCTGCGCATGCGCCACGCTCCCTTCCCCATCGGCCAACGTGAGCGTGATGCGTGGCTTGGCCATATGCTTGCTGCTATTGACGAAGTCGGCATTGCCGAACCGGCCCGTAGCACGATGCGCAATTATTTCGAACACGCCTCCACTGCAATGATCAATCAGGTGTTCCCTGGGGTATAAAACGTAAGCCAAGGCTCGCCGTTCTCTAGCGTTTGGCCCGCCTCCATCGCTCTACAGTTAGATAGAATACTGTATGGAGCTTGGAGGCGGTGAAGCCTTGTCGAAGGTCGTATGAGCAATTTCCGTTTTACGGTGTTGTTTTTGCATCAAAATGGGCATTTCCTTCGTCCTACTTATACACCCTGCTACTGGCCCTTGAGCATCAACGGAGGTTGTCCGATGCACCGAATGATATTGTTGACCGCTCTACTGGCTCTCACCGCCGTGCCATCGAGTCTTTTGGGCGTTGCGAACGCCCAGAATAACACCCCCGGCGCGCGTGTGACCCAGGTTGACACCAGCCGCTACCCCGATGTCACCGTTTATGTTGCTGTCACTGATGCCAACGGCCGACCACGTACCGGCTTGACGCAGGAAGATTTTACCCTTACCGAGGACCGCACGCCGGTGACGATCACCAATTTCACCAGTGGCGGCAAAACGCCAATCAGCACTATGCTGGTGATGGATCGCTCTGGCAGTATGGAGGATGAAGGCAAGCTGCGCGGCGCGCAAGATGCGGCGCGTACGTTCGTTCGGCAGATGCGTTCCGATGACCAGACCGGGCTGGTGACGTTCAGCAGTAGTAATCGCGTCGTGCAAACATTCACCGCAGACCGGAATGCCCTTGAGCGCGAGATCGATCGTCTCCGCGCCAATGGCGGTACAGCCCTCTACGATGCGGTGATTACCGGTGTGGATGAGCTGAAAGACAACACAGGACGGCGGGTGTTGTTGGCGTTGACCGATGGCCGCGATTGCCGCGAACCGGGCGCTTGTCAGGCGGACTTTGGCAGCGATCGGAGTCTGGATGACACGATTGCATATGCGAACCAGTACGAGCAGCCGGTCTATGTCGTCGGTCTCGGCGAGCGTGGCGGCGGGCGTTTCGATGGAGTTGACGAGAACGTCTTACGGCGTCTTGCTAATGAAACCAGCGGCGAATACTTCTACGCTCCCAGCGCTCATGAGCTGTCGGCGCTCTATGCCCGTTTGGCCGGGAATCTCCATGAAGAATACACGCTGACCTATACCAGCCCACGCCCCTTCTACGACGGCACCCGCCGCGATATTCAGGTTGGCGTCGGCTCCGAAATTGTCGCTGGCGGCTATACCGAACAACACTTGATCAATGTCCAATCGCATCCACTGGTTGGCATCCTTCTGCTCGTACCGCTGATTGGGCTCTTGATCATGCCCACGCTGAGCAGCCGCCGGAAACGATTGGTTCCCTCAGAAGCGCAAGAAGCGTTGTCCAGTCAAACGCCGCCTAATACGGCAGCTCTGACGGCGATGCAGTCCCTGCCTGGCCAAACGTCGTCGAGTGCAGCAGCCGCAGCATCCGAGTGGGTCAACGTGACGCCGAGCGATGTTTCGCTTTGTGTGGCCTGCGATGCACCGTTGCGCGGGCGATCTCGCTTCTGTAGCGTGTGCGGCGCCGCCCAACCAGAGAAGGAAAAGCAGCTTGGTCAGCAAGAAGAACGACGGATCTTTTGCGATCAGTGTGGCCGCCAGCTTCGAGGTGGCGTACGTTTCTGCAGTTCGTGTGGGGCGCGCTCACAGCGGAGTGATACATAAGATCGGTGCGCGTTGCTTTCTATCGAGTGCGCGGCTATCGTTTAGGCGCCTTGTCATGTTACGAGGAGAGCGGATAATGAGTAAAACACTCCAGATCTACTATAGCGCCATTTTTGGGGCGCTTGGCGGCCTGCTTGGCTGGTGGATTATGGGCAGCCTGCCATTGCAACCCTGGAATGTCTGGGCTAAATACTCGCTGATTGGTGCAGGTTTGGGTCTATGTATCGGCGGTATGGTTGCGGCTACTGATGGTGCGATGATCAAGCGAGTGCCGCGCCGCGCGTTGCGTGACGGAATCCTTGGTGCACTGGCCGGGATTGGCGCCGGGATCATCGGCTTGCTCGCCGCCGAGATGATTTTCTTGATGTTAAGCGGCGGCTTTGCCGGGCGAACTTTGGGCTGGATGCTGCTTGGCCTGTTGCTGGGCTTGGGTGATCTGCTGGTCCACCGGCGGGTGCAGCGCGCCTCGTATGCTGCATTGGGCGGACTTGCCGGCGGGTTGCTCGGCGGCTTGTTCTATGAAGGTCTGACCCAGATCTTCCTCAGCCAAAGCGGTACTGCCCAGGTATTCCTGAGTGGTTTGGGCTTGGTGATTGTAGGCGCTTGTATTGGCGGTTTGATCCCGCTGGCGCGT
>JAKSDJ010000964.1 GCA_022360155.1 Chloroflexales bacterium | reverse complement strand
GGCTGGCCGCCTTGCTGCTGCGCGAGCCTGATCTCCTGCTGCTCGACGAACCGAGCAACCACCTCGATGTCGAAGCCTTGGAATGGCTCGAAGGCTTTATCCAAAGCTACCCGCGCGCGGTGCTGATCGTCTCGCACGATCGCGAATTGCTCGATCGCACGGTGACACGCATTCTCTACATCGACCCGGAGACGCGCACCGTGCGGAGCTATAGCGGCAACTACACCGACTTCGCTGCCGCGCGCCGCCGCGAACACGAGCTGCACCTCGAAGCCTGGACTCGCCAACAAGAGTATGTGGCCCACGTTCACGCCGACATTGCCCGGCTCAAGGGCCAGGCGCAGGGTGTCGAGAACATGTCAACGCCGAAGAATAGCCCCGATCACAAATTTGTACTTGGGCAAAAAACCGGCGCGAAGAAAGTTGCGAAAAAGGCGAAGGCCCGCGAGCGCAAGCTGGAACGCTATCTGAATTCGGACGAGCGCGTGGAAAAACCGCAACAACGCTGGAGCCTCAAGCTCGACTTCGGACCGCCGCCGCCCGGCGGTCGCGCCGTCCTGCAAGTCGAGGAGGTCGCCTTCGCCTACCCTGGCAACGATCTGCTCTTCAGCGCCGTGTCCTTCGAGGTGCAGCACGGCGAGCGGATTGCCATCTTTGGGCCAAATGGCGTGGGCAAGAGCACCCTGCTCAAACTGATTGCCGGTCAGCTCGAACCGAGCGCGGGGCGGGTTCGCATCGGCGCAAATATCAGGCTGGGCGTTCTGGCGCAGGAGCACGAAAGTCTAGACCTGAAGTGTACGGTGCTGGACAGCGTGCTGCGCGAGCGGGCCATGAGCCAGACCGAGGCGCGCAATTTCCTGCACTTCTTCCTCTTCGGCAGCGACAGTGTGTTCCGGCAGGTCGGCGCCTGTTCGCTGGGCGAGCGCAGCCGCTTGCAACTTGCACTGCTAGTGCTGCGCGGTTGTAACCTGCTCCTGCTCGACGAGCCGCTCAACCACCTCGATATCGAAGGGCGCGAACACTTTGCCGAAGCGCTGGAGGCTTTTGAAGGCACAATCATCGCCATTACGCACGACCGAGCCTTCTTGCGCACGTTCGCCGAACGCACCGTGACGGTCCGTGATGGCGCGATCACGGTCGCACCTTAGTTTAGCGTGCCTGCAATCCTTGGCGGGCGGGCAGCGAAGACGTGAGGACGCGAAGATGCAAAGACGAGCGTCGGCAATGAAGCCTTGCTCTGTATCTACGCATCGGTGGTATACTAGGTCCGTGGGGCACAAAGCTCACCCCGCACAACAATCCTCTATGCGTTGCCATTTCCTTCCTGACTCGCAGTCCCGAGCCATTCGTTTTGGAACGTTCCAACGTTTCAACGTTTTAACAGAGAGGAGATCCAATGATCAAGTATATCTACGCAGTTGATTACCCGATTGGCAAGAAACGCGATTATCTGGAATGGGTGCGCAATATTGCCGACACGCTCCAGGAACCGGCGGAACTCCGCGCGATTGCGTCATTCGACAACTACTTCTCCGAGTCGCCGCACCGCCTCATCGAGTTTGTGTTCGACAACATGGTCGATGCTGCCCACTATTTCGAGCGCAAGGAGATTCGCCGCGTGCTCCAAGGCGAACTACCCGCACACGCCGAACATGTGCGGATCATGGTCATGGAACGGCGGGGCGATTATACGAAGGAGTAACCGAAAACGAGCAACAAGCAACGAGTTGTTTTGCATGCAGTAATGTGCAAAACAACTCGTCATAAGCAGTTCTGCGTCCAATTTCTCCTTTTCCCCATCCCCCGAAAAAGAACGGCATTGTAGCCTGGCTCCTCGGCCAGGCAAAAGACTCACCATGCGCCCAGTGCAGATTCTTACCACATGCCTTATACGTTGGACGGATTGTCGATGTAAGCTAGAGGTGAGTCTAGCTGATGCTGAAGATGGCGGCATTGTATGCCTCGGTGCGATTTTTTAGCACCAGCCGACATTCGGAACCGACCATTCCCACTCGACACTATTCTTTTCAGATGCGGGATACTGGCTACACCTCATACACCCCTCCACCCCATAAGACGCCCATACCCCACATATCTGAGAGAGGATGTAAGGAAAGGAAGGAATACAGATGACAACCGAAGCCAAAGCAGCGCGAATCCGCAGCATTCACGACATCATGGCTTCCGAGTTCTCTTGCGACCGCGGTCTGGTGATGGAGCTGGCCATCACCGAGCTGCCAGATACGGAGATACAGTTGCTGGAGAAGGTGATCCAAGGCTGCCAGGAAGCCCGACAGATCGAAGTAAGCAAAACTGAACCGCAGGCCTCAGCGGAAAGTGAACCGAACGAAATGAAGGTTGGCGCGTTCTTCTGGTCCAAACCGCATACGATAACCGACGCGCAATTTCACAAAGCCCAACATATCCACGCTGTGCTGATTGCCGAGTTCTGCCACGATCAGGGCGTGGTGATGAACAAGGTATTGGCCGAATTGTTCGATGAAGAACTACAGGTCATGGAGAAGGTGTTGCGTCGCTGCCAGGAAGCCCGACAGATCGAAGCAGCCCAAGAGATGACGGCGGAAGATCGCATGCTCGAAACCCTCCAGGATCTTGGCGCCTAGGTACGAGTGCGCTGTTGGGCATCTGTACCATCTGTGGTAATCTGTAGATGACTATCTGATCGCTGAGAAGCTTACCGTATGAGAACGATGGACTTGAAGAGCACGGAGCAATACAGGTGCGAACGCTAAGCTTATTCCTAGCCCTCTTGTTGCTTGCCGCGTGTGGCGCGCAGACGACAACGCCGCCCCCTGACGCCAATCCGACGATGACGATGGCCCCGACACCAAGCGCGGACGTAGCGGCAAGCCCGACACCGCCTACGATTGACAACACCGACACCGCGGCGGCGGAGCAGCGCTACCCGGATATCCTCGACGCAACACTAAAGCCCAAGGGTGACGATGTCTTCGACGTTTCCGTCACTGTTTCGTCGCCCTACGACACAGCAGAGCGTTATGCCGATGCCTGGCGCATCCTCGCACCTGATGGAACGGTGCTAGGTGAACGTGTTCTGCTGCACGACCATGCCAACGAGCAGCCTTTCACCCGCAGCCTCAACGACGTGCGCATTCCCGGAGACATCACCATGGTCACCATCCAAGGTCGAGATAAAGTCTATGGGTATGGAGGCCAAGAGCTAGCGGTTGAAGTGCCGCGATAAGCCGAGGAAACGCCGAACCGCGAGGCGGCGACATGGTATCATCGCCGCCTCGCCGCACAACCCGACATGGAATTGGAGCAAAGCTGAATCAGTTCACCAGATGTTGCTGCACGGCTCGCGCGACAGCTTCAGTCCGACTGGTGGCATGCATCTTGGAGAGAATACTACTGACATGAAACTTGACTGTCGAGCGACTCACGACAAGCTGTTCAGCAATCTCAGCATTGTTCAATCCTCGGGTCATTAGCGTCAGCACCTCGCGTTCGCGAGGAGTTAGGTTGTCGAGCGACGTGTGGGGATGCATCGCGGCATGGATCAAGGCCTCCGTCGCTTCTGGGGACAGGGTGAAATGCCCCGCATGAGCTGACCGGATCGCAGCCGCAAGATCGTCTGCGGTCACATTCTTGAGCAAATAGCTCGTGACCCCAGCCGATAATGCAGCCTGAACCAAGTCCTCCTGACCAAAGCTGGTCAACGCAATGACTTGCACATGTGGGAATTTTTCGTGGATGATGCGTGTCGCCTCAATCCCATCCATGCCGGGCATCACCAGATCCATGAGAACCACATCGGGCTTGACAAAAACGCACTGCTCGATTGCTTCCGTTCCGTCGGCAGCCTCACCCACCAGTTCGAGATCGTCGTAGGCTGACAAAAAAGTGGCAAGCCCGCTTCGAACCACGGCATGGTCGTCAACCACTAAAATATGAATCGGTACAACAGCCATTGTCGATCCTCCTCATCCGCTTATGTTTCCCAGGTCACGCAGACTTCCGTACCGGCGCCGGGTTGGCTAGTAATCTCGAATGCCGCACCAATAGCCTTGGCTCGTTCACGCATAATCTTGATCCCCAGGCGATCAGCCGGAACCCGCTGCAGATCAAAGCCGCGCCCGTCATCCCCGATCCGCAAGGTGGCAGAGGTCGCCGCTGTTTGCAGGAAGATGGAGCCCTTCTGGGCGCGAGCATGTTTGGTAATATTGCGCAACGCTTCCTGCGCAATATGATAGAAGGTTATCCGCACCTCAGCGGGAAGGTCATAATTGTCTTCCAGCGTTGTCGTGAAAGCAAGGCATGCGCGGCCAGCGGTCGCCTCGGCAAGCTGGCCAAGCAGATCGCTAAGACGGACGTTGGGCAAGGTGTCCGGACGTAACTCGGTCAAGAGCAGGCGCATCTCGGCCAGTGCGCTCCGCGTCAATTGTCGTACTTCGCCCAGCCGTTGTCGCCCGATTACAGGGTCGCGCTCCCAGAGACGCGGCAAGACATCAGCGATCAAGTTCGCCGAGAAGAGCGTCTGGGTCACAGCGTCGTGCAACTCGCGGGTGAGGCGCTGGCGCTCTTCCAACACCGCCGTTTGTTGCGCCTGGGTATAGAGTTCGGCGTTCTCAAGCGCAATAGCAGCTCCCGACGCAAGCATCGAGAGCACCCGCTCGTCGTCTGGGGTGAGCGCGTTTTCCTGGATCTTGGCGACGAAGATAATGCCATTGCCACCAACTACCGATTGGAGCGGCACCGCGATGACGGAGCGAGCGCCAATCTGTTCGACAAGCTCAGAGCAGGCGCACGCCCCCGAACAGACGTTATGGATCATGAAGGGAATGCCTGTATCCAACGCCTGCCCAGCCATTGAGCTAGCCCGCGGCAATTGATAACCGCATGGGTTCCAATCCAAAGCGCCGGCATAGACCACCGCTTCGAGCACGTCTTCGTCTTGAAGCGCAATAAAGCTCACATCGGCGTCAGTCAGGCGGAGGGCGGCGTCGGCAACCATTTGCAAAATGGTTTCAGGATCGAGGCGGCTGGTAATCGCCCGTTGAATATCGAGCAGCAAGCTCAATTCATCGCGGGTCCGACACAGAGCTTGCTCCGTCGCTTTGCGCTCGGCAATTTCATGGTGGAGCCGGGCATTTGCGGCTTCAAGCTGGGCAGTGCGGGCGTGAACCAACTCGTCGAGATGATCGCGATGGTTTTGAAGTTGGCACTCGCGCTGATACAAAATGGCTTCGGCTTGCAAGCGCTCAGTAATATCGCGGAGGACAACGTGTAAGATCTGCTTTTCACCAAGCGGAATCGCCGTTAATACAACTTCGACTGGGATAAGCGAGCCGTCTAAACGACGATGGACCCATTCAAACTGCGCACTGCCTTGCTGTAACGCTGTCGCGATGAGTTCACGCGCCTTCGCAATCGAATTACGGCCATCGGGCTGCCGTTCAGGAGAAATATCGTAGGGGTGTAAGGAAAAAACCTCTTCTTTGCTGGTACAACCAAGCAGAGCGACCGCCGCCGGATTACAGTCTATAAAGACAGTCCCATCGAGTAGCAGCATCGCTTCGGGCGACCGTTCGAAGAGCAAACGGAAAGAGGCATTGCGATCAAACGCAATACGTGGCGAAAAACTCGTGTTGCCAACAGCACTGTTGACGTTGATCTTGCTCTCCATCGATTCGTTCGCTTACTATGACCAAAGCTGGCTGCGTATGCCACGCACAGGTTTTGTGAACATGGTTTATCATAGCACACAATACTATAATATTGAATCACGCAGGCCAAACCGGACCAAGATTTCTCCGGTACGTTCATGCTAGCGCAGAGAGCGGCTCTTCCTCGTTAAGAGACCATAACTACGAGACAAGGTTTGGCCACACAGCTTGTGAGGACACGAGGACGCGACGCGCAGGCAGCAACTCGTCGCCTCATCCCCGCGTATGCGGGGACCAGCAGCTCATCTGGGGAAGAAATGATGAAGGATACTCCTCACTCCTTGCGCTGCACGTTGGCGGCGTCATTGAGCCAAACGTCGCGCAAGGAGCGAGGTATTATCGACTACAAGGGCCGGAGGGAAAAGCCCCAATGGCCTTTGTAGAGTGCAGAATGACTGTAATATTCTGACGTTTCAACGTGATGGGCTAGCATCGTCACACACGTGTTACAAGCGGTTGCGTCGCGCACCGTACTGTGGTTGCACCGTGCAGCAGCACAACTCGCGTTCGAACTGGAGCAGCGCCTGGAATGCCTGACTCCCCCAAACGCTTGCCGGTTCACCGCCCATCATAATCGTCACGCCAATGGTCTCGGCAATTTCTTCGTGGGTCGCCCCCGCTTCGAGCGCGGCGCGAACATGATAGGCAATGCCGCCTTCGCACCGAATGGTAATAGCAACGGCTAGCGCCATCAGGTGTTTGACCTTCGCACTGAGCGCCCCCTCGCCGAGGGCTTGGGGGTCAGCCGCACGACGACTTCGCCGCCGTCGCGGTCCAGCACATCCGCCGTCAGCGCCTCATGCACCTCGATCACGTCCCCGGGCTTGAGCCGTTTGGCAGGCCGGGCGAAGGCCCGCCAGCAACCGGCGTCCGGCAGCGGCTTGTGCAGTAGCAATTCAATGTTCGCGCGCGCTTCACCCCGCTGCCGCGTGCCGCGCAGGCGCGCATGGATGACCCGAGTGTCATTGGCCACCAGCACGTCGCCCGGGCGCAGCAGGTCGGGCAGCTCCCGCACGATCCGGTCTGAAAGACTGCCCGGCCGAGCGTGATTGACGACCAGCAGGCGCGCGGAATCCCGCGGCCGCACGGGCCGCAGGGCGATCAGCTCCTCGGGGAGGTGGAAGTCATAGGCATCCAGACTGTCCGGGGACGGCGCATCTGCCGTTGCAGAAACCCCGTCCCCGGTGTCTGAAGCCTGATCCGGCGATGGGCGCCTAGGCGTCTGCGGCAATGACGGCCTTCTCGATCTTGTCCGGGTTTGCCGGCGGCTCGCCGCGGGTAATGGCGTCCACAT
>JAKSDJ010000044.1 GCA_022360155.1 Chloroflexales bacterium | reverse complement strand
GCTGTCAATCTGCGGTTTATCCATACTGATCTGCGGCTGACGTTTCGCGTTGATGCGCCCTCGTTTGATTGCAACAAGGATTGTCGACGCCGTCAAGCTGTAGTATACTGGAACTGCTAGTATCTGTATAATTCATTCTAGGAAACGTTTCGGCTGATACTTGTTAGCCGTTGCCAAATCCACATTCCCATGCCGCTGCACATAGGAATTGTTGCTTGTTCAGCCGAGGGCGCTGCACTCTGCTATCGAACTATTTGTTCAGAGGGTGCAGAGCTTCTTGGCGCACATGCTCATCCCGAAGTCTCGATGCATACTCCGTCGCTCGCCGACTACATACACTGCCTTGATCGTGGAGATATCGAAGGCGTTGGTCGCCTCATGCTTACGTCAGCGCAAAAGCTCGCCAAGTCTGGCTGCGACTTTCTTATCTGTCCGGACAATACCATCCACCAAGCCTTCTCGTATGTTGAGCCTCGGAGCCCGCTGCCATGGCTTCACATCGCAGATGTAGTCGCCGTAGAGGCCGCCGAACGCAAGTTTCAACGCCTGGGCCTCATTGGCGCCACTTGGCTTGTCGACAGCGCTGTCTATCCGGCAAGACTCGCTGCGTGGGGACTTCAGTGCATTCGGCCTCGTAGTCAGGAGCGCGACGAGATTGGCCGGATCATCATGGACGAACTTGTCTACGGGGTCTTCAAGCCAGAGAGCGTCGCGTACTTCCAGTCTGTCATCCAGAAT
This sequence comes from Chloroflexales bacterium, assembly GCA_022360155.1. Taxonomy (GTDB): domain Bacteria; phylum Chloroflexota; class Chloroflexia; order Chloroflexales; family Chloroflexaceae; genus JAKSDJ01. The sequence goes on along the minus strand of JAKSDJ010000044.1, from coordinate 8,698 downwards.
CTGAAGGAACGGGCTTGCGAGGCAGTGATTCTCGGTTGCACCGAGATCCCCCTCATCATCAACGACGAAAACTCACCATTGCCGACGCTTGATTCGACACGCCTCCTCGCTCGGGCGGCGCTTCGCCGGGCTGTCGCTGATTGATCAAGCGGGCAGTCTCATCGATGGCCCATTCGTGCGGGCGTTGCGGTGCTGATCCGAGCGGGCTCCGCCCCGCATACTCCCCGTCGGGGAACCCTGCCGGTTCCCCTGACCCCTCCGCAGCCTGAACGTCAATTCAAGGCTGCGCAGCCACCGGCGCAAGAACATAATCCACAGATACGCACAGCTGCCGCTGATGTTCTATCAGGCTGCCTCCGCGCCTCCGTCTCCTCGGCTCTTCTTCTCCGCGTCGCTTCGCCTCTCGTACCGATTTTCAAACGTTTGATCGTTCATGATCGTTCAAATGTTTGATCATTTGATCGTTCACATTGACAGTAAACGCTTTCTCATTTAGAATCTATTTGTCCAGACATTTGTAAACAAAGTGCTTTTGTTATGGAACCACTGACAGCGCTCGATACAGAGAGCCCGCGACCGCTCTATCTGCAGTTGGCAGACTACTTACGGCGCCAGATCGATATCGGCGCGCTCAAGCCGTATGATCGGCTGCCGCCTGAAATCGACTTGGCGGCTAATCTGGCGGTCAGCCGCGGCACCGTGCGCCAGGCGTTGGACTTGCTGGTGAAACAGGGATTGTTGCAGCGCATCCCTGGGAAGGGCACCTTCGTCACCGAGCCGGATCTGCGTCCGGGCGCGCAGTTGATCGGTATCGTCGTACCCTACCTGCGCGACTCATTGACCAGTGATATGTTACGCGGCGCGGAGAATACGCTGCGGCGTAATAACTATAGTCTGATCTTCTGCCACTCCGAGGGCGACCTAGCGCTCGAATATGAGCAGATCAAACGACTGATGCGCGAGGGGGTCAGCGGTATGATCCTGTTTCCGCTCGCGGTTGCTGAGGAGGCGATGCTGCTCACTAGGATCTTATCTGCAAACATTCCCTTGGTGCTGCTCGATCGGCGTTTGCCTGGTGTCAAAGCCGACTGTGTGTTGGTGGACAACATGGGCGGCGCCTACCGCGCCGTCGAGCACTTGATCGAGTTGGGGCATCGACATATTGCCTGCATTCGCTCGCCGGATCAGCCGAGCAGCGTGCTCGACCGGGTGCGCGGCTACGAGCAGGCGCTTCGTGATGAGGGAATCCTCCCGCTCGCGGCGGTTCCTTTGGCGCTGCACCGCCACCGTGCGGTTGACGAAGAGATGGCGTTATATACCAATGAGGAATTGGCGCCTATCGATATGCTGCTGCGCGCCTCCAATCCGCCGACTGCGTTGTTCTGTATCAATGACATCATTGCGTTCGGCGTCATGCACTATTTGCTGGCGCGTGGTCTGCGCGTGCCCGATGATATCGCGATTGTGGGCTTCGACGACATCCCCCTTGCACCCTACATGCCCGTTCCCCTGACTACAGTCGCCCAACCCAAATACGAGATCGGCGTGCGGGCCGCCGAGTTGCTGCTTGCTCGGTTAGCCGGAAAGAAGTCATTAGGCCGTGAGCTTGCGCTGCCAACCAGCCTGGTCGTGCGCGAGTCGTCCATACCTGCCGCCCCTTCCCCAACGCAGCGATCCTTCCCCGCCGCCGCTCAGCAATGAAAGGAGGCGAGTAGAACGTTGGAACGTTGGGGCTTGCGCTGTAGGCGCGGCTTGCAGCCGGGCTGGCTTTCTCTGGTAAAGAGCAATGTGCCGTACGACTCTCATCCACATCTACAACGCTAAAGCAGCGACGAACCATAATTCTGGCGGATTATCGACGACCGATGGCTGATAGCTAAAATCTGAACGTTGGAAAGGAATTTCACCATGACAGGCATTGCACAACGCGGAGCACGCCTGGGTGTGCTGCTCGTTTTCTCGTTCTTGCTCGTACTGACCGCGTGTGGCCAAGCGCCGCCGCCCGCCGCCCCGGATGCGCCCGCTGCCCTGACGGATGCCGCCGGTGCGCCCGCTGCCCTGACGGATGCCGCCGGTGCGCCCGCCACAGCGACACCCACTCCCGATCTCCAGATGCTCAGCATCACAACGACCAATGGTCCCGATGAAAACAACCCGGCGGATATCGCCCGCCACATCCAGTTACTCGAAGAGTTCAAAGCTGAGCGCCCCGACGTCGAGGTAGACGCCCGCGCCGGCGGCTTTGACCGCGAGGCGTTCGTCGCCAAGCTGGCCGGCGGCACGATGGAGGACGCCTACCTGGTGGCCTTCACCGACACGCAGGCTCTGATCGAACAGGGCTATGCCGCCGACATCACCGAGTTGATGCAGGACTGGGAACACTTCGCCAGCTTCAACCCCGAAGTGCTCAGGATTGTCCAAAACCAGGACGACCGCATCTTTGGGGTGCCGGTCGGCGGCTATGCGCTGGGCCTGATCTATAACCGCAAGCTGTTTCAGGAGGCCGGCCTCGACCCCGACCAGCCGCCGACGACCTGGGACGAGCTGCGCGAGTACGCCCAAAAGCTGACCGACCCGAACACAGGTCGCGCCGGTTTCGCCGAGCTGAGCAAGGGCAACCAGGGCGGTTGGCACTTCACGGCCTGGGTTTACAGCTTTGGCGGCGATCTGCAACAGCAGCAGCCGGATGGGACATGGGCGGCGACCTTCAACAGCGAGCCGGCGGTCAACGCGCTGCAAACGCTCAAGGCGATGCGCTGGGAAGATCAGTCGATGACCGAGCAGCAGCTCCTCGAAGTGAAAGATGTCCTGCCACTGCTGGCGACCGAGCGGGTGGCGATGGCGATTATGGCCCCCGACGCGCTGCGCTCGCTCAAGACGCAGTACGAGGCCAACATCGAGGACTTCGGGATCGGACCCATGCCGCAGGGCGGCGGTGACGCGACGCTCGCCGGCGGCGCAGCTTGGATGTTCAACCCCCAGTCTTCGCCCGAGGCGCTGCAAGCGGCCTTTGAGTGGACCATCTTCCGCGACTTCAACCTGAGCGCCTATGAGGCTGACCTTCAGGGCCAGCAGGAGCGCGATCAGTTGGTCGGCTGGCCGGAGCTGCCGCTCTTCACCGGCGACTTCCAGCAGCAGCGCGCCGCGATTGTCGAGCAGTACGCCAACGCGCCGCTGCAGAACTATGCGCCGTATGTCGCAGCAACGAACATCCAACTGAAGCCCGAGCCGTCCATCGAGGCGCAGAAGCTGTACGCGATCCTCGACACCGTGATGCAAGCGGTGCTGACCGACCCGGACGCCGACCCGCAGCAAGCGCTCGACGACGCGGTTCAGCAGTTCCAGACCCAAGTGCTGGACCAGATGCAGGAGTGACGAGTAATACTAAATCGCCGAAGACATTCTGCATCCTGTCACCCTAAGCGTAGCGAAGGGTCTCAACAGGGGCAAGCCGAGATGCTTCGCGGAGTTGCATCCTGAGCGCAGCCGAAGGGCTCAGCATGACATGCGTGGTATTCACGTTGAATTGGTATAAGCCCGAATGTCGAAATCGCCGATACACGCCGATCGTATGGTTTTCCCGCAACAAAAATAGCGGTCCGCTCATGTTTATGCGTGCCAACGTTTTAGAGCCAGTCTGCTCATCTGCAATGGAGCGCTGATGGTGCAGATGGACGCCAATCAACGCAGATGGAACGTACGAATCAGGCAACCTGCCAACCTGCCAACGTGTCAACGTTTTAGTACTACAACGAGCCATGTCATGCGGAACGACGTGACGAATCGCCTGGGAAGCGGGTGCGAGACCCTTCGCGACGCTCAGGGTGACATGGGCGACGGCGTTCCAACCAGGTGGGTCTGGAAGTCTCGTTGTAGTATTAGGAACAGACAGCGCGGCTGCAAGCCGCGCCTACTGTCTGTCCCTAAACCCACAAGGGGCGAGGGGGAATAAAATAAGTTGTACCAAACCAACGCACCAACGTGCTGACCCGCCCTCGTCTCGTCGTCTCATCGTCTCATCACCTCGTCGTTTTAGGAGGACGCGCTTATGCGCGAACGGGTTACCTCGACAGTCTTTGTTCAGCCGCGCCGGCAATCACGCTGGCGGCGGGCGCTGGCGCACAACATCCCGGCGTATCTGTTCCTGCTGCCCGCGCTGCTGCTCTTCGCGACCTTCGCGTGGTACCCTATCGCGCGCGGCTTCGTGATCAGCTTCCAGCGCGTAGACCTGATCAACCCGCCGGTGTGGGTTGGCCTGGCGAACTTCCGGCTCGTGGTGAGCGATCCGCTGTTCAGCCGGGCCTGGGGGAACACAATCCAGTTCACCCTCCTGGCCCTGCTGCTCGGCTACCTCGCGCCGGTGATTCTGGCGATTGCAGTCAATGAGATGCGCCATGGCCGCAGCTACTTCCGCCTGGCCTTCTATTTGCCGGTCATCCTGCCGCCGATGGTCGTAGTCATTCTGTGGAAGTGGTTCTACGATCCCGGCCCGGGCCTGATCAATACGCTGCTGCGCGCCCTGCACCTGCCGCCGCAACCCTGGCTGCAATCGCCCGATACCGCAATGCTCTCGCTCGTCATCCTGTCGACCTGGGCCAATGCTGGCGGCACGATGCTGCTCTACCTTGCGGCGTTGCAGGGTATCCCGGCGCACCTGTACGACGCAGCGGAGATCGATGGCGCCAACCTCTGGCAGCGGCTGCGCCACATCACGCTCCCGCAGATCCGTGGTGTGATGCTGATTCTGCTGGTGCTGCAAATCATCGGCACGATGCAGGTCTTCACCGAGCCGTTTGTGATGACCGACGGCGGCCCGGTCAACGCAACGCTAACCGTGCTGATGCTGCTCTATCGCTACGCCTTCAAGTACGGCAACTTTGGCGCGGCGGCGGCGCTGGGCTTGCTGCTCTTCGTCGTTCTGGTTGCGTTTTCGCTCTTGTACCTCTGGTTGACCCGGCGCTTGAATAGGGAATAACGCATGATTGTACGCAACACCCGCCTTACCCGCTCACGCCGTGGCGACTCGAGTGAGCGCTCGCTGATCTCCCCCTTGGAGCTGCGCCGTTTCAGCGGCAAGTTGGGGTACTGGCTGGTCTTCGCGCTGCTGCTGCTGCTGACGCTCACGACGATCTTCCCGCTCTACTGGATGTTCAGCGGCGCGCTCAAATCGACTACCGAGATGTTCCGGATGCCGCCGACCATCGTGCCGGAACAGGCCAACTGGAGCAACTACCCGCTGGCGTGGAGCCGGATGCGCTACAACCTATACTTCAGCAACACGCTGTTTCTGGCGCTGGGGGCATGGCTGCTGCAACTGTTCGTGTCGGCGACGGCGGCCTTCTCGCTGTCGAAGCTGCGGCCCGCCTTCGGCAATGTTATTCTGCTGCTCTTTCTCAGCACGCTGATGGTCCCGCCGGCGGCCTACATCATCCCACAATACCTGACGGTGGTACACGTGCCGCTGCTCAACGTCAGCCTGCTCGATACCTGGTGGGCGATCTGGTTGCCCGGCGCGGTCAGCGCGTTCAATATCTTTATCTTGAAGAGCTTTTTCGACGACATCCCGCTCGACCTGACCGACGCCGCCCGCATCGATGGCGCAAACGCCTGGCAACTCTTTGTCCGTATTGTGTTGCCGCTCTCGCGACCGGTGCTGGCGGTAGTGTCGATCTTTTCGGTGATTGGCGCGTGGAAAGATTTCTTCTGGCCCTTTCTGGTCCTGACCAACGTCGATCTGCAACCGATTATGGTCGCGCTCTACCGGCTCAACAACCGCGCCGAGGAGCCGCTCAATCTGATCGTCGCGGCGCTGGCGATTGCCAGTGTGCCGCCGCTGGTGCTGTTCCTGATCTTTCAGCGCCAGATCATCCGCGGTATTACTCTGACTGGTTTGAAAGGCTGATCATATGTCTCAACCGCTTGATCTGCACATCATCTCGCATACCCACTGGGACCGCGAGTGGTATTTGACCTTCGAGCAGTTCCGTTTCCGCCTGGTTGCGTTGATCGACGATCTACTCGACTTGCTGCGCCGCGATCCGGAGTTTCGCTTTTTTCACCTCGACGGCCAGACGATCGTGCTGGAGGATTACCTCCAGATCCGCCCGCAGCGCGCCGCCGAGCTGACCGAGCATATCCGCAACGGGCGGATCTTGGTTGGGCCGTGGTACGTGCAGCCGGACGAGTTCCTGGTCTCCGGCGAGGCGATCATCCGCAACCTGCTGATCGGCCTGCGGATCGCGCGCCAGTACGGCGAGCCGATGATGGTCGGCTACCTGCCCGACTCGTTCGGCCACATCGCACAACTGCCGCAGATCCTCCGCGGCTTTGGCCTCGACACGTTCATCCATGGCCGCGGCACGTTTGTGAGCAAAACCGGCGGCACCGAGTACTGGTGGCGCGGCTTGGACGGCTCGCGGGTGTTAGGTATCTTTCTGGCCGGTTGGTACAACAACGCCCAGCGCTTTCCCGCCGACTCTCAGGAGGCGCTGGCCTATCTCGATCGGATTGTGGCCCAGCTCAAGGCGGCTGGGAGCAAGCGCGATCTCCTTTTGATGAACGGCGTCGATCACCTAGTGGCGCAGGAGAATCTGACCGCCATCCGCCAGGATCTGGCGGCGCGTTACCAGGGGGGCCGCCTGATCCACGCGCGCCTGCCCGACGCAGTTGATGCGCTGCGCCATGCTGCCGGCGAACACCTGGGCACAATCGACGGCGAGCTGATCGACGAGTCGGAGGGGGTGCTGCTCACCGGCGTGCGCTCGGCGCGGATCGGGCTCAAGCAGGCCAATAATGCCACCGAGCGTTTATTGGAGGGCTGGGTCGAGCCGTATGAAACTTGGGCATCTCTGCTGGGCAAGCGCTACGACCGCGATTTCCCGCGCTACGCCTGGAAGCTGCTGCTCCAGAACCATCCGCACGACTCGATCTGCGGCTGCTCGATCGACCAGGTGCATCGCGAGATGGCGCCGCGTTTCGCCCAAGCCCAGCAGGTCGGCGCGGAGTTGTTGCAGCACGCCCTGGACTACATCGCGGCGCGTGTCGATACCACGCCGGTCGATACGAAGGATGCGCTAGAGACGACCGTGCTGCTGGTGCATAACCCGCTGCCGCGCCCGCGCAGCGACGTAGCCTGCTTTGAAGTCGACTTCGCGCAGCGGCCCGAGTACAACGACATCGAGCTGTTGGATGAGCAGGGCCAGCCCGTGCCGGTTCAGGTGCTGCACCGGGTTCAGCGCACCCGCAAGGTGCTGTCGCCAACCGCCACGCCGCACGAGACGCCGGTCAGTCGTTACACGCTGGCGGCCTACTGCGAGCATGTGCCGCCGTGCGGCTACCGCGTCTATACCGCGCGCTTGGTTCGCCGCCTGCCCCGCGTCGATAGCGGCGTGGCCTGCCCCGCGGTGATGGAGAACGAGCACCTCCGGGTGAGCGTCGTGTCGGACGGTACGCTGTCGGTGACGGACAAGCGCAGCGGCGCGATCTTCGAGCGGCTGAACTTCTTCCGCGATCAGGGTGACATCGGCGACCAGTACAACTATGTGAAGCCGATGAACGATACCGTCGTCGAGACGCTAGGTGGCGGGGTCGAGCTGCGCGTGCTGGCTGCCGGGCCGGTGCTCGCCGAGATCGAGGTCGTCGTTCGTCCGCACTTGCCGGTCGCAGCGTGCCCCGACCGTACGGGCCGCAGCACAGAATATGTCGAAGCGCCGATCCACTCGCGGGTGCGGCTGCTGCGCGGTGTCGAGCGCGTCGAGATCACGACCGAGCTGGACAACACGGTCAAAGATCACCGGCTGCGGGCGGTCTTTCCGCTTGGCGCTGCGATCGACTCCGCGCTGGCGGATACGACCTTTGGCGCAATCGACCGCGGGCTAGAGCTGCCATCGTACTGGCCGTGGGCCAGCCGCGACCGTCCACACCGTAGCTTCGTCGATGTACGGACCACGGGGCGCGGGCTGGCGGTGTTGAGTCGCGGCTTGTACGAGCACGACGCCCGGCCCGACGGCCAACTGGAGCTGACCTTGTTGCGCGGGGTCGGCCACATGTTCGTGGATTTCAACTCCTACGCGCCGCTCGATGCGGTGGAGGAGGGGCAATGCCTTGGCCTGCAGCGCCTCGACTATGCGCTGCTGCCCCACGGCGGCGATCTGCCGGTCGAGCGCCTGGCCGAGGCGGCGGCGGCCTTCAATGCGCCGCTGCGGGTGGTGCAGGCCGAGCAGCACAGCGGTGAACTGCCGCCACGCCACAGCTTCCTGGAGCTAGAGCCGCCCGCATTGCAGCTCACGGCGGTCAAGCGCGCCGAAGATCGGGCCAGCGTGATTGTGCGCTGCTATAACACGACCGGCGCCACCGTCCGCGGGCGGTTGCGGGTGGCGGGCGCGTGGCGCGCGGCCTATCGCGTAACTCTGGACGAACAGCGCGAGGCGCAGTGCGCGCTGGCGGGCGGCGCGCTGGAGCTAGATGTCGCGCCGTGGCGGATCGTGACCATCGAGCTGGAGGAGTAGGGCGGGAGTTGCTTCGTTACCAAGCCATCGAAGGGGGAGAAATGTTGCGAGATCGCTCAGTACGCTTGCTTGTTCTGACAATCGCGCTGGTCTTTGTTAGGCCGTTCATTACAGATCTTCTTGCCCCAGCCTATGAGACGGTCTTTCTCTGGGTGTTCTATCTTGCTACGTTCACATTCATTGGGCTCGAT
>JAKSDJ010000485.1 GCA_022360155.1 Chloroflexales bacterium | reverse complement strand
CGGATGATCTGGACATCACCCGCGAGCGCAATCGCCATCTGGCGTTCGGCCACGGCATTCATTACTGTCTGGGCGCGCCGCTCGCCCGCATCGAAGGACAGATCGCGATCAACACGCTGCTGCGCCGCATGCCCGATCTCCGGCTGACCGTTGCGCCAGAGCAGCTCGTGTGGCGCCCAGGGATACTGATCCGTGGTCCGGTTGCGCTGCCGGTGGCGTGGTAGCGGGGCCGATTGCTCACTCCTACGCCCCCTCGCGCTCGCGCACCAGCGCCCAGCACAGCAGCACGCTCAGCGCGATCAGCGCCGCGCTGGCCAGGCCGGTGGCCCAGATGCCTGCACCGAGCCAGAGCGGCGTGGCGATTCGCGAGCCGACCGCGCGACCCATGCCGTTCATCAGCACGCAGAGCGCCATCACCGTGCCGCGCACGGCCGGCGCTACGCCCGAGGCCAGCGGTAAGGCCGAGACGATCGAGAACTCTAAGCATAGGGCGAACAGGAAGTAGAGCGGCAGAAACAGCAGCCAGCTGCCGTCGCTCAGCGGCAGCAGCGCCACGCACAGCGCGGTGAGCGCGTAGCCGATCAGCGCTGTGCGTTTCTTACCAAAGCGGTCGGCCAGCAGCGTCGAGCCGATCGAGCCGCCAAACTCGGCGATGCCCAGCAGCGCAAACACCTGGCCCAGCTGCGCCTCGCTTGCGCCCAGGCTGGCCTTGCTCCAGGCGCCCTGCACCACAAATACCAGGTCGACTGCCAGCGAAGTGAGGAACATGAGCGCCAGGATGCTCAGCCCGCTGGGCGCCCACAGCGCGCGCCAGTCGAGCCGGATGTGTGGCTGGCTGGCCGTGTGCGGCGCAATCGGCGGCAGGCCGAAGCGCACCAGCGCCAGCGAGCAGATCGCCGCGGCCAGGATGCTGCGGAACGACCACGCTGAGTCGCCGGTGGCCTGCACCAGCCACATCAGCGGCGCCACGCCTACCAGCGCCGAGGCTGCCCACGAGGTCTCGAACACGCCGAGCGCCCAGCCGCGCCGCGCGTAGCTGGTGCGCGCGCTGATGTAGGCCTGCGCCGCCGGCTGGTAGAGCGCCGCGCCCAGCCCGATCAGGGCGTAGCCCAGCAGGAAGCCGCCAAAGCTGCCGGCGATCACGCACAGCCCCGCGCCCAGGCAGAACAGCGTCAGTGCAATCGTCATGATATTGCGCTCGCCGCGCGTGTCGGCCAGGTAGCCGCCCAGCGGGCTGAGCGCCGCGGCCAGCACCTGCACCGTCACCAGCGCGCTGACCGTCTGCAGGTTGACCTCCAGCCGTTGCGCGAGGAAGGGCTGGAGCGGGTAGACGATCCGGTAGGCCATGTTCAACCCCAGCCGCCCAAGCGTTACGACCGCCAGCTGGCCGTTGGTGAGCGTTGTGCGTGCGTGCAGCGCAGCTGGCTCCATGATGGTTGATTCCAGGTTGGTTACTCTGTCCTTAAACAGTATGGCAGCACGTAGCACTAGCGCCAGCATGCGGCGCAGCGCAGCATAGGGAACAGCGCGCATGGCGCGCACGGCGTCGTGTATACGAGACATGGGGAGTATACTCCGATAGGATACGGATAAACCAGCGTTTGAGCGTAGCACCAGCAGCGCATAGCGTGTCGTACAGCACTATACACAAACTGGGTATTGATGGGGTTCAGGCTACGTTACGCTTGGTTACCCATTCATCGTTCCTATCTAAAGTAATGCGAGGTGGAGGTATGATACAAGGGATCAATGATGCGGTCAAGCTGTCAAGCAACTTAGGGACTCGGAAAGTGCTAATCATCCCAGTTGTGTGTGCCATGTCGCCTCAGCCAGAGGCTATGCAATACACACCATGAGTCGAGTGGGATATTTTCGTTTTTCCGAGTCCCTTATTGCGTTGCTGCAGCATCCCGATCAACTGGCGCTGCTCAAGCGCGATCCGACGCTGATCATCTCGGCAGTCGAGGAGTTTTTGCGCTACGATAGCCCCGTAGAAACCTCGACGTTGCGCTTTGCCCGCGAGGATGTCGTAATCGGCGATCAGGTGATCCCGCGCGGTGAGATGGTGTTGGTGGTGCTCGGCTCGGCGAATCGGGACGAGGCGCAATTCACGCAGCCGGATGATCTGGACATCACCCGCGAGCGCAATCGCCATCTGGCGTTCGGCCACGGCATTTTGCGCTGCCGGTGGCGTGGTAGCCATATGTTCATATCGCCTGCTTCAGCCCGATACGATTGGAGAGCGCGATGCACATGATGGCCGAACAAACGACACAGCGGGCGGCGCCGACGCCGCTCGCCATCCCTAACTTTCGCCTGCTCTGGATCGGGCAGTCCCTGTTTTCGTTAGCTGTGCAATTCTACACCGTGGCGTTGGTGTGGCTGGTGTTACAGCTCACCGGCTCCGGCGTTGCGCTGGGTGCGGTGCTGACCGTGGCGGCCGTGCCGCGCGCCGTGGCGATGTTGTTCAGCGGCATCATCGCCGACCGGGTGGAGCCGCGTGTACTGCTGGCGCTATCGGCGTTGGGCAGCGCAACATTGGTGGGCGGAATTGCGTTCTTGTTGGCGATCGACGGCATGGCGTTGTGGGCGCTTTACATCATCGCAGCACTCTTGGGGCTGATGGATGCCTTTTTCTATCCGACAGCGTTGGCGCAGGTTCCGCGACTGGTCGCACCGGAAAAACTCGCACAGGGCAACGCGATTATCACAACATCGGACAATCTTGCGAATATCCTTGGCCCGGCGGTAAGCGGCTTCCTAATCAGCGCCCTTGGCCTGCCGCTCGCCTTCGGCCTGAATGCGATCGCGTTTGCGTTCGGCGGGGCGATCATGTGGCGTATGCGACGACGCGCATCGCTTGCGCAAGCGCAGGAAATCGGGCAGCCACGCGAGTCGTTGAGGCAGGCTTTGATGAACGGGGTACGCTTTGCCTGGCATACTCCGGCGATCCGCACCAGTTTATTGATGCTGGCGATGCTTAATTTTGCGGCGCTCGGCCCGGTGGTGGTTGGGCTGGCGGCAATGACAGAGCAGCGCTTTGGCGGCGATGCGTCGTTGTATGGGGCGCTGATGGCGACGTTTGGCTGCGGTGCGCTCTTGGGCGGCATTTTGGGCGGGCTGCTGCCTGCGCTCGAACGTCCTAGGCTTGTGCTGGTCTGGCTGGCGTTGGGTATGGGCGGCGGCCTGATTCTGATCGGCGTTGTCGCGGCGCTTTGGGTCGCCCTTGTAGTGCTGGCGCTGAGCGGTGTGGGCGCGGGCATTGTCGGTGTCATTGCGGGAAGTTGGCTGCAAGCGCGTACGCCAGATCATTTGCAGGGGCGTATGGCTAGCCTGTTGATCTTTTCGCTCGTCGCGGTCGATCCATTTTCGAATGCGTTGGCCGGCGCCTTGATCGATCTGAGTTTACCTTCAGTGTTTATAGCCGGCGGCGCGTTGATGATCGGAACAGGGCTGGTCGCGCTATTCAGCCCCAAGATGGATTAGGGCAGCGCCGATTTGGGGCGAATGCTCAAGCCAAAAATGGGGTCGCACGCACCGTTGCTGCAGATTCATGCATTACAACCTTAAGTATGTTCCGAAGCTCTATTGTCAATGTACTGACCGTATCACACAATGATTTCCATCGCACATTCCGCCACTGGAGGTTGCTATGGAGCCAGACGCCTGGCTGGCG
>JAKSDJ010000463.1 GCA_022360155.1 Chloroflexales bacterium | reverse complement strand
TTCACGAACTGCACCTATCAAATCGTTTAGCGCTTGAACTGTTTCGCGACACTGTTGCTCAATTTGCGCCCGCGCGCGTGGGTCAGCCAAGGCGAGCCCATGGTCGCGCTCCAGACGTTTGAGTGCGTAGGTTGCCGCGAAGAGGATGTCGCCGTCTTGCTGGAGCAAGAACTGCCGGAGATCGTGCGTGGTGTGGGCAGATTTCCAGGGCGTCTTTTCAGTTTGTTGGGTACAGAGTTGTTTCAGGTAGGGCAACACATCAGGGTAGCCGTCATCGACAAGTGTTGTCTGGCTTGCGAACTGGCGTAATTTGGAACACCAGGCTACGAGTTCGGAGCTTATCTGATCAGCATAGATAAGTGCAGCGTACATGAACGGCGCGGCAGCGATGGTGCTGGTCGAGGGGAAGCTATTGAAGTCAACCTCCTCGAGCAGGTACGGTTTGGCCCCCTTTTTCGAGGCGGCCAGCCGTTTCACTGCATCGATCGCCGAGAGGCGTTCACTCCCATCGGTGCGAATGAACTTGTTGCTGTATTCCTTGCCGATGGCTGCCCAGAGTTTGCGTACCTTCTGGCGGGTACTGCCGGGTTGCTGAAGCGCCAGTTCTGTCCCGGTGATGGTCGATTTCTCACCTTGCTGCTGATACTGCCCGAAGGTACGTGTCTGTTTGCGCGCCCACATCGCCGCCTCCAGGCGCTGATAACAGGCGCTGTAACTCCTGTCATCGTAGGGCGCGGCAACCCAGTAGATTTCGAACAGCGACTGTGGATCGGTCTGTTCATCCCACAGATCCCGCGTTGGGGCGATACCCGTCACCTGCCGGATAGTCTGCTCCAAACACGCCGCTGCAACGTATTCCAGCGGCGATAGAGCGCCTGCCGGGCTTGCTCCGCGATATTTTCCGTCGCTGCAGACGGGCAGATCGCAACCAGCTTATTCGGCAGGTCAGCGACGGGCGATTTTAGATACATTGTCGTCTGCGCGGGATAGATAAGCTGTGCAGCGCGGTTCTTAACCGATTCCGGGGCCGCTTCCATAAGATGAGACAGCAAGTAGCTGCCAATCCAGAGATCCTGGGTCTTGCGCGCGGCCTCGATAAACGGTTGCACGCCGGCCAGCGTCCAGAGTAAGAGATGCCTGCTCATAGCTCGACCTCCAGCGCCTGACCCAGCGGGGCGATGCCAGTGAGCAGCCGATTAAGCAGCCGATCAAGCTCTTTCAGATCAGGCTGGTTTATCTTATGCTTGATGTCGCGATTATTAATGTTTGGCAGCTTCAGTTTCTCGCCATCTGGTAAAAGTTTAGCCTTGAAGCAAGTCACAACGGGGACAAATGTACCATCGGCAAGCCGGGTAATACGCATATGCAGCGGCGAGGCGCGCCGGTCGTGGTCACTGCCTTCAAGCGCCGATTTGTTGGCTCCGCCATAGTCGAAAACAATAGGCAAGCCGAATGCAGCGCGCTGAATGGTATCTGGCTTTCGTGTATCCCGTCCCATCAGCAACGCGCCAACCTGACGCCGGTCATCGTCGAGGCCGGCGCGATAGGCCTTGAATGCCTGACCGAGCGATTCGAGCGCTTCATCCCAACGGTTCCAGATGTTGCTGTCATCCTTACGGATTTGTGGTTTTTGCAACACGAGAATACGGCAATAATCTGGATGCAGCAGATCGAACGATGGCACTGAATTATCGCTCGGCGCCGGCGGACGATCACCCCAGAGACGGCGCAGACCATCCGCGAGGGAAGACTGTAGCTCCTCCGGGGTTGTTGCAGTTGTTGTCAAAGGCGGTAATTGATCCAGCAACGCCTGGATCTGTTTGGCCTGTGCATCATCGTTGGCGGTATACGTTACGTTACGCACAGCGAGGCTGCCCGCACCACGGCGGCTGCGTGTACCAAGCCCGCCGAGATTACAGAGCAACCAAAGAGCTCCTAGCCCCTGGCGTAGCGCATGGTCGTCGGGTGCCTTGCCGTGCTGTTGCAATGTCAGTTCAAAAGACTCGCCGGCCGACACGCTTGGCCGAATGTCATCCGATCGAGGCCGCAGGTTGCGCTGGCGCACCGAGAAGAGCAGATACTGCAGGCCGTGTTGCGCACCACTGGGATCCCACGGTGGCTTGCTCTTAGGCTGACCGCGTACACGCAGTGTTAGCGACGATCTACGTGTAGTATCGCCAAATACGTCGCGTTCTGCCGCAGCGACCTTAGCAACCCTTTCCGGCGAAGACTCTGTGGCGCCGTGCAATGCCCGCAACCAGTAGCGGAGCACGCCACGGAACGCAGGTGCGCGCAACTCGGTTACCTCCTGATCAGCCCCGCTCAGAAACAGGGGTGTGACGGTCTCCAACTCAATCTGAATGGTGCGCATGCTTCTCTCCTCCCACTCTCAATCAAGCCGACACGATGGCAAGCAGCTATTCTGGTAGAACTCATAACACTGGATCGGCCCACGCCGGTTCAGCCGCATACCGATCAGCACCGCAAGGCCAATCGGCATAGCGCCGAGCA
>JAKSDJ010000582.1 GCA_022360155.1 Chloroflexales bacterium | reverse complement strand
ACCGGAAACCTTGGCGCGAAAGCCCACACCCTTTCGGGGTGGGATGAAGCGCCGCAGTGTGTAGATATCTCTTGTTTATCAACACGTTTCATGATATACTACAGCCATGAAACAGGGCTATCGAACCAAAGAGACATGCGTTTTTCTCATGAACTACCACATCATCTGGCGCCCTAAGCGACGGCGCAAGGTGCTGGTCGATCGGGTCAAAACGCGGCTTGACGAACTTATCCGCGAGACCGCACCCTTCTTGGAGTGCGAGCTATTGGCACTTGAGATAGTGCCCGACCACCTCCATGTGTTTGTATCAGCTACGCCGCAGTGGGCGCCGAACCAGATCATTGCGCGGCTGAAGGGCACGTCCAGCCGCATCTTGCGCGCAGAGTTCCCGATCTTGCAGCGGATGCCGTCGCTGTGGACACGCTCGTATTTCATCAGCACCGCCGGGCATGTCTCGTCTGACACGATTCGTCGCTATATCGAAGCACAGAGCACACGTGATTGAAAACGTTCGTCTACAAGCTGCGTCCAACACCTGCACAGGCGGCGATCTTGACTGAGACGGCGGAAACCTGCCGCCATCTCTACAACCACGCCTTGATCGAGCGCAAAACTGCCTATCAGGAGCGCGGCGAGTCAATCGGCTTTGCCCGCCAGTGTGCCAGCTTGCCCGCGTTGAAGCGTGAGTCGCCGTATCTGCCACGCGTCCATTCGCAAGTGCTTCAAGACGTGCTGCATCGTGTGGATCGGACGTTTCAGGCGTTCTTTCGGCGCGTCAACGCGGGCGAGAAGCCCGGCTATCCCAGGTTCAAGGGTAAGGGCTGGTACGACAGTTTCACCTACCCGCAATGGGGCAACGGCGTCAAACTGGACAACAGGCGGCTCATCCTTTCGAAGATCGGTGCGCTCCGCCTGCACAACGATCGCCCACTCGAAGGCATGCCAAAAACGTGTACCATCGTTCGCAAGGCCGATGGCTGGTACGCAAGTATTGCGTGCGAGGTTGCCCCGTCGCCGCTTCCACCCACTGGCAAGGCCGTTGGCATCGATGTCGGTTTGGAGTCCTTCGCAACGTTGTCGGACGGGACACCGATCGTTAATCCGCGCTCCTATCGCGCCGCCGAACGCAAGCTGAAACAGGCGCAGCGCCGCCTTTCCCGCCGTGTGAAGGGAAGCAATCGCCGCCGCAAAGCACGCGAACTGCTGGCAAAAGCGCATCTCAAGGTCAAGCGGGCACGACAGGACTTCGCCCATAAAACCGCTCGCACGCTCGTGAACGACTATGACCATATTGCGGTTGAGCAGCTGAACATTCGGGGGATGGTACGGAATCATCCGCTTGCCAAAGCGATCGCTGACGCCGGATGGGGCCTCTTCCTGCGTATCCTGATCGCCAAGGCTGCAAGTGCCGGGCGCGTCGTGGTGGAAGTGAACCCTGCTGGAACGTCGCAAATGTGCGCGCAATGTGGCGAGTCCGTCCCGAAACGGCTTGCGGTGCGCTGGCACGCCTGCCCGTCTTGTGGTTGTGCGTTGCACCGCGATCATAACGCTGCGCTCAATATCTTAAAGAGAGGCGGGGGCGCCGCCTTCGGGGAGGCTCTGCCGTCGGGCGGGCCGGAGAACCGAGAACCCTGCACCCTTTAGGGGCGGGAGTGTCAGAAAACAACAGCATGGGCGCGTCGCATTGACACCAGATCGCCATCAAACCGGGTCGCTGCTTTGATCGAGCTGACGCCGATTTGTGCGCAAGGCGCGAAACGCCAATACGATCAGGGTGATGGCAGTCAGTGGCAGGACAAAGGTGACCATAATCGCGCTGAGCGTAGTGGATGCGGTGTGCTGCGTCGCAGTCAAGGCCAGGAAAACCGTGTAGACGATATAGTAACCCAAGAACAGCGCGCCTTCCCAGCGCGCAATCGTGAACCTGGTGAAGAAGATCGGCAAGCAGGCGAATACCACGGCGATCATTACCGGGATATCGAAGGACAACGCAGCACCTGATACGTTAATGCCATTTGGGGCAATCAGGCTCGATAAGCCTGGAATTGCCAGGATATTGAAAAGATTGCTGTCCATTACATTGCCTATAGCGATATCGCGCTCCCCTTTAGCGGTGGCAGTGACCGAGGCGGCAACTTCGGGCAACGATGTTCCCGCCGCGATAATGGTCAGCCCAATGATCAACTCGCTCACCCCCAAGAAGCGTGCGATCTCCACTGCGCCCGCCACCAGCCAGCGCGAGCCGAGTACAAGCAGGATTAATCCAACCACGACCAGACCAACATTCAGCGCCATTTGAAACGCCTTTGCTCGATGAAACAGTGAGTTGGACGCCCGCCGCACGGCGCGAGTTGTGTCCACCATTGATGAAGAGACCGACCGGCTCAACCAGCTGGTCAGTGATTTGCTGGAGATGTCGCGGATCGAGGCTGCTGCAATCCAGCGGACGCGCAGCGTGCAGGATCTGGGTGACCTGATTGCGCATGTTGTCGCCCGGCTGCAAGCTCAGCTCACCCAGCACCGGATTGAAGTAGCTGTCGCCGAAGATCTGCCGCTGGTCGAGCTAAACTATACCCAAATCAATCGCGTGCTCAGCAACCTACTTGAAAATGCGAGCCGCTATGCGCCCCCGCAGACAGTGATTACGATTCGATCGCGCACAACGGCAGCGCAGGCGCTGATCGAGGTTCTGGACCAGTGGCCGGGCATTCCCACTGCGCTGCACGCAAACATCTTCGAGAAGTTTGTACGAATCGCAGGGCCGGAACGTCACGCGGAAGGCGCCGGGCTGGCCTGGCGATCTGCAAAGGGCTGGTCGAAGCGCACGGCGGGCGGATCTGGGCAGAAAACCGCGCGGAGGGCGGGGCCAGGTTTGTCTTTGCAATTCCGCTGGTAATAATTCATCCCATTGGCGTAAAATGAGTTGTCTTGTCAAGCTAATGCCATCCTGCAACAGCACGCAGATAGCGCAAATAGGCGCAGCATAGTGTAGGTGCGGCTTGTAGCCGCACGTCAAGTCGTTCGCCGCAAGAGACCGCCTATTCATCCTGTAATCTTGTCAAAACTCAAATCTCAGCGACCCAGGCGCAGCCTTGGCAAGAATGGGCGCAGCGTGCGCCACTTGAAACACCCATACCACACCCCGATCTGATACGCTGCCATCTCGAGCCAGTAGAGCGCAACAAACACGACCAGCGCGACTTGCGGACGGCGGCGCTGATGCTCGACCAGCGGTGGAACGAGCATCAGCGCCATCACAACCCACAGCAGCGGCAGCCAGATCAAACCGAGTGCGAGCAGCGGCAAGCTGTAGTAGCGCGTGATGTTCGCGCTCAGGTGATAGAGGGATGCACCGTGGGCGAGCAGCGTCGCCGAGGCGATACGCCGCAGTGGCAAGCGGACTCTGTTCTGCTGCAATCGGCGCTGCTTGCCGGCGATCTCGACGAAAATACTCGATATAGCCAACAGTCCCGCCAATAAGGCTAGCGGCAAGCTTATCGCCCAGAGCATGACTGCTGCCAACACGACGAGCACAGTGAGAGGCAGCGCCATCACGCGGCGCCCCGCCGGATGGCGGCGCTGCAGATCGGCTTCGGAGGAGGCGTAATCCATGCGCCGCCGTAGCAAAGCGCCGAGCTGGACGCGATGGCGGTGGATGACTCTGCCGTCGGGGACGTAGCGAGCCTGCCCACCATCGTCGAGCACGCGCCAGATAAAATCGACATCTTCGCCCAACACCATAGCTGCGTCGAAGCCGCGCACCCGTAACATCGCGGCGCGGCGCACAACCAGGTTGCACGCCGGCAGATAAGCCACCGCCTCGGTTGGGCCAACCGCACCGCCCAGCGTGCCCATATCCAGGGGCGAGCGCACCGCCTCGAACGCCGCCACCGGACCGGCGGGCGGCGGCGACACCACACGCCCGCCCGCAATCTTCACCGCCGGATCGTCGAAGTTAATCACCAGCGTGCGCAGCCAGTCCGGTTCCGCCACGCAGTCGTTGTCGATAAAGGTGAGCAGTTCGCTTTGGGCAAGCTCCGCCGCCAGATTGCGCGCCGCCGATTGCCCGATGTTCGCCTCCTGCCGCAGCAAGCGCACGGGCAAGCCTTCCAGCGCAGGGGCAAGCGGCGGATCGGAGGCGTCATCGACCACGATGACTTCCAATTTGTCTAGCGGATAGTTCTGGGCGAGCAACGAGACGACGCAGTCCCGCGTTGCAGCGGGCCGGCCGTGCGCTGGCACAATGATCGATACGCGCGGCCAATAGAGGGGCTGCGGCATCTGCTTCACCAGCAGCCGGCGTTGGGCCAGGCTGTCGAGAAACGCGGTGACATCGACCAGCGACACATTGGGGACGCGGACCGCTACGTCGTTCGCAGAACCCGCCGGATCGAGACATGTCAGCAAGCGAAACGCCTGCGCATTGAGACGCAGCGCCAGCAACGGCTGGGTCGACAAGACAATCCCGCCCTCGGCATCGGCAACAAGGCTCAGACCAGGCTGAAGAGTGTAGCGCGGCCCAGTCCCACATTGCAAAACCAGCGTCGACTCGGCGTAGCGCGCAAGCCAGAGACCGTGGCGGTGAAGCTGACGCAAGAGCAGGCGCGGATCGTGCCAGAGATGCATCGGGTGCGCGCCGTCTGGGGCAGGGGGCAGGTGGATGAACAGCGTGCCTCCAGGGCGAAGCGCCCGGCTCAGCTCCGCCAGCGCTGCCTCAGGATCGGGCAGGTGCTCCAAAACGTCCACCGCGCTGATGAAATCAAAACGCTCGGAGGGCAGCGAACTCCCGGCCCGGGTGTTTTGGGGCGCGTCGATCCACTGCACCGGGAGACCGCGCCGCTCGAAGCGCCAACGCGCATATGCGTTCAGGTGCGGATTAATATCCGTAAGCGTGACAGCCAGGCCATGCTGCGCCATGAGCAGACCCAACGACCCGATGCCGCTGCCAAAATCCAGCACCGTGCAGGCGCGCTGCGTGAGCGCCGTCTGCAGCGCCTCGGCCTGAACCAGGGCACTGGCGTCCTCGCACAGGGTGTGCCACCAGGTTAGATCAAAGAGATAGCCGTCGGTTTGCCGATAGAACACGCTGATTGCCTCCGGCGTGGCGGGTGCGGCCTCATGCCAGGACTGAGCTAAAGCGGCGGCGGCGTTGCGACAGCGCTCCGCAACAGATGCAGTCGGCTGCCCGAGGTATTCTGCAAGCTCGGCCACCAGGCTCGTGTGCAGATCCGGCTGATCAGGGAGGGTCAGGGCCGCCGTCCATAGGTCGTGGTTGGTCTGGATTGTAGCGTCGGTTGCTGTCATCGCGGAGGGAGATAGCTGATAGATGTCGCCTCAGATTATTCTTGCAGCATCGCGGCGATTGCTGCGGCGCGCGCGTCGAGGTAGCGAGCGCCGCGCTCTGCATTGGCACGGGTCGGATCGCCCAGAATGCCATTGGGCGTGACCGGCTGCAATCCAAGCTCGCGCAGCCGGGGAATGATCGCGGCCATATCGCCGGTGTAACCCGACGCCCAGGGTGCCGGCTGCACCAGGTCGGGGCGCAGGCAGAGCATCTCCGATGTTTCACCCTCGCCGGCATGCAAGCCGAGCGCAACAGGCGAAATATCGTCTTGCCGAGCGACTACGAGAGACGCCTCGTTCGCGCTCAGCAGGTCATCCGGCAGCCACACTGCGAGATCCGGCAACTCCTTCCGCAGTCGTTCGGCGGCATAGGCGAGGGCGGTGTCATTGCCGCCGTGGGCCGAGAGCAGCACCAGTCGCCGAACGCCCCAGGCGACCATGCGATGGGCGCAGTCGAGAATAAGCGCGGCCAGCGTCTCGGGGTTGAGGCTCAAGAGGCCGGGAAAACCGCTGTGCTCGTCAGAGCAGCCGATAGGCAGGACTGGTGCGAGCAGCGCCTGCGGCAGAAGCGCCGCCACTCGCTCGGCCAGCGCCGCCGCGCGGAAGGTGTCGACGCCCAAGGGCAGATGCGGGCCGTGCTGCTCCGTCGCGCCGAGCGGCAGAATGACGGTTGTCATCCCGGCGGCTACAGCCGCGGCGACCTCGGACCAGGTCATATCCGCCAAATTACGCTGCATACGTTCTCTCCAAAGCGCCCTGACGAATATTTAGCCGCATTCGCGCGAAACAAGGTCGTTATCGACAAGACAGGCTGCGCTATCTTCCAAAAAACCGCGTTCGCGCAGAAAGGCGATAATGGCAGCGGCCATCTGGTCCGGCGGCCCTTCGAGCATCTTGCCGGATTTACGCGTCACGCCAGCCGAGAGAATCTGGCTGACTCGCTCGTGTGGGGGCAGCGTGCTATCTGGGATAAACATCGTATGCACGCGCGGGCGCGGCGGCAATTCGGCCTGGCGGATCACCGTCGGAGCATGCAGATCCGCAGCCGTGAGGACAAGATCCGCCGGAGTGCGTACGGGTATCGCTGCACGCTGAGCAGACATCAATCCAGGCAGGCTGGCATGGCGCAAACGCGCGATCCCTACGTCGAACGACAGCACAGTCGGCAGAGTCACCTCGCCTTCCTCGCGCGCGCCGCGCTCCAGGCGGCGCTGTACGCGGGCAACTGCCGGCTGCACACCGAGCTGAGTTATATCGGTGACGACCGGCCAGCCCAGGTATTCGCCCAATAGCGCTGGAACATGCCCGCTGCCCCGGTCGACGCTGCGTGCGCCACACAGAATCACGTCGGGCAAACCCTCGATCTGGAGGGCGGCGGCAAGCAGTCTCGCGGTGAGAAACGGATTCGTCTCGCTGCAGATCGCATCCCAAAGGCGCAGAACCCTGTCGACGCCGACAGCGAGGGCTTCCCGTAGCACAGCCTCGGCTTGGGGCGGGCCAACAGCGAGGGCCAGGATTGTCCCGGTATCGCCGCGCAGCTGCAAAGCAATTTCAAGCGCCGCCGCGTCGGCGGGATTCAGCATGTAGAGCAAGCGGCTGTGATCAATCGCACCCGTGATCGGATCAACTTCGACCGTCATTGGGTCGGGCACTTGTTTGAGACAGACAACAATGCGCATCGCAAAACCTTTAGCACGTTGGCACATTTGAGCGTTAACACGTTGGCACGTTAGCACGTTACCTTCGATGAGAACTGACGGTTGATAGCTGATTGGCCATTTTTATCCTCGGGTGTGCAGCACCGCCGCATGGATATCTAATGTAATGAGCCAATCAACTTTCCAATGTTCTAACGTTTCAACATTTCACGCCTCGCGAAACGTGACGCCATAGCCGCCTCGCGGATACGACCAACTGATTGCGCCCTCTTGATTGCAGGCGATATAACAGGTGCCGCACTCGAAGCATTCCTCGTAGTTGAAGAGAATACCGCCATCGTCCAGCGGCACGAACAGATTGGCCGGACAGACGTATACACAGGCGCGCACCGAGCAATCGTGACAGATCGCGGCATTGACGACAATATGCGGCCGGTCATCGATGTTGAAGCGCGGTGTACGCATCTTTTCTTCGAACGTGGTCATTACCATCCAAAAGCCCTCCCTGCGTTATAGATATCGCGAATCAGATCACGCGGTTTAATATCAAAGTGGCGCAGCGTCTCCAGCGCAATCGGCAGGATCTTCCGCTTTTCGGTTCCATCGACGCGGAAGAGGCGCTCGGCGCCGTGCGCAACTACGGCGGGATAGAAATTCTGCAAGCGTGCGCCGTTGATGAACTCCGGGGCGTGGCGGTAACTCTGGAAATCGCCCAGGACATGGCGCGCCTGCAAATATTGTTCATAGCGCGAAAGCGACTGGGCGGAAAAATCGCGGTCACGGTACGCGGCGACTGCGGTCTCGCCCGCCGCCAGACCAGACTGGATGGCATAATTGATCCCTTCCAGGTACAGCCCCACCGCAAAGCAAAAGGCCGCCGCGTCGCCCGCCACCAGCATGCCATTGGTGTAGAGTTTAGGCATCATCTTCCAACCCGCCTCGGGAATGATATGCGCCGAATACTCGCGCAGCTTGCCGCCGCGCACAAGGGGCGCAACCGCCGGATGCGCCTTGAAGCGTTCGAGCAGATCATATGGGCGATGGCGATGCTCGACAAACGACGAGATCTGCCCGATCACACCGAGCGAGAGCGAGTCGCGGTTGGTGTAAAGAAACGCCCCGCCATGCACGTCCTCGGTGATCGCCCCCAGGTACTCAATCGCCATACCCTCGTCGCCGGAGAGCTGAAAGCGCTCACGGACGGTCGGCTCGTCCAGACCAATCACCTCTTTCACGCCCAGCGACATTTCGTGCATATGAAATTCGCGCTGGAGGCCAGCCTTCTTCGCCAGGAAGGAGTTGGCGCCATCGCAGGCAATCACCACGTCGGCGCATAGATCACCCGCGTCGCGCCGCACCCGTACGCCCGCCACGCAGCCGTCGCGCCAGAGTACATCGTCAACAACGCTCGCGTTCAGCAGGAAGGCGCCGGCAGCCTCGGCTTGCGCGGCGAACCAGCGGTCAAACTTGGGACGCAGCACGGAAAAACCGTTGTAGGGCGGCGAGGCATACTTCGTCGAGCGAAAATCGAGCGAGACCGCCGTCTCCAGCGACATGAACGCCAGCCCGCGCCGGCAGATGAAGCGTTCGACCGGCGCATGTTCCCACCAGTTCGGGATGATCTCATCCAGGATTGCGCTGCCGTAGAGCGCCGCACCGGAAACATTCTTGGAACCGGGGTACTCGCCGCGTTCGAGCAGGAGCACCTTGAGTCCCGCCCGCGCCACCACGAGTGCGGCAGCGCTCCCCGCTGGTCCTGCGCCAACGACGATCACGTCGAAGCGCTCGGGGTTCTTCGGATTCAGCACCGAGTTTTCGCGCACGCTGGGAGCGCCGTTCAGATTCGGCGTAGCGCCATTAACGCCGATCAACCGGTTGATGCCGTGAACCAGCCGGCGTGCGTTGTCTTTACTCATCAAGGCCATATTGCTACCTTACTCATTTGCTGAAGCGTGATATGATGCTGTGGGACGATGTCGAACGCCCCCAATATCACTGCGCCCCCGATTCATCCCCCAACTGCTTCATCAACTCCGGCACGATCTGATGCAAGTCGCCCACGATGCCGAGATCAGCGATGCTAAATAGGGGTGCGGTGCGATCGGTGTTGACCGCGATCACCGTTTCGCTATCGGTAATGCCGCTGATGTGCTGCCCGGCGCCGGAGATGCCAAAACCTATATACAGCCGGGGCGCAACGATTTTGCCCGTCGTGCCGATAAACCGCTCGGTGGGCAGCCAACCGCGATCGGCAATCACTCGCGTCCCGCCGAGCGCCGCGCCCAGTTGATCGGCCAGTTGACGCAGCATCTCGACGCCTTCCGGCCCACTGAGACCCAAACCGCCCGACACGATCAACTCGGCCTCGCTCAGATCGACCGTGCGCGGATCGGCGGGCAACGTGCGCAGCGCTCGGTCGCGAAAGGCCGTCGGGTCGAGGTCGGGTGTGACGCGGGCAAGTTCGGCGTGGCGGTGCGAGCGCGGTATGCCAACGCCACGCACGCCCGGTGCGAGAGTCGCCAGCACCGTGCCTGCGCCGGGGCAGACCAGTTGTTCGTGACGCGCGCCGCCGTAGCTTGGTCGGATCAGCTCGATCTGTGCATCGGCGCCGACCTGTACCTGGATACAACCGCTCACCAGCGGCGCGTACCAGCGTGCCGCCAGACGCGGCAACCAGGCCCGCCCATGACCGCTATCCGGAGCCAGGATCAGCGTTGGAGCAGCTTCCTGCAAAAGCGGTTCCAGCGCTGCCAGCCAGCCGTCCGCGCTGAACTGGCGCAGAGCGGCGTGTTCGACCAGCGTCACCTGATCCGCGCCGTGGGCGGCGAGAGCGCTGGCCAGATCGTCGAGTTCGTGACCCGGCAGCAGCACATGCACTGACGTATGCAGCCCGTCGGCCACGTCGCGCGCCTCCTCGACGCATTCCAGCGTCGGCAGCGTCAGCGCAGCATGATCCGTCTCGGCAATTACAGTAATCATCGGTTTCAGTTCTATAAATGTTAGCGTTCAGGTGTCAGGTATCAGTCGTCAGTGTGAGGTGCAATCTGCAATGGCACGCTGATGTCGCCGATAGTCGCTAATCAGCGCAGATCGAACATGCCAACGTGCCAACCCTTGTCCTGAGCGCCGCGACGGATGCCAACCTGCTTCTTGTAAAGAGCGATGTGACGTGCGGCTACAAGCCGCACCTGCGCCAGTCATCGTCGCGAAGAGCCATATCGCATCGCTTAGAACGTGCCAACGTGCCAACATGCCGCCTCACAGCGCCCGGCCTATCCGTTCGCCCTCGATGATTGCGGCGTGCGCACGACGCGGCGCCACGCAGTCGCCGACGCGGTAGAGTTCGCACACCCGCCCCTTCAGGCTGCGATACAGATCGGCGTTGGCCCGGCGATGCACTGCCAGCACAATCGTATCGAATCCCGAGAAGGTTGCCATCTGCCCGCTGTAGTTATGAATAGCCATAACCGCGCCGCCGTCGATGCTGATCGGCGAGTGATTCGGCGTGCAGGTGATGCCCAGCCGCCGCGCTCGGCGATACCAATTTTCCAGGTCGAGAGTGACTCCGAGGTCTTGGCCAACATACAAAGTTGGCGTAATAATCTCGACCTGACAGCCGCGTTCCGCCAGATACTCCGCCACGCTGGTCGCTTCGTGAAAACCTAATCGATCGACGACCAGCACCCGTTTCCCTGGCTCGACTGCGCCTGACAAAATATCCGCTACGTCGGCTACGCCAGGGCTATCTGCTCCAGCGAGCGCGTAGCGATCTGGAATGGACCCGGTAGCGACCACGACAGCGTCCGGCTGCTCGGCCAGAACCAGTTCCGGTGTAGCAGTCACCCCGGTGCGCACCTCGACGCCAGCCTGCGGCAGTTCGTGCAGGAGGTTGCGCACAATGTCGCCAAACTCGGCGCGATTGGTTACCTTCACTGCCAGGATCACCTGCCCGCCTAGCCGGGTGTCTTTTTCGAGCAGGGTGACCCGGTGGCCGCGCCGGGCGGCAATGATTGCCGTCTTCAGTCCGGCTGGCCCGCCGCCCACAACCAGCACGCGCTTCGAGCGCGGCGTTGGCCTGAGCGTGCCGACGCCCAGCGCTTTTTCCTGACCCGTGCCAGGGGTTTCGATACAGCCCATCCAGCGGTTCAGGCCCATCCGCCCGACACACTCTTGGTTGCACGACAAGCATAGCCGGATATCGTCAATGCGGCCCTCGCGCGCCTTGCGTCCAAACTCCGGGTCGGCGATCTGGGCGCGCACAATGCCCACCAGGTCGGCGTGACCTTCAGTCAGAATGCGTTCGGCCTGGATGGGATCTTTCACCCGCCCCACACCGATCACTGGCAGGCGCACCGCCTTGCGGATCGCCGACGGGATGAACAAGGCATAGTTGGGCGGAATATGCATCGAGGCTTCGATCATGTAGAGCGTCTGGGTGGCGGTGCCGATGCTGGTGTTAATGCAGTCGATCAGGCCATCCTGCTCCAGGATGCGCGCCGCCGCCACCGCCTCATCTAGAATAATGCCGTCGCGGATCAGCTCGTCGCCACAGAGCCGCACGCTTAACGGGTAGTCGCGGCCCACAGCCCGCCGGATTGCCGCGATGATCTCGCGCAGGATGCGCATGCGGTTCTCCAGCCCGCCGCCGTACTCATCGGTGCGGTGGTTGGTGTTGCGCGAGAGGAACTGGCGCACGATTGACGAGTGCGAGCATTGCAACTCCACGCCATCGAAGCCGCCCTGTTTGGTGTACACAGCGACTTGGGCGTAACCTTGGACGATGGCTTGGATATCCTTGGGCTCGACCGCCTTGGCAACTTCGCGGAACATCGGGTCGGCAATCGCCGAGGGCGCCCAGGCGGGCAGGCGGGTAAAGACGCCGCTGCTCTGGCCGCCGTTGTGGTTGATCTGGGCGAAGATCGGCACGCCCTCGGCATGGACCATGTCGGTGATGCGCCGGTAGCCAGGAATGACGGTTGGGTTGAAGGCGTGGATCAACTTCTCATACGGGTGATCCGTCGGATGGGTCGAGTGCTCCTCGGTGATGATCAGCCCGGCCCCGCCCCGCGCCCGCTCGCGGTAGTAGTAGGCGT
The DNA here is from genome assembly GCA_022360155.1 of Chloroflexales bacterium. Classification (GTDB taxonomy): domain Bacteria; phylum Chloroflexota; class Chloroflexia; order Chloroflexales; family Chloroflexaceae; genus JAKSDJ01. The sequence goes on along the minus strand of JAKSDJ010000582.1, from coordinate 5,882 downwards.
GTCGCTCGCTGGGCATGTAATGTTCGGCGTAGTTGGTCAGGTGCGCCGAGAACACGATGCGATTTTGCACCGTCAGGCCGCCGATTTTGATGGGCGTGAATAGGAGGCGCGTTTGACTGCTCATCTCATATCTCCCTTCCGGCCCGATAGCCTTCGAGGATGGCCTGGCTCATGTAGCGCGGCGCAACACAATCACCGGCGCGCGTAACCTGCTGACCGGCGCGCTTCAACGCAAGATACAGACCCTCATCCGGCTGCTCGAATGTCACCGCGACGACCAGATCAACCTCGTCGAACTGAATGGGCGTTCGGTCGAAGTGGTCGCAGCCGTACACGGTACGACCGGTCACACGCTCGACATCGATCTGGGGCCGAAAGACGATCCCTTTCGCCGCGGCCCGCTGGTTCCAGGGGGTCAGCTCTTGCGAGGCGGTCAGCCGCTGGCCGACGAACATGTCAGCGGTCACGACCATCACCTGCCAACCTCGGTCGGACAGCCACTCGGCCACGCCCATACCGACCGGGTCGCCAATCTGGTCGAGGATCAGCGCCTGGCCCGGTTGCTCCGGCGCCTCGCCCCGCAACACCTGGCGCGGGTCGAGGATGGGCATCGCCGCCGCATCGAACTGTACGAACGGATAGCGCCCCGGCACGCCGCCGACGGCCACGATCACCGCGTCGGGTCGTTCGGCCTGGACAAGCTCGGGGGTAACCTCGACGCCTAGCTTGATCGTCACATCCTGCTTGCGCACCTGGGCCTCCAGCCAGTCCACCGCCAGCGCCAACCGATCGCGGCCAGGGGTCTGTGCGGCGATCCGCAATGCCCCGCCCAGACGGTCGCTCTGCTCGTACAAGGTGACATGATGACCACGCAGCGCAGCAACCCGCGCCGCTTCGAGGCCGGCCGGGCCGCCGCCGACAACCATTACGCGCCGGGGTTTGGCAACGGGCGGGAGGGTCGCAAATTCGGGATCACTCTCGTAGCCGGCAGCCGGGTTATTGACACAGCTCAGGCGCGGGTTCTGCACCATGTCGATGATGTTGTCCTGGTTCGAGAGGATGCAGGGGCGAATGTCGTCCGGCTGTCCCGCCCGCAGTTTGCGGGGCAGGTCCGGATCAGCGATCAAGGCTCGCGTCATCTCGATGGCGTCGGCCTGTCCTTCGACTAGCAAGCCCGTCGCCATAAGCGAGTCGACAATGCTGCCTTGGGCAAAGACCAACGCCTGGACGCCCGTCTTGATCTGGGCTGCCAGATGCGCGGCGTGGCCGGGCGGCGCAAACAGCCCGGCGCGGGTCATGTGGCGGGTATAGATGCCGCCGCTGGTGACGCTGATGAAGTCGATCTGGCCGTCGCTCGTCAGGAAGCGCGCTATCTCGGCGGCGTCCTCCGGCTTGATGCCGGCCCAGGGGGCGTGCTCGTCGCCCGAGAGGCGCAGACCGACGATGGCCTGCTCACCGATGGCATAACGCACGGCGCGAATGACCTCACGGGCAAAACGCAGCCGATTGTCCAACTCGCCGCCGTACTCGTCACCGCGCATATTCGTGAGTGGCGAGAGGAACTGGCGAATCAGGCCGTCCTGCCCGGCGTTGATCTCGACCCCGTTTAGTCCGCCGGCCATGGCGAATTGGGCAGCTTGCGCGAAGCCGGCGACGACGGCGTTAATTTCTGCCGGCTCCATCTCCTGCGGCAACTCGCGGCTGTTCACCTCGGGCACGGGCGAGGGCGCCCACAGCGGGGCCTGCGAGTAGTGGCTCGTCCCCTGCATGCCGCTGTGGGTCAGATGGGCCAGAACCAGCGCCCCATGCGCATGCACCGCAGCGGCGACCTGCTGGTAGCCCGCAACCACCTGCTCGTCGTAGCCGAAGATCGCGTACTCATACGGCCAGTCGGAGGGATGCACCACGCTGCCTTCCAGCACGATCAGCCCCGCCCCGCCCGCGGCGCGTGCGGCGTAGTAGGCCACGTGGCGCTGCGCGAAGCGATGGTTCGTGCTCAGGTTGGTCTGGTGCGCGGCGAAGACAATCCGGCTCGGCGCAGTTTTGCCACGCAGTTGCAATGGTGCGAGCAACTTGTCAAACGTGTTGTTCATTGTGCCATCCATATGGTGACCAAGCGACTAGATGACAAATGGACAGCTATCACCGTGTCACCCTTTCACCGGCTCGCCATAAGCGGGATCACCGGCGCAATCGTGTTTGTAGCCAGCACGCGCTCGCCATGCTCGAACACGCAGTCGGGATCGGGATCATCGAGCGAGCGCCCGGTAAAGTGCTTGGCGGCGATGCAGCCGCCGTGACAGAGCGAGTAGGCGTTGCAGGTCTGGCAAGAGCCGCCGACCTGCCACTCGCGCAGATGGGCGAACAGCGCCGAATGCCGCCAGAGATGCGCGAAGCCGCCGGGATCGCGCACGTTGCCCGCCGAAAACTCCGGTGCAAGCACGAACGGGCAGGCATACACCTCGCCCACCGGATCGACGCAGCAGACGATCCGGCCCGCGCCGCACATGTTCAGCCCGTCGAGCGGCTGGCCGTAAGCCGAGAGATGGAAGAACGAGTCACCCGTTAGCACGTCGGGATGGCTCAGCAGCCAGTCGTACACGACACGGTTCTGGGCGTGGGTCGGACGCATCGCCTCCCAGACATCGATGCCGCGCCCCGAGGGACGCAACCGAGTGATCCGCAACTGGCCGCCGTGCTCCGTTGCCAGGGCGTAGAGCGCATCAAGCTCGTCGACATTCTGGCGCGTGACCACCGAGTTGATCTTGAAGCAGAAATTCCGCGCCGCAAGCCGATCGATGGCGCGACGAGCCCGAGCAAACGAGCCATTCCCGCGCACCGGATCATTCGTCTCCGGCGTGGCGCCGTCGAGGCTGATCTGTACGTCGAGATAGTCGCTGGACGCAATCCAGTCGGCAGCGACATCATCGATCAGCGTGCCATTAGTGCTGAACTTGACCCCGATGCCCCGGTCGAGCGTGTAGTTCATCAGCTCGAAGAAGTCTGGGCGACTCATCGGTTCGCCGCCGCCGACGTTGATGTAAAACACCTTCATCGCCGCCCACTCGTCGATCAGCCGTTTGGACTCGGCGGTAGTCAGTTCGTTGTCGCGGCGCAGCCCAGAGGACGACAGGCAATGCACACAGCGCAAGTTGCAGCCGTAGGTCATCTCCCAGGTCAAACAGATCGGCGCGTCCAGTCCTTGGCGAAATATCTCGTAGCTCAAGCCCAAAACCTCCTGGAATGCAGTGCGATAATCTACAATCGATCAACAACCAGCCAACCGCCGTGATGTTCGAAATAGCGGTAGCTGCCGCCTAATTCCTGCCCCAGCGCGTGCAGTCGCGCCGCATCGAAGACCTGCTGATGACCAAAGCGCGGATCGGGAATCTCCTCCAGCGGAACACAAATGATCAAGCGCTTGCCCGTACGCTGCCAGAGTGCGGTGAGCGCCGGCATCGTCTGGTCGAACGCCAGGTGTTCCAGCATATGCAGACATGTGACCATGTCGAACGTACCGAGTCGCGCCGCGTCGGCTGCGAGCAGATCGGCGACGACAAACTCGACCTGGTGCAGATCGCTTTGTCTGACATAATCGTTCGCCAGTTGCATCAGAGCCGGGTCCAGGTCGCATCCGACGATGCGCCGCTTCTCGTGCGACGCGCCGTTCTGCTGGGGCTGCGAAGCGTCCTCGCGCGCCTGGCGCCGGGCGTAGATCAGCGGCAGGAAGCCAAAACAAGCGCCGACATCGAGTAGGGTTTGTCCCTTGGCCAAGAGCAGCACCTGGTTATAGATCGCGCCGAAGGGCCAGATGAAATCGGGAATATCCTGCGGTTCAGCGATTGCGCGCTCCAGCGCCGCCAGCGAGTTGTCGTAGAAGAGATGCCAGGCATACCGCTCGTCGATATCGATAGAGCGCACAATCGCGCCAACCAGGTGCTCGAAGTCGCTCTGGCGCGTCGAGTTGAGCAACGGCAACAGCTCATTCGCCACGAAATAGCCAATGTTGTTGTCGATCTCGGCCCGCCCGAAACGATGCACAACCACAATCTCCGCTTCGGGCTGCTTGTCTGTGCCGCCGGCGAGAAGGTACACGGCAAAGCGCTCGCTTTGCGCCAGCAGTTCGGCGCTGCGGCGCAGGCAGTCGATCAGGACAGCATGACGGTTGTGTGCAAAAACAAGCGGATTGATCAAAACACTACTCCACTTTCGTGTCTCACCGTGTCATCAGGTCACGCCGACGTTGCAATCGAGCGCCGGACCAGGTCTTCCGCCACTTTCCCCAACTGATCCAGGTTGCGCACCACCTCGACGCGGTGGCAGATCGGCGCGTAGGTGGGCATATCCGAGCCGCCCAGTCGCCAACTTGCCCGCGCCTCGGGGGTCAGCCAGATTAGCTGCTTGGAGCGCCGCCGGATCTCCTCCAGCGCCCAAGCGTTTGGCGGGTTGAAGTTCCCGCGCCCGTCTCCCAGGATGATCACTGTCGTGCGCGGGGTGAGAGCGCCCAGGTGCAGTTCGTGAAAGATCTCCAACGCGCGTCCATAGTCGCTGTTGGCATCGGGGTCGATCACCTCGCCGCTAAAGACCGCGCCGATCGCCGCGTCGATGCTCAGGCGCTCGAAGTGGCCGCTGGCTTCGGCCAGGTCGCTGACAAAAACGAAACTCCGCACCCGCTCGAACAGTGATTGCAAGCTGTAGACGAGATGCAGCATGAAGCGGGCGGTGTTGCGCACCGACAGGCTGACATCGCAGATCACCACGAGGCGGGGCCGCTCATCGCGGCGGCTAGCCAACACCGGGTAAAACGGAATGCCATCGTACTGCAGGCTGTTGCGCATCGTGCGCGACAGATTGATCCGCCCGCTGCGATCAACCGCGCGCCGCTGCGAAAGCGCCCCGCGCATCTGGCGGCCCAGGCGGCGCAGGATCTCGGCCATCGCCCGCCGCTCGTCCTCGGTGAAGCGATAGTCGTATGCCGAGTGGATATGCTCTTCCACATGCGTATCGACCCCCAGCAGCCCCATCTCGCGTTCGAGGTAACGCTTGAGCAGTTCGGGCATGTCGGCGATCACACCATCGATCTGCTGGGCAAGCTGATTGATCAGCGCCTCATCAACATCCAGTTCGCGCAGATCTTCGAGCAAGTCGCCCGCAGTGCTGACAATCAGGTCTAGGTCGAGTTGGTCCAGCGTCTCGCCAAAGCTCAAGTCGCCGACATGCGCGACATTCTTCACCCGCCGGGCCTTCAACTGATGAGTCAAGCGCTTCATCACCAGATCCAGAACGCCCTTGTTGCGATTCAGGATAAAGTGCTGGCTCAGCGACGAGATATTGAGCCGATTCGGATCTTGGTGCAGGTTGAACGTCGCGCGCATCCGCTCTGGGTCGAAATAGTCGCGTACATCGGCGGGCGGGTCGTGGGAGTGCTCCTGGTTCGGATCGATCGCGGTCTCGTCCGCGCCGATCGTGACCTTCTGCGGATCGGCTTGCTCGCCGTGATGATGGTCGTGGTCGTGATGGTGATGGTGACTGGATCCACCGGTCAGATCAGGCAGGCGGAAGAACAGTTCGAACAACTGGTCGAACAGCGGAATATCCCGAGTGTCCTTCACCAGCGTGCTGCACAGAACCATCCGGGCATCCTCGCGCGAGCTAAGCGAGACGTGGCGCAACGCCTGAAGCGCATCGATCGTCTCCGACGGCGAAATGCGCAACCCGTTGTGTTTCAGGATGTGGATGAAGCGATTGATGACTGCGTCCAAAATACCCCCGCACCTAGCGCTCCGAACGACTTTTGTAGGAACTAAAGTAACTTGTGCTATGCTCGCGCTTGCGTTCCTGGGCGTCGTGCAGCGCTGTGTCGTGATGATGATGATGATTGT
>JAKSDJ010000863.1 GCA_022360155.1 Chloroflexales bacterium | reverse complement strand
CGGATCGATTGGCGAGGTGGGCGACCACCGGACGGACGTGGAGATCCAGGGTTGTGGTGTAGTGTTGCGGGCCAAAGCGATCCTGGGGATATTTGGCAAGCAGCACCGGCAAAACATATATGCCGCGCTCGTTCGCATCGGCGATGAAGACATCAAGGTGCTCTAAAGCGGGCTGCATATCATAGTCTGGGTTGCTCTCGCGCGCTCCGCCAAAGACGTAGTAGTTGAGGAAAATCCGCAAGGTGTTAACGCCGTGATCGCGGAAACGATCTAGGTCAGCGTCAATCGCCGCGCGATCCCAGGGGCAGGTCGCATCAGCCCCGAAGTGGAGTTCGGGACACGACGGGTCTGCGCCGCTTGGTCGGATGTAATTCACGCCGCGCACCTCGAACGGCCTGCCGTTGACGCTCAGCTGTGAACCGCGCGCGGTTACGCGCGGGAGCGATCCATCGCCGGATCGGGTTTGATTTGACATAAGATATAGATTGGTAAGGATCGCTAGCGTGATGACGACGGCCAGACCGATTGCAATAAACAGCGTGCGACGTAGAAAAAGGTTTGCTGGCAGCATGACTTAGATCGATCTTGTCTGCAATAGGCGAGCAAGTTCGGGCTGGACCTGCTGGAAGATGAGCAGCAAATCGGCATCAGAGCTTACTGTTCGTTGGATCGGCACAAATGCGGTCCATAGATCATGGAGCGCCGCAATGCTCGCGCGCCGATAGGCTTCTTTGGCCACTGCATAGAGGAAGCCGTGATACCAGAGGTAGTTTTCAACTGAGAAGCTGGGTTTGCCGTACTGTTCTTCGAAGTCGGACCAGCTTTGGTAGGCGAACTGTCGGTTATCAAGCTCGCTCATGATGATAGGAAAGGTTTCCAAAGCAGGCAATTGGTTAGGTTCGTACTGAGCAGTCGCAACATAGGAACAAAGATCGGCGAAATATTCCATTAACCAACGGCGCGGAAAGAAGTATTCATGGTGCGAATGAAATGCGTGACCAAGATCGTGAGTAACCCACAGATCGATATGCGAGGTCAAATCGATTGTCCCATCCGATTGACCATACACGGCGGACAGTTTCACCATGAGGTCGGGAGACCCCCGACCGATCATCTCTACCGCCTCGTGCCAGAATGCACTCAGTTCACCAGGAGCGATGACTGCCCGATGTTTGTGATCGTAGTGAGTTACGCCAGCAATTGGAAGGGCGGCATAGCGCTGCCAGTCTGCGGCAGAGAGGATCACCAGGCCAGTCGACGGTTCGCTGCCAAAGAGATCGGCAAAGAGACGATACGCTGCCAGATACCGCTCGACCGTTTTCATCGTTGCGGCTTCAGTTGACATAAATTTTAGACTGATATAAACCGGCGGTATTCGGTTCGGTATCCGCTGAAGATCAGCGAAGCGCTCATGATCCATTGTTGAGTCTCCTCCAATTACGTTCGCAGCATTATAACGCAGACTGGCCCAATGATGGATAAGCGTCCCTCCTCGCCTCCTCGCCGCGCCGCCTCCTCGTCTCATTCAATGTCGTGTATAGTGTAGCCAGATCTGCACAAGTCGTTTGATCGAAGGAGGAGAACCAATGCCTGCCGCGCCTCAATCCATTGCGCATGCCTTTCTGGGATGGAGCGAACGAATGCCAGACGCGCCCTGCATCCGCTTTGACCGGCAGTGGTGGAACTATGCCACCCTGGCCGAGGCGGCCACGCGCGTGGCGAACGCCCTGCGCGATTGGGGCCTGCGGCGCGGCGATCGGGTGGCGCTCTACCTGGAGAATAGCCCCCAGTTCCTGGCCTGCTACCTGGGCGTTCACTTCATTGGTGGGGTTGTGGTGCTGGTGAATACGCAGTACCGCCAGGTCGAACTGCGCCATATCTTGGCTGACTCGGGGGTGCGTTTATGCATCACCGACGCTGAACGACGGCCCGCGTTGACCCATGTGCAAGCCGAGCTGACCGATCTGACGGGGATCGTACAGGTCGATGGAATAGCTCAAGACGCTCTGTCCTACGCCGACTTGCTCCGCCAGGGCAGCCCGACGCGCGCCGATCCGCCAATCAGCAGCGACGATCTTGCGCTGATCGGCTATACCTCGGGGACGACCGGGCGCTCGAAGGGCGCGATGCTCAGTCACGGCAATCTGGTCGCGAATAGCAGCGCGGTCACGGCTGCGTGGCGCTGGACTGCTGCCGATCGCTTGCTGCTCACCTTGCCGCTCTTTCATATCCACGGTTTGGGGGTTGGCATCCACGGCACATTCCTGCTTGGGGCTAGCGCTGATCTGCGTCGCCGCTTCGAGGCGGGCGAGGTGTATGCCGCACTGTGTGACGACCCGCCGACGATGTTCTTCGGCGTGCCGACGATGTACACGCGCCTGATCGCCAAGGCGAAGCAACAGCAGCGCCGCCCTGCGCCGATCCGTCTCTATGTCTCGGGGTCGGCGCCGCTCAGCGCCCAGACCTTTGCCGAGTTTCAGGCCTTGTTCGGCCAGCCCATCCTCGAACGCTATGGCATGACCGAGACGGTGATGAACCTGACCAACCCCTATGATGGCGAGCGCCGCCCCGGCACGGTAGGGAGGCCGTTTCCCGGCCAGGAGGCGCGGATCGTAGACGTGCGGACGCGCCAGCCGCTGCCCGATGGCGAGATTGGCGAAATCCAGGTGCGCGGCCCCAATGTCTTCAAGGGCTATTGGAAGCAGCCCGCTGCAACCGTCGAGTCCTTCGACGCCGATGGCTGGTTCCATACCGGCGATCTCGGTTGGCGCAGTGCGGACGGATATTTCACTATTACCGGGCGCGCCCGCGAGCTGATCATTAGCGGCGGCTACAATATTTATCCGCGCGAGGTCGAGGAGACATTGCTGACCCACCCCGCTGTTGTCGAGGCGGCGGTGTTCGGCTTGCCCGACGCCGACCTGGGCGAACAGGTTGTGGCGGTACTCGTACCAAGCTCTGCTGCCAAGCCGCCGGGCGCCGAGGAGTTGATCGTGTTCTGTCGTGAGCAGTTGGCCGCTTACAAGAAACCGCGCCAGATCTTTTTCCGCGACACACTGCCGCGGAATGCCCTAGGGAAGGTGCAGAAGCATGTGTTGAAGGAAGAATATGGCGCATAGAGAAGCCCTGCTTCCCATATGATGGGTCGCAGGGCTCACACCGCTGCCTTTTCTTTACTTCGATCGCATCGCACGGTACCGTCGGATCAGCGTGTTGGTTGAGTTGTCGTGGGTGAGTTGGGGATCGTCGGCGCTCTGGAGTTCGGGAATGATCCGATTCGCTAGCGCCTTGCCCAGCTCGACGCCCCACTGGTCGAATGAGTTGATCTGCCAGATCACGCCCTGGGTGAACACGCTATGTTCGTAGAGCGCGACCAGCTTGCCCAGCGTCTCCGGGGTTAATCGCTCGGCCAGGATGGTGTTCGAGGGCCGGTTGCCCACGAAGGTGCGGTGCGGCACAAGCCAATCCTCCGTTCCCCCGGCCTTGACTTCCTCCGCCGTCTTGCCGAAGGCGAGCGCCTCGCTCTGCGCAAAGAGGTTCGCCATCAGCAGATCGTGGTGGGGGCTGATGGGGTTGAGCGTCTGGCAGAAGCCGATGAAGTCGCATGGGATCAGCTTGGTGCCCTGGTGAATAAGCTGGTAGAATGAATGCTGGCCGTTCGTTCCCGGTTCGCCCCAGTAGATCGGGCTGGTCTGATAGCCAATCGGTGAGCCGTCGAGGGTGATATATTTGCCGTTGCTTTCCATGGTCAACTGCTGGAGGTAGGCCGGGAAGCGCTTGAGATACTGGTCGTAGGGCAGGACAGCAGTCGTCTCGGCGCCAAAAAAGTTGCTGTACCAGACGGTCAGCAAGCCCATCAGCACGGGGAGGTTGCGCTCGAAGGGGGCGGTGCGGAAGTGCTCGTCCATGGCGTGGAAGCCGGCCAGCATGGCTCGGAAGTGCTCCGGCCCGATGGCAATCATCAACGAGAGGCCGATTGCCGCGTCCATCGAGTAGCGCCCGCCGACCCAATCCCAGAACTCGAACATGTTCGCTGTGTCGATGCCGAACTTCTCGACTTCTGCGGCGTTGGTCGAGACGGCGACGAAATGGCGCGCGACGGCTTGCTGGTCTCCGAGTACACGGAGGCACCAGTCACGCGCCGAGCGCGCGTTGGTCATGGTTTCGAGTGTTGTGAAGGTCTTGGACGAGATGATAAACAAGGTCTCCGTCGGGTCGAGATCGCGGATGGCTTCGATGAAGTCGGTCCCGTCGATATTGGAAACGAAACGCATTGTCAGGTTGTGGTCGCTGTAGTAACGGAGCGCTTCGTACGCCATCACCGGTCCTAAGTCTGAACCGCCGATCCCGATGTTTACGACATTGCGGATGCGCTTGCCCGTATAGCCTTTCCAGTCGCCGCTGCGCACCTGGTCGGCAAAAGCGGCCATCTTGTCGAGCACCGCGTGGACTTCGGGGATGACATTGACCCCATCCACCATGATCGCTTGGTCGCGTGGCGCGCGCAGGGCCATGTGCAAGACGGCGCGTCCTTCGGTGATGTTGATCTTCTCGCCCCGAAACAGCGCATCGATCCGTTCGCGCAGGCCTGCCTCTTCAGCCAGACTGACCAGGAGCTCAATCGTCGTTTTCGTAATCCGGTTCTTCGAGTAATCCAGGTAGAGGCCGATGGCTTCGAGCGCTAACTGCTCGCCGCGTTGCGGGTTGTCGGCAAAAAGCTCGCGGAGATGCGAACTGTGGATAGTCAGATAGTGCTCTTCGAGCGCTTTCCAGGCCGGACGTTGCGTCAAATAAACAGAGTTTGTGCTCATAAATCGTCACTCCCCTCACGGCTTGTGTCTATTGCTTTGCGATGTACACTGTGGCTCTTATTATGACACATCTTGGCGAGAGAGCGACAAAAGATGACCAAGTTCTCAGCGTGCCGGAAGAGTTTTCTGCAGCAGATACAAAAATCCATACTTGACAATCTCGAACCAGGCCAGCGAAGCGCAGAGGAAAAGGCCCAGGTTGCCATCGCACCAGCCGCCCAGCGTGACATAGCGGCGCCAAAACTCACGCGTGGGTGCGCCAAGGAAGTTACGCCAGCGGGTGCGTTGCCCCGCGCCGTAGAGTGTTCGAGCCTCGGCCAAAGCGTACTGGGTCTGCTTTTGCCAGAATTCGCCGAGCCGCTCGATGTTGTAGTGCAGCAAATGGCCGTTGAGATAGCCGGCGACGCCGTCGAGATGGACGAGTTCGTGAACCAGGCGCTGTTCGTCGTAGCGGGCTTGGGTGCGGCAGAGAAGCCGTAACTGGTGATCAGGATACCAGCCGCCGCCGCGCAGCCGCCGGTTGAAGAAGAGGTTGTAGCGGGGAATCCAGTATCCGGCTGTGGCGAAGTGAGCGGATGAGCCAACGGCAAGAACATCAGCGTGAGCAGTCGTCTTTTCGCACTGCCGGGTCGCTTGCTCGGGAAGCGGGTCGTTTGTTGTCAGGATGGCGCGGATCTCGTCGCGCAAGGTTGGCGTTACCCGCTCGTCGGCGTCGACGAACAGCGTCCAGTCGCCCCGGCAGAGTTCCAGGGCGCGGTTGCGCTGGGCCGGGTAACCCCGCCAGGGCTCGCGATAGACCAGCGCGCCGCGTTCCTGACAGATCGCCGCCGTTCGGTCGCGAGAGCGGTCGTCGAGCAAGACGATGACCTCATCGGCAAAGCCGTCTACACTTTCGAGGCAGGCGCCGATATGCCGTTCTTCGTCCCGCGCAATGATGGCAACCGAAAGCAACAACCCGCTACCCCGAATTGCTAGAGATCGCCGCCGAGGAGACGTGGCGTCGTCGGGCCGGGACTGCCGCCGTCCGGTTCGATGGTGACTCCCACGCGCTCGAAGCTGCTGAGCGGAGTTGCGAGGGAGATCAGCAGCCAGCCGTTTCCTTCCGGATCAATATAGAATGTGCCGCCGCTGGTGCGCTGCGCGCCCTGCAACAGCCAGAGTTGATAGACCTGTTCAGGGGGGAGTTGAGGCATGTCCTGGACGACAAGGCAGCCCTCTCGTTGTTCTGGCGCGAACCAGAGCGTTCCATTTGCTATCGGAGCGCTGCTGTTGTCGCTGGTGAGTGTAAATGATTGGATACCAGGTGTATTGAAAACCTGAGCAACTTTTGCCCAGTCGATCCTTGTCTCTTCGTGTTCGTTGAGTGCTTGCGGCGGCCGCATGAGTGATAGGTTCCAGAACAGCATCGCCACAAGCAAGGCGGCATTGAATGCCAGGGCGACGCGCTCCCAACGCCACCAGCGTTGTGGTTTGGCTGGGGCGGGAGCAGGGCTATCCTGGCCCTGGGCAGCGGCGGCGACGCGGCCTACGACGCGGTCACGCAGATCTGGCGCCGGCGCTGTGGTTGGGACGCTAAGCGGCAGGTACTGGGCTACGGCGCGGTAGGCGGCCAAAGATTCCCGGCAACACTGGCAATCCGCCAGATGCGCTTCTAACTGTTGAGCGATCTCGGGATCGTGTTCGCCAAGAGCATAGGCCGCCAGAAGCGGCTCATATTCATCGCAGGTTGAGTGTAATGCAGTGGTCATGTTGCATCAATAATCCAATATGATATTTCTATTCAGCTTTGTATAGACATCGACTTGCTGGTTTCATCTTCGATTTCATGCTTCGCGTTCTTTGTGTTTTGTGTCTTGCTGCCTGTGCGATGTTACGCCGTCATCCGTGTAACCCGGCAGCAACGCAGTGCGCAATTTGTTTATTGCGAGTCGCAGTCGGGTATGGATCGTGCCGAGCGGTGTGCTCAAGTGCTGGGCAATTTCGGGGCGGGATAAGCCGCCAAAATAGAGCAACTCGATAACTTCACGCTGGTTTGCCGGCAAATCGGCCAGGGCCTCGCGGATCTGCGACTGAGCCAGCATAAGATCAATGTCGTGCTCATTGGTCAAAGCGTGCTGAGGCGCTTGGTCGAGGGTCAGTTCATGACGGCGGTTTTTATGCCGCCGGCTGCGTAGCTCGTCGATAGCACGGTTATGGGTGATGGCGAGCAGCCATGTGACGACGCTGCCTTGGCGTGCGTTGTAACGGGCAGCATTACGCCAACAACTGACAAACACGTCCTGCGTGACTTCTTCGGCGGCGCTACGATCGCCAACGATACGAAGGGCGACACTAAAAACCAGCGCGCCATAACGGTCATACAGGACGCCGGCAGCCACGGCTGGTTGCTGGGCCAGCAACTCGATCAAATGTTGATCATCCGATCGTGTTGACGGATTGGTCGTCACCTCATTCACGCTCGGTATCTCCCGGGCCGTTGAAATATGAAACTTAAGGTTGTGTATATATTGTAGCATAGGATGCCTCCCTGCCAATAGTTCATTTCGAGTTGTGTGAGGTCGGTTAGGTGTATTAGAAGCTGGCAATGGAAAGGCGGATAAAGCCCTTTTTAGTGCGCGACGATGATCATCAAGACTCTTTTCTTGCATCTGGTCCAACAAATCCAAACGTTGTCCTCTGCAATAAGGCTGTCTAAAAGCATCTGTTAGCATGCAGCGGCTATGTTGCCGCTTGGCCGGAGCGTAATCCTCGCCCGCCAAGCAAAAATGCTCCACGTCGCATCGTGAAACCTTATCTCAAATAGAGATTCGTAGGGCGAGGGGTTTTTGAATCTATAACGATTCTAAAATATTTGTAAAGGCAGCATGGCGCTACCTTCGGGCAATTTCCGCTGTAGCTTCCATTCGCAGTGAGAATGGCTATTGTAGTGCGGGTATGCGCGTGTACAACAAAAAAGAAACCAGCACGGGGTGATTTCATGTGCTGGATGCCTATCCTGAAGCGCTTAGATCGTATGTGTGAAGGTTATGGCTCTGTTCCTCCGTGTTACGGTGTTGCAACACTGCCGCTACACTGTAACACAGAGGAACAGCTTGGGAAAAGCTACGGTCCGTTACGAACCTAACTTATGCGGGATGATAGAGAAGTCCTAGTCTTCCTCCTCCTCCTCCTCTTCCTCTTCCGAATTTGCGACCTTGAAATGGACGGTGGCGGAGTCGCTGCGCCGATCTTGATCGGTAGCAATCACGACAAGTGTATAGTTGCCATTAGGATAGTTTCGGGTGTTCCAACCGAACGGTTTGCCGTTACGGTCGCCCAGGAAATAGTACGGCGCGTACAGTTCGGTATGTCGTTTCATCTTTGGACCGATGAGCATGAACACAACGCGCTCGATATTGTCACCTTCGACCACCGCTTCTATCGCGACCCGCCCACGCAGTTTCTGGCCTTCTGTGACACCGCGCAACTCAGTAATGACCGGGCCGGGCGGCATTATAGTCGGCGTTGGCACGACCGTGCTCGTCGGCGGTACGATCACGGTGCCTGTCGGCGGTATGATTACCGTGCCTGTCGGCGGTACGATCACGGTGCTCGTCGGGCTTGGGTACGGCGGCGGGTAGGGTGTCCCCGTCGGGCTTGGGTACGGCGGCGGGTAGGGTGTCCCCGTCGGGCTTGGGTACGGCGGCGG
>JAKSDJ010000433.1 GCA_022360155.1 Chloroflexales bacterium | reverse complement strand
CCGGTGGCCGAGACGGTGTTGGCAATCGTGGCCGATAAGACCGGTTATCCGCCGGAAATGCTCGACCTCGACCTCGACCTGGAGGCCGACCTGGGCATCGACACGGTCAAGCAGGCCGAGACGTTTATGGCGGTGCGCGAAGCTTTCGACATCCCGCGCCAGGACGACCTGAAGCTGCGCGACTACCCGACCCTGGCCAGCGTGATCGGCTTTGTCCATACAATGCGCCCTGACCTTGCCACTCCATCCAGCAACGGGCGAGCTTCAATAGGAGGCCAAGCGACGACGACTATCAGTGCAGCGGCTGCCCCAGCGAAGCCTGCTCCGACAACAGTCGGCACGCTGGAGGATGCAGACAGCATCCCACGGCGTGTGCCGGTTCCCGCCCTGCGTCCGGCGCTCGACATATGCAAATCGACGGGTGTGACACTCAACGAGAATAGCCGGGTGCTGGTGATGATGGATCGCGGTGGAGTCGGACGGGCGCTGCTCAACCGCTTGGAGAAGCGCGGCGTAGGAACGTTGGTGCTCGAAGAGGCGGTTGAGACCGAGAAACTGGAAGGCCAGATCAAGGCCTGGCTGGCTGAAGGGCCGATCCAGGGCGTCTACTGGCTGCCGGCGCTCGATATCGAACCGAACCTGGAGGAGATGGACCTGGAAACCTGGCGCGAACTCAACCGCCAGCGGGTGAAGAATCTCTACTCGACGATGCGGGCGCTGTACGAGTCGATCAGCATACCAGGTGCGTTCCTCGTCGCGGCAACGCGCATGGGCGGCTTGCACGGCTACGGCGCCGAGGGTGCGACAGCGCCGCTGGGCGGTGCGGTCAGCGGCTTTACCAAAGCCTACAAGCGGGAACAGACCAGCGTGCTGGTCAAAGCTGTGGACTTCGAGGCCAGTCGCAAGACCGCCGAACCCGCCGACGCGCTGATCGCTGAGACGCTTCGCGATCCAGGTATCGTCGAAGTTGGCTATCACGACGGTCTGCGCTATACTATCACTCTTGAGGAACAGCCAGCAGCAGATGGGCAGCCGGGGATGACCTTGAACAAAGACACCGTCTTTGTCGTGACTGGTGCAGCGGGCGGCATTACCAGCGCGATTGTCGCTGACCTGGCCGCAGCGAGCAACGGGATTTTCTACCTGCTCGACCTGACGCCGGCGCCCAACCCGGATGATCAGAACATCGCTCTGTTCCGCAACGACAAAGAGGCGCTCAAGCGCAAGTTGATCGAGGATCTGAAGGCTGCCGGCGAGCGCCCGACTCCGGTGATGGTCGACAAGCGTATTCTCGCCATCGAGCGTGAAGAGGCTGCGCTACGCGCCATCGAGTCGGTCCAATCAACCGGCGGGACGGCCCACTATTACAGTGTCAACCTGATGGATGGACCAGCGGTCACTGCGGTGGTTGACGATATTCGCCAGCGCTACGGGCGGCTCGACGTGCTGCTGCACGCTGGCGGTATCGAGATCAGCCGTACGTTGCCGGACAAGGAGCCGAAGGAGTTCGACCTGGTCTTCGACATCAAGTCCGACGGTATGTTCAGCTTGCTGAAAGCAGCGAAGGGCATGCCAATCGGCGCGACGGTCTCCTTCAGTTCGGTGGCGGGGCGCTTCGGCAACAGCGGGCAGACCGACTACAGCGCGGCCAACGACCTGCTCTGCAAACTGAGCAGCGGTATGCGCACCTGGCGACCCGACACCCGCGCCATCGTGATCGACTGGACCGCGTGGGGCGGTATCGGGATGGCGACCCGCGGCTCGATCCCGCGGATCATGGAGATGGCCGGGATCGATATGCTGCCGCCCGAAGCAGGTGTTCCGACAGTGCGCCGAGAGTTGATCTACGGCGGCACGCGCGGCGAAATCCTTGTCGCCAAGCGGATGGGCATTATGATGGAGGAGTTTGACTCCAGCGGCGGATTGGACACCGATAAGGTCGCCGCGTGGCTGGAGTCGCGCGAGCGCAAGCTGCTGATGATCGGCGCGGTCAAGGCCGCGAAGCTCTACGGCGGGTTAGAGGTTGAAACCACCTTTGACCCGAACGAGCAGCCGTTCCTGTATGACCACCAGATCGACGATGTCCCGGTGCTGCCTGGGGTGATGGCAACCGAGTCGTTCGCCGAACTGGCCAGCTTGCTGGTTCCTGGTCATCGGGTCGCCGCGATCCATTGGGACGCCGACCGTCCGTTCAAGTTCTATCGGAACCAGTCGCGCACGCTCTACCTGAATGCGACGGCGCGGCCCTCCGGCGACGGCATCGCGGTCCACGCCACGCTGAGCGGGCTGACCAAACCGCCGAAACCGGAACTGCCGTCACGAGTGGATCTCCACTTCAGCGCCATCATCGACGTCGCTGCGGCAGCGGCGGAAGAAGCGCCAAAGGTAGCGTTCACGCCGCCAGCAGCGGAGACGCTGACCTATGACTCGGCCTTGATCTATCCGAAGTACTACTTCCACGGCCCAGCGTATCAAGTGCTCGATCGAGTCGGCGTCACGGGCAACCAGGCGATCGCCTTGATGGCGGCGAACCTGCCGCCGAACACCGCACCCGACGGGGTCGAGTCGCTGATGGCGCCGCGCCTGATCGAACTCTGCTTCCAGGCGGCGGGGATCTGGGAAATGGCGGTTAAGCACCGCATGGCGCTGCCGCTCAGCGTCGGCTCGGTGATGGTCTATCGCCAGCCCAAGGCGGCCGGTGGTCAGCGGCTCTATGCTCTGGTCACCGCCGCAGAGGACGGCGCGACATTCGATGCTCAAGTGGTTGATGAAGCGGGCAACTTGTATGTTACACTCAATAACTACCGCACCGTCCAACTGCAGGATGGCGTCACGCTTGAGTAATCAGCAATAGCCGGAGCAGGGAGCTTGGCGCATAACGATGGCGGTCATTCGCCAAGCTCCTCGCTCTCCGCTCTTAATCGCAAACAATGATACATTGGCTTGTACAGTCCAGCACAACCCAACCTGATCTGCACGCGGGCGTCGCGCCGAACGACATGCTTAGTCATGACGAACAGTGTCAACTAGCCAAACTGCAGGTCAAGAAACGGCGTAAAGATTGGCTGTTAGGACGCTGGACTGTTAAGCATCTCCTTCAATCGTATATTAAACAACAAACGGATGTACAGTTGCCATTGTGCGCTATTGTGATTGATAATGACGCCGACGGTGCGCCATTTGTGAAGCTTAGCCCGGCGCTGTTGGCCGAGTTGGTCGGACGTTCCTGCAATGAGTG
>JAKSDJ010000890.1 GCA_022360155.1 Chloroflexales bacterium | reverse complement strand
TGGTGTTGCGGGAGGACACGCCGGGGGCGGCGCGTTTGGTGGCTTATGTGGTGCTGGAGCCGGGGGACGCGGCTGGCGCGGCGGCGGCGGCGGCGAGCGTGGTGCTGCGGCAGTGGCTGCAACCGCAGCTGCCCGACTACATGCTGCCGGCGGCGTATGTGGTCATAGCGCAGTTGCCGCTGACCGCCCATGGCAAGCTAGACCGCAAGGCCCTCCCCGCGCCGGATAGCGAGCGCATGGACGTGGAACATTCATACGTGGCGCCGCGTAGCCCGGCGGAGAAGACGCTGGCCGAGATCTGGTCGCGCATCCTCGGTGTGGAAAAGATTGGGGTGTTCGACAACTTCTTTGCGACGGGCGGCGACTCGATCCTGAGCATCCAGGTCATTGCTCACGCCAACCAGGCGGGCATCCGGCTCTCGCCGCGCCAGTTCTTTCAGCACCCGACCATCGCCGAGCTGGTCGCTGCCGCCGCGCGGAACGAAGCCCAGCCGGTGCTGACCGAGCTTGCTGCCGGACCGATACCGCTCACGCCGATCCAGCGCTGGTTTTTTGACCAGCATCCCGAGCAGCCGCAGCACTGGAATACCTCGATCTTACTCGAAGTGCCGCCGGGACTCAACCAGCAGCTTTTGGGGCGAGCGACGCACTATCTGCAAAGCTATCACGATGCACTGCGGCTGCGCTTCACCGATACAGAGGCCGGCTGGCAACAAACCACCGCGCTCGATCCGGTTCCGTCGCCGTTCCGCCAGATCGATCTGAGCAAGACGTCGAAACGCAAGCTAGCCCAGGCGATCACCGCTGAGGCGGCGGCACTGCAGCAGAGCCTTGATCTGGCGGCAGGCCCCTTGTTCCGGGTCGCGTACTTCGATCTGGGGCCGCGACACAACGGGCGGGTGATGATCGTCTTTCACCACCTGGTGGTGGATGGCGTCTCGTTGCGGATCTTTGTCGGCGACCTGCTGACCGTCTATCGCCAGTTGGATCAGGATGAGGCGCCGGCGCTGCCGCCCAAAACGACGCCATTCCAGGCCTGGGCCGCGCAGATGGAAGCCTACGCGCAAACCGCATCGGTGCGCCAAGAACTCGACTACTGGTTGGCTCTGTCGCGCCAAGCGGCGCCGGCGCTGCCGGTCGACTTTCCGGGCGGCGCTAACAGCTATGGCGATGCCATGCGGTTGGTCGCCGGTTTGAATGTGCAAGAGACCCAGGCGTTGCTGCGCGAAGTTCCGGCGGCCTATGGCTCGCAGATCAACGATGTGTTGCTAACCGCCCTCGTGCAGACCTTCGCGCGTTGGACCGGCGAGCAACGGCTCCTGATCGAATTGGATAGCCACGGGCGCGAGGACGTTCTGGAGGGTGTCGATGTTTCGCGCACGGTCGGGTGGTTCACCAGCATCTACCCGGTGCTGCTGGATCTCACCGCAACGGATGATCCAGTCGCGGCGCTGCGGGAGGTGCAGGCGCAACTGCGGCGCTTGCCCCAGCGGGGAATTGGCTATGGCTTGCTACGCTATGCCTGTCGCGACGAAACGATCCGTAGCGCCCTAAGCCAGATGCCCCAACCCGAGGTCAATTTCAACTATCTGGGTCAGTTCGATCAGCCGGTGGGGGCGCCGCCGGCAACATCGCCCGAAACCGAAGCCGGAGGGAATGGGACTGCGGCCGTCGTCCCGTTCCGCGTCGCCGGTGAGTCGGTCGGGCCGGAGCAATACCCGCATGGTCGGCGCAGCGCTCTACTCTACATCGTTGGCGTCGTCGCCGGAGGAAAGCTCAATATTCAGTGGAGCTATAGCGCCAAACTATACAAGAAGTCTACCGTCGAGCGTTTGGCAAGGAACTATCTCAAGGAGTTACGCCAGCTTATCGCCTATAGCCGTTCGGTTGAAGGCGGTCTGATCAAATAATATCGTAATCTCATGGATGTCACGCCATTCTAGTCAAAGATAAAGATCTACTCCATGGATAATCTACGAGGCATTGTTGCACGCGACTGGTTAAGGCTCCTAAGGGAGAATCGGTTCGCTATTGATCGCGGGTATTGGAAACGGGGAGTTGCGGTTACGATGATCAGCCTGAGCAATGCGCGGGCCAAGCGCAGAGAAGACGCGCAGTTTGGGGCGGCTGTCGAGCAAGCCCAGATCCATCCGCCGGTGTTCGTCCTGGGGCACTGGCGGAGCGGTACGACCCTGCTCCACGAGTTGCTCGTGATGGATGAGCAGTTTGCCTACCCGAACCTGTTCGAAGTGTCGAACCCGCACACTTTCCTCTCGCGTGAAGACCTTGTTGCGCGCGAGATGACCCAGGCGGAGGCGCAGGCGCGGCCGATGGACAATATGCAAGTCACCTATCGCAGCCCTGGCGAGGACGAGGCGGCGATCGCGGTGGCGAGTCTGCGTTCGCCAATGCTTGGCTGGACATTTCCGCGGCGCGAGCGCTTCTACGACCGCTACTACACCTTTCGCGATGTTCCGCAACACGAGGTCAAAGCGTGGCAAGACGCGATGGTGTGGTTTCTCAAAAAGCTGACCTGGCGCTACAATCGCCCGCTTGTGCTGAAATCGCCGACGCATACCGGGCGGATTCGTGTGTTGTTGGAGCTGTTTCCGAAGGCGCGGTTTATTCACATTCACCGCGATCCGTACACGGTGTTTCGTTCGACGCAGCAACTCTATGCGCGGGCTGTGCCGTTTTCGTACCTGCAGCGCCCAGATCTGGCGCAGATCGACGAAGGAATTATCCGGCGCTATGTGGATATGTACGCGGCTTTTTTCGCTGAGCGTGGGCTGATTCCGGCAAAGCAGTTTTGCGAGCTGCGCTTCGAAGATCTCGAACGTGATGTTATTGGTCAGGTCGGTCAGGTCTACGACAAACTTGGACTCGCCGGATTCGACGAGGTGCGTCCGAAGCTCCAGCAGTATGTTGAGTCGCGAAACGGCTATCAGAAGAACGAGCATCAGCCGTTGTCCCCGCAGTTGCGCAGCCGGATCGCACAGTCGTGGCGGTCTAGCTTTGAAGCCTGGGGGTATGCGCTGTGAGGCGGCGGTGCGGCTCGCGTCGATGTTGCCGGGCTGCCATATGAACTCTTAGAAGCATACAGCGTGCAGTGTGTAGCGAGCCGCTAGCGGCAGACGCTTGCATTGCATGGCGTAGCATATATTAAGGAAAGCGCCATGTTAACAGATTCGGCCCAATCGGCGACGCCATCGGCCGAAGGCGCTGTGATGACGCCGCAGAGGTTGTGGAATCGGAATTTCCTGCTGCTCTGGCAGGGCCAGTTTGTCAGTCGCCTGGGGAATCAAGTCTTTGAGATTGCCCTGGTGCTCTGGCTGAAGCAGGTGACCGGCGCGGCGACTCTGATGGGTTTGATCCTGATGGTTTCGAGCATTCCTGCCCTTATCTTGACACCGATCGGCGGGGCGTTCGCCGACCGCTACTCGCGCAAGAAGATCATCGTCGTCTGTGATCTGCTCAGTGGGATTGTGATGCTGTCCCTGGCGGCGCTCTTCTTCTTCACCCCCGACTCGACGCAGGTCTTGATAGTTGGGGTCTTTGTGGTCGCGGTCGTTATGGCGTTGCTTCGATCGTTCTTTGGCCCGGCGATTGGCGCCGCCATCCCCGATATGGTGCCACCGGGGCGAATCGCCGCCGCAAACGCGATGGGTCAGTTGTCTATGCAAGTATCGCGCTTCTTTGGTCAAGGGCTTGGCGGCGTACTCTTCCGGGTGCTGGGCGCACCGCTGATGTTTCTGATCGATGGACTAACCTTTCTCTTCTCGGCGGTGAGCGAGGCGCTGATCACCATTCCGCAGCGGATGCCTGAGCGCAGTAGCCGCTGGCAGGATCGCTTCGCCGAGTTTCGGCGCGACTTGGTCGAGGGGCAGCGCTACATTTGGCGCAACGCAGGCCTGAAATGGCTAGTGCTGATCTCGGCGATGGGGAATTTCTTCACCGCGCCCATTTTGCTGCTCTTCCCGTTTTATGTGGAAGATTATCTTGGGGCTACAAGCGATTGGTACGGGTTTATCCTGGCGGCTTTCGGCGTTGGGTCGCTCTTGGGCTTTCTCGCCGTCAGCGTAATGCCTCCTTCTGGCAGGTTGCGCGCTAGGATGATGCTGCTAGTGCTGTTTTTCGATGCAGCGCTGTATGGTCTACTGGTGTTGGCCCAGCATCCGTGGCAGGCGCTTGCTATGGCTATACTGGCCGGGGCGACCGGCGGTTTCCTGACCGTCAATATCACTGCGCTGATCCAGATGACGACGCCGAGTGAGATCCGTGGGCGGGTCTTTGGCGTCCTCACGACCATCTCGGGGAGCATTACGCCCCTAGCAATGGGGCTGTCCGGCATCATTGCTGACATGACTGGGCGGAATATCCCGTTGATCTATCTGGTCTGCAGTGCGGTGTTGTTGTCGCTCGCCCTGCTGATCACCCTGAATCGCGGTATTCGCGCTTTCCTGGCCTACGAGCCGGCTGCAACCGCCGCCGCTAATTCGCCAAGCGGATCGCCCAATTGAGGATGTTATGTATATCATCGGAAACGGTTTTATCAGTACGAACTTCGCCTTCCTGCAAGCGCAACACCCCGATGTGTTGCTGTTTGGGGCTGGTGTTTCCAATTCATTCTGTGAGGATGCGCGTGAGTTCCGGCGCGACACCGAACTGCTCTATAGCGCGATCCGTCATTGCCTGAAACATGACTTGCGCCTCGTCTATTTTTCGTCGGCGGGCATGGTCTACGGCAACTACGAGCACGAGGTGCGCGAGGATGGGCCGGTCTTTCCCCGTTCAGCGTATGGGCGGCATAAACTGGCCATGGAGTCGGTTATTCGCGCTTCCGGGGTGCGCCATCTCATTCTCCGCCTGTCGAACCCGGTTGGGCCGCGTCAACAGCCGCATCAGTTGCTGCCAGCGCTCTATGAACAGGTGCGGCGCGGTTTTGTCGAAGTCTGGAGCGGCGCGCACCGCGATCTGATCGATATCGACGATGTGGTCGCCTTAACCGATGCGCTGCTGTATACCGACTTCGAACGCGAAACCTTCAACATTGCTTCGGGTTATGCCGTGCGCGTCGAAACGATTGTCGATTATCTGGAAGAGCGCCTGGGGGTCTTTGTCCTCCGCAACTTTGTCGATCGTGGCGATGCGTACCAGGTTTGCATCGCCAAACTGCGCGCTTGGCTTGATCCCGCGCTCTTTGCGCATTTTGATCCATGGTATTATCAGCACGTTCTTGACAAACATCTGTTTACCGCTCAATCACAGGATGAAGGCGTTGTGCCGGCGCAACGCAAGGTTGGCGTGTAGCAAGACAGAAGGGTAGTGAAGATGCGAGTCACAATTTTGACTGTCGGATCGCGGGGCGATGTGCAGCCCTATGTGGCGCTGGGCTTGGGGATCCAGGCGGCGGGACACCAGGTGCGCCTGGCGACCCATGTCGAGTTCGAGCCGTTCGTCCGCGATCATGGTTTAGACTTTGCGGTTATGCCGGGCAACCCGTTTACCGGCCTCAATGCCGGTGTGGGGCAGGCTACTCCAGATGCCGCACCTGTTTCTGCTACAACGCTGACCTTTCGGCAACGTTTTGAACAGGCGCTCGAACAGTGGATCACGGGCGGTCTCGCGGCGAGCCAGGATGCTGAGGCGGTTATTTACTCGCAGCTCTGTTTTATTGGCTACTATGTGGCTGAGAAGCTGCGCGTGCCGTGTTACGCGGCGAATCACAGCCCGCTGACGCCGACGCGCGTGTTTCCGACGATCTATGCGCGGAATAAGCCGCAATTGGGCGGTGCGTATAATCGGTTGACCCACTTCCTCGACCAGCAATTCTTCTGGCAGAAGAACCGCACCATGCTCAACCGGTTGCGCCAGAAAACGCTGGGGCTGCCGCCGCTGCCGTTCTGGGGGCCATATGGGCGGATGCAGCGCGAGCAGATGCCGGTGCTCTATGGTTATAGCCCGGCGGTTGTGCCCAAACCATTCGATTGGGACGACTGGATCCATGTGACCGGATTCTGGTTTCTGGATCGACCTGCCGATTGGCAACCGCCGGCTGACTTGGTCGCCTTCCTGGAGGCTGGTCCGCCGCCGGTCTATCTTGGTCTGGGCAGTGTGGCGAATAGCAACCCCGTTCGGGTGACGAAAGCGGTGCTGGAAGCTTTGGCTCAAACCGGGCAGCGCGTGATTGTGATGCCAGGGCGTGTCGATCTGGCGGATGTCGATCTCCCGCCGGAGACCTATCGGATCGGCCCGACCCATTTTGACTGGCTCTTCCCCCGCGTTGCGGCGGTGATCACCCATGGCGGGCCGGGTACTGTGGGTCTGGCGCTTCGCGCTGGCGTGCCGACCCTGGCGATTCCCTTTTTTGGCGACCAGTTTTTCTGGGGGCAACAGATTGCCGCCTTGGGGGTTGGTCCCGCGCCGATCCCCGCTGCCCAGGTGTCGGTCGAGCCAGTGGCGGCGGCGGTGCGTACGATGATCGGCGACCAGGCCATGCGGCGTCGCGCGGCTGACTTGGGGCGGCAGATCCAGGCGGAAGACGGTGTGGTGCGGGCGGTGGAAGTCTTGCAGCAGCACCAGACCAACGCTCAGCATGCGGCGCATATAGAGGTCGCTGTCTGATCTGCAGCGAAGAAGCGGATCTGGTTTTGTTGCTGCTTATGTATGATGTGGAACGCGTAGCATGGGTGTCTCAACACTGAAATAGAATTCCTGGCTGGTGCGTCTCAACCCGAATCCACAGGCGCGTTTGCGCTTGTTCTGCTTTCCCTATTCTGGCGCGGGGGCGTCGATCTTTACCCACTGGGTCAAGATGCTGCCGCCGGCGATCGAGGTGTGCGCGGTCCAGTTGCCGGGGCGGGAAAGTCGTCTGGCTGAACCGCCTTTCACCCGGCTGGAGGCGCTGGTTGCGGCTATCGCTCCGGTGTTGCAGCCATATTGTGATCGGCCCTTCGCGCTCTTCGGTCACAGTATGGGCGCGCTGATCGGTTTTGATCTGGCCCGTTTGCTGCGCCGCGAATATGGTCTGCTGCCGGTGTTACTCGGCGTCTCTGGGCATCGCGCTGCGCAACTGCCTGATCGGCATCCGCCGGCCCACGCTCTTCCCGAGCCAGAGCTAATTGCGGAGTTGCGCCGGCTGAATGGGACGCCGCGTGAGGTGTTGGAACACCCGGAGTTGTTGCAGTTGATTCTGCCGATACTCCGCGCGGATTTTGCAGTCTGTGAAACTTATACCTATACCGACGACCGCTCGCTGGAATGCCCAATTGCTGCATTCGGCGGCTTGCAAGACAGCGATGTGGGCCGCGAGGAAATCGAAGCATGGCGCGAGCAGACCAGTTCAGCTTTTTCGCTGCGCATGCTGCCCGGCGATCACTTCTTTTTGAACACGGCTCGTCCGCTCTTGCTACAGGTGTTGGCGCGCGAATTGACGCAATATATTGACATAAGGTAAAATGAGTCTAGCCAACAGCAACAGATTTGAGAAACCCAGACGGCTTATTGACCAAGAAGGTAGGGCATGTGCGCCGTCTGTGCGAGGGAAGGTGCAGTTATGAACCGCTATGCTGACGCCTATTGCGGGGCTACAGTCATGATAACCGGCGGTTTGGGCTTCATTGGATCGAATCTGGCGCACCGCCTGGTCGATTTGGGCGCGCAGGTCACGCTGGTCGACTCGCTGATCCCGATCTATGGCGGCAACTTGAAAAACGTCGAGTCGATCAAGGACAAAGTGCAGGTCAATATTGCCGATGTACGCGATGAATACTCGATGAACTACCTAGTTCAGGGGCAGGACTACTTGTTTAATCTGGCTGGGCAAACATCACATCTCGACTCGATGAACAACCCGTATACCGATTTGGATATCAACTGCCGGGCGCAGCTCTCGATCCTGGAAGCCTGTCGCAAGCACAACCCAACCCTGAAACTCGTCTACGCCTCGACCCGCCAGATCTATGGGAAGCCTGACTACTTGCCGGTCGACGAGCGCCATCTGCTTCACCCAACCGACGTCAACGGGATCAACAAGATGGCGGGCGAGTGGTACCACATTCTCTATAACAATGTGCATGGGATTCGGGCCTGCGCCTTGCGCTTGACCAACACGTACGGCCCGCGGATGCGGGTGAAGGATGCGCGCCAGACATTTCTCGGTATCTGGATCAAACGCTTGATCGATGGCGAGCCGATCCAGGTGTTCGGCGACGGAACGCAGATTCGCGATTTCAACTATGTTGACGACGTGGCCGAGGCGTTATTGCTTACCGGCGCAGATACAAGCGCCGACGGACAGATCTTCAATTTGGGGAGCGACGAAACGACCAACCTGCGCGACCTGGCTGCACTCCTGGTGGAGATCAACGGTGACGGTTATTACGAGATAGTGCCGTTCCCATCGGATCGCAAGGCGATTGATATTGGCGACTACTACGCAGATTACCGGCTGATTCAGGGGCGGCTGGGCTGGCGTCCGCAGGTGACCCTGCGCGAAGGGCTGGCGCGGACCCTCGAATTCTATCGTGAGTCAAAGGTGTATTATTGGTGAGACACTGAGGTGATGAAGTTTAGGGGCGGAAAGAACATGTGGGCGAATTCAGTGTTTGAGGCGTTGGGATGCACTGTATTCCCTCACCCCATAGTCCCCTCTCCCGCCCCCTTGATCCCCTCGCACGCTGGAGTGTGGGAGCTCTCAAGTGTAGACTTTTTTGACAAAGCGCATTCTGATGCGGAAAACATCTCTGGCGTACAAGTCTTCATTTGCCGCGTCCTGATGCAGCATTCGTCCGACGGAAAGTAAAAAACCTACACCTGAGAGGGGTATGGGAGAGCTCTCAAGGGTAGGGTTTTTGAAAACGAGCCATACTGAACCGTATAGAGCTACTGTGAACTAAGGCACTTCAGGTCCAAACAGCTCTGTACAACTCACAAGAGACCATCGCTAAAAAACCTACACCTGAGAGGGGTGTGGGAGAGGGGGAATACGCCGCAGCAGGAAGCGGCAAACCCCTTTCCGAACATGGGTGCTGTCCGCTCCTAAAGGCGATGAAGCGAGGAGACGCAGAGGCGCTGCGGCCCGAAGGTAGCCAATAATGCGCCAAAGTTCCAACGTTAACCGGCTGGATTACAAGCAAATTGCCTGTAACACCCGCGCCATTTACACGTTCTATTAACGCACATGCCTGAAGTAGGATTGGACGAACGAGATATATTGCGGCCTGGTGTGAGTTGCTGCTGCTGGGCTGCCAAGGAGGTACAGGAGGGAACTATGTTTACTTCGTCGAATACACGTGGTCAATTCTTTGCACGAAAGACGAATCTTTTCTGGTTAACGCTGGCAGTGATCTTGGGATTGGCCGGATTCAACCCTAACAGCTTGTTGGCCAGGGATTCGGTGTCCACTGCCAATATGAGCACTTCGTATGCGACCGTTTCGCCCTCGATCATTAGCACGGACCAACAGGCGACAATCACCATTCAGCTCCGCAATACCGGCTCGACCGATGCGACAGCTAGTGTGGTTGCGGGCGAAAATGGCACGGAAGAATTGGCCTATGTCCCCAATTCGGCCAGCCATGGCGGGACGGCAAAGGAAAACAAGATCGTTTGGGACAATATTACCGTCAAAGCCACTCGGTCGGTCAAGCTTTCGTTTAAGATGACGCCGAAGAAGCCTGTAACATCCGAAAAGGGCGTCACTATTGGTGCGGCAATCTCGATGTTTGGTCAGGTTGGCGATGTGAAGATCGTCAGCGCAAACCTGACCTTGAGCCCCGAGAATAGGCCGGCGCCGTCGGACTTGAAGGCCGAGAAAAGCGCCTCGAAGTCCGCCATTGCCTATGGCCAGAAGCTGACCTATACGATCAAACTTAGCAACAGCGGGGCGAACAACATCACCGCGAATGTTTCCGATCCGCTGACTGACCAGCGACTTGCCTATGTGGCGGGCTCGGTGTCAGCGGGCGGCAGCTATGATGAGGCCACGAAGACCGTCTCTTGGAACAACGTAACCGTACCGGCGGGCGGCTCGGTAGAGCTCTCGTTCGAGGTCAAGGTTGTTGTGTACGTCAACGCGCCGTCGCCGTCCACCAACACCGTCACCATTACGGTGAATGGTCAGTCGTTTACGCGCAGCGCATCGGTCTTAGTGGTGCAGTCGGATATTGGTCCGGCGCCCGATCCCAAGTCCAACTTGGAAATGTCGTCCATGACCGCTTCGCCGCCATATATCGGCCCCGGTCAGGAAGTGAACTACACCATCAAGTTGAATAATACTGGCGGAAGCAAAGCCGTCGCCAGCGTCACCAACCCGCTGCCGACAGAGCTGGCCCTCGTTGCTGGCTCGATCTCAGATGGCGGCGTCTATGATGAAGCAACCCGCACGATCTCGTGGGCCAACGTCGAAGTTGAGGCTACATCACAGAAGAATCTCAGTTACAAGGCAACCCCGGCTAGCGAGGTTACCAAGCCAACGCCAGTGAAAAGCACAGCAACGATTGTGAGCGACGGCGTTTCGCTAGAGCGCAGCTTCCTCGTTTTGCTGCTGCCTCAGGCGCCTGGCAATGATAAGGTGCGGCCTATCGTCGAGTCCGTCACGGTCAATGGCGGCGAGAGTATGACCAATAATCGCCAGGTGACGCTAAATATTCGGGCTGTTGATAACGATAGCTTGGATAAGATGCATATCCAGGAATGGCAAATTAACGCCGATCGGCCTAGTTGGGAACTCGTCAATAGCCAGGAGAACATGACTTACCAGGAAACGGTGGCATGGACTTTGGGCGAGCAGCCGGGAACGCACTTTATTGCGGTATGGGTTGTCGACGCATCCGGTAACGTCTCATTGCTCAACCGCAATGCAGTCGCCTTTGTCAGCCTGACTGGGTCAGGAGAAGTTGGCGCGAGAGGGTTTGCGCCCTTCATGGTGCAGCTCAAGGCGGGTGTGACGGTGAGTGCCACCCTCGAAACCACTAGCGGCGATGCCGATCTGTATGTCTGGTTCCCTGGCAACCTGGGCTTGCCGGATGAGGCGAGCACGAATGAGGGCGTTGCGACCGATACGGTGAGCTTCACAACCAGCAAGGCTGGTATTTACCTGTTCTTGGTTTATGGCATTGAAAAATCGTCATACACATTCAGCATGACCCAAAGTGCGGAGTCGACGGCGAACGCCAGCCAACTAACGGCGAAGCCGATCAATTTCACCGCCGAGCCATTGATGAGCTGGCTTGGCTTCGATCCATTGGGCGTGCTGGAAGTGCCAAACAACGCAGCGACCACGATCTATGTGCCGGTCATTACCCGGTAACCAGTCCAACAACATTCAACCCTAAGGGGTAGCTGTGGCGCTCGCCGCGTAATTGCGACGGGCGCCAAGCCCTGCTCACGGAGGAGGCTTGCGGTTGCATGCTTGAGACCCGCTTCAACGAAGATATCCTGGTTGCGCGTGCCGTTGCCGGTGACGCGGAGGCCTTTGGTGAGCTGTACCGCTTGTATCGTGAGGCGATCTATCGCTATATCCTCACACGGGTGCGCAACGCAACCGACGCCGAAGATCTGACCGAGCAAGTTTTCCTCAAAGCCTGGGAGGCGCTGCCCGCCTATCAGCAGCGAGGTAAGCGCTTTGCAAGTTGGCTCTATCAAATTGCCCGTAACCTGGTGATCGATCATCACCGCGCCCAGAAGCCGGTCCAATCGGCGTCGCTGGGCCAGCACGATAATGTGGAGAGTAAGCAGGCGACGGCGCTCGAACGAGTGATCGAAGCCGAAGAGTCGGCGGCCCTGGCGACAGCAGTGTCGCGGCTTCCCCCTGAACAGCGCCAGGTTATTTTTCTGCGCTTTGTCAAAGGTCTCGATCACGCCGAGGTCGCCCGGATCCTCGATAAGAGTAAAGGCGCATGCCGAGTCATTCAACATCGGGCGCTCTCGGCGCTCAACCAGATGCTGGGCAGCACCTTCTTACTGGTGCTGTTCATGATCTTATTGGTCGGCGGCGGTACGGTGTACACCGCGCGCAATGCACTCCCTGATCAGTTTCTCTATCCGGTTAAACGCATGACCGAGTCGGTCGAACTGGCGGCGGCGCTGCGCAGCGAGGACGACATCTCGCTCTATCTAGACTTCGCGGATCGGCGGCTTGAAGAGGCAACGCGCTTGATCGCCATTGAGCACCCGATGGTGTTGGCCCAAACCTTCGATGCCTATACGGCGCATGTGACTTCGGCCCAAGCCCTGCTCAACAGCGCAGAAAGAGTGACGCCTGCCAATCGATTGGTGATATCGCCGCAACTAGTAGAAATTGCGAAGAACCAGCATATGCAACTCGCGATTTTGAAGCGGCAACTTGCGGTTAACGCAGATCCTGGCATACGTGCGGCGTTGGAGGGTGCGCAGACTGCGAATGATCGGGTTGTAACAACTATCGAGCGGTTTATTTCACAACAATCACCGCTTGCTCCATCGATTGCCAGTGCGACGCCGACGCCGACGCCGTCGGTGACCGCATCGCCAGTGACGCCGACACGCACGGCGTTTGCTACGGCACGGAGCACGGCGACACGACTGCCGCAAACACCGACGGCTATGCCATCGCGAACGCCTACTATTGTCGTTGTTCCCCCTTCGCCGACGGCTACCGCTGTGCCGCCGACGGCTACTGCTAGACCTGTCACTGTCGCACCTGCGCCAACCGAGCCACCACCGCCACCGTCACCGCCACCGCTGGCGGCCACGCCAACCCTGGAGGTGCAACCAACGCCGCAACCCGAACCCTCTGCGTGGCCTTGGCCATCTAATTGGCCGGTACCGACCGCTTTGCCTGAAGAATTTCAGACGGCAATGCCGACCAATTGGCCAGAAGTCGCACAAACTCCCTGGCCAACCGATCGACCGGGGTTAGTGGAGACCGCCCGGGCTACAATGCTGCCGACCGATGTGCCGGGGGCGGTGCAAACGATCCGCCCGCCCGATCGACCGGGGTTAGTGGAGACCGCCCGGGCCACGGTGATGCCGACGAATGTGCCAGAAGCCACACTACCTGCGCTGCCAACCGCGCGCCCGGGATTGGCGGAAACCGCACGACCGCCGGAGTTGCCGCCGCGCCCAACCGCGCGCCCGAACATCGTGGAGACCCCCCGACCGAGTATTCCTCGCCCGTAAGCGACACTTCGTTCTACGATCAACAGGGCGGGTTGCAATGCAAGCAACCCACCCTGTTGTCCTTTTTGGTGCGGACAGAACATTGGGGCGAATGTGTCGGTTGGGGGCTGGCGCGAGGCCACATCAATGGCCCGTTCGTGTGTACGGTGAGCGCAGATCCAAGCGGGCTCCGTCCCTCACGCTCTCCAGCGCGGGGCATCCTGAGGGTGCTTGCGTTTGTGCGCCTCCGCGGGTTGCGCCTCTCCGATGTATGGTATGTCGCAGCCGAGTGGGCTCTACTCCTCGATCTCCCCGCTGGGGAACCCTGACGGTTCCCCAGACCCCTCCGCGGGTGCGGTGGTCGTTTTGAGATGAGGCGACGAAGCGCGGATGCGACGACACGATGCGGAAAGATAAACGGCCATTGCTTATCACCGTGCGTGTGCTGCGCCGGACGGCATGCGCCCCGGTGCGCACGAAATGATCCTGGCCCAACATGCGGGGGCGCACGGGGGCGGCGCGCCCCGTGCGGGGTGGCGGGGCTGGCCTCGCACGCAGGTGCGGGGCCGCGCGCCCCGCGCGGGCATCGCAACGCCACGGGCTGTGGTTGAAAGTGCCACAGGCGTAGGGTTGCGCCGCCCCGATGTATGGTATCTCGCAGATCTGAGTGGCGCTGCCCGTCAAAGGCCCTCACCCCCGGTCCTTTCCCCGATCGTGGGAGGGGGGGACAAGCTGCATCAGGAAGTGGCAAACCTCATTCCGAACATGGGTGCTGTC
>JAKSDJ010000800.1 GCA_022360155.1 Chloroflexales bacterium | reverse complement strand
TACGACGTTGCTTCATTGCATCTTGCCAAACTGGAAAGCTGGTTTGAAACATACCGCAGGATCACTCTATTGTAGCTGATCTTTTAGATTCAGTTTGCAGCGACAATAATGACCTCGCCCAAGGCCGCCCGGTCACCGGCGATAACATTATCGCCAATCACCGGCAGCCGTGGGTTGGGTGAGACATCACCGGGGCGGTAGAGGTAGAGACCAAGCAGCAAGGTGTAGCGCCCCGGCGGCAGATCG
Source organism: Chloroflexales bacterium (assembly GCA_022360155.1). Classification (GTDB taxonomy): domain Bacteria; phylum Chloroflexota; class Chloroflexia; order Chloroflexales; family Chloroflexaceae; genus JAKSDJ01. Next base: position 25,621 of record JAKSDJ010000800.1, on the reverse strand, counting down.
CGCGGCAGGGGAATGCTGCGATCATCGCGGGCGGGCTTGCCCGGCAGCCAGGTGCTCGTTGGCAGATAACCGCTCAGAGGCGGCCCATCATCACTGGCGGCGGGCGGCACACTGCAATCCTGGCAGAGGTGAAGGAATACGCTGTAATCAGCTTCGGGCGGACGGGCCACATCCCAGAACAGCGTAATCGGCAGCGTGCCGCCCGCCCGATAAACCCCTGGACCTTCCAGGCCAGTCGATTTGAGGGTATATCCCAGGAGTTGCAGATTCTCAGCAAAAACCGCCTGGGTGTTCATTGCCGGCTGCGGTACATCGCCCGTGTAATAGGCTTCCGGCGCCTCCTGACACAACAGATGTACACCATTGAAACGCCAGATCCCGCAGGGCCAGGTCCGCTGCTCCTGGCTGTATTGGAAGTAGAGACCGACCAAACCATATTCGTCGCCATCTTGTGGTTGATCGACCGTTTTAGCGTGATCGGGCGCAATCAGCAGAAAGCTGCGCAAGCGGCCCTGGAACGCTTCACGACGCTGCATATCCCACTCTTGCTTGCCAAAATGCTCCTGACCCTGCTTGAAGTTGCCAAACCCCACCGGCGCCGGCGGCGGATCAGCCGTCAGGCGGGGCATGTAGTAGTCGTAGAGCGGGCGCAAATAAGCAGGGTGCAGCACGACCAGATCGTCGGGATGCACCCGCCGCGCCAACTCACGCATCACCTCGCGATACTGCTCTTTCACCGGATCGCCGGAGAACAGCCCCAGCTTCGGTTGGACCAACATCGCAGCACTCGTCGCGATGGCAGCGCCAAGCAGCAACATAAACGGCACAGCGCGAACGACACGATTCCCATTGAATCGAGACCCCGGCCTGAAGCTCCAATCCCTGACCTCGATCAACGGATAGGCCAGCAGCAACAGCCAGGCCGGGTAGATCAGCAACACGTAACGCGCCTCATAGAGCCGAGTGAACGTGAGCTGGATGAGAAATAGAGCTAAAGGTACAAACAAGAAGCAGAACAAGACCAGCGCCGAACGGCTGGCGGCGTTCCTTCGCGGGAAACGGCGCAACAGCATCACCAAGCCCCACCCGAACAGGAGACCCCACAACAACAATCCCCACCAGGGGGCGTCGCCCGGTCCGCGGTTTACGCTGAAGCGCACAAACGTCAGCCACAGGCCGAGAACCGGGTCCGCAGCGATATAGGCCCCGGTGGCGGCGCGGTCGCTGCCCAGGCCGCGGGCCATCGCCCAGACAATTCCGCCGCTCAGGGCAAAGAGCACACCAAACGCTAAAGATTGAAGCGGCAACACGCTTGCGCCCGCTGCTCGACGCCTGTCGCTTCGTGCCCCAAGATAGCTGCGGCCCTTGGTGAGCAGCCAAGCCCACCCCGCTGCGATCACCAGGAGCACCGCCAGACGATGAATGCTGACGCTGATCAGGGCGATGAGCGCGCAAATCAGCCAGGCCCGCCACGTACTGAGGCGAAGCGCGCGCAGGAAGCTCCAGAGCAGCAACGTCGCAAACAAGAGCAGCAAACTGTAGACCTTGGCCTCCTGCGCATACCAGATGGCAAACGGTGACGTGAGAAGCAGCAAAGAAGCAATGAGAGGAAAGGGCATGACAACAAAGAGCGGCTGCGTTGAAGCGGGAGCCGCCTTGCCGCCTTGCTGCCTTGCCGTCTGATCACTCCTCGACGCCTGTAACTCTAAGGCGGCAAAGTAGAGCACAACCACCGCCCCCGCGCCGGCCAGCGCCGAAGGCAGGCGCAGGGCCCATTCACTATTGCCGGCTAGGGTGACCCACAGCTTCAAGAACAGATGATACAGCGGGTACGCCGACACCGGGCTGAACAAGTCGGCTAGCAGGGTTAACCAGCTCTGCTGGATGGTCTGCCAGGTGCTCCCCTCGTCCAACCAGAGACTCTGGTCGGCGAGCCTGTAGAGGCGCGGCAGCAGCACCACGCCGAACAAAAGCGTCGAGAACCAGAGCGGGCGCACGTGCAGTCGCAGAAGATCGAGCTTCCTGGAACGCCGCGCCGCAACGCCGGTCACTGATGATTCGTTTTCAGCTCTCGATTCGGGGCGCTCGGTCATAATCACAATAATACTATCTTTTCACGGCCCGTTGTTACATGGCGTGTCGCGTTGCGCGTGTCAACGACCGCAGCCGCTCGCGCTATAATTCGCTCATAGTCGAAGGCGCTATGGTCGGTGATGATCACCACGCAGTCAGCGCTATCGAGCAGATCGTCGTTGAGCGGCGTGGTCTGCATTTTGCGCCCGTCGTGGATTTCGAATTGAGCCACATGCGGATCGCAAGCAGTCACCTGCGCGCCATCCGCGCTCAGCAGATCCATTACTTTGAAGGCCGGCGACTCGCGGTAGTCGTCAACATCAGGTTTATAGGCGACGCCCAGCAATACCACATGCGCGCCGTTGAGCGCTTTGCGCTGCTGATTCAGGGCACGCACAACCAGGTCGTGAACATGACGCGGCATCTGCGTGTTGATCTCACCGGCCAATTCGATGAATCGCGTGCTAAGATCAAACGCGCGCGCCTTCCAGGTCAGGTAGAATGGATCGATCGGGATGCAGTGGCCGCCAAGACCGGGGCCAGGAGTAAAGCGCATAAACCCGAACGGCTTGGTCGAGGCCGCGTCGATCACCTCCCACACATTCAAACCCATGCGGTCGCACAACAACGCCAGTTCGTTCACCAGTGCGATATTGACCGCGCGAAACACATTTTCGAAGAGCTTGGTCAGTTCAGCAGCGCTTGGCGAAGACACTGGCACCACCCGGTTGGTAATCTGGCTGTAGAATGCACTGGCAAGCATTGTACAGCGCTCTGTCGCCCCGCCGACGACTTTCGGGGTATTCTCGACCATCCAGCCCTTGCTGTTGGTTTGCCCTGGATCGATCCGCTCCGGTGAGAAGGCGAGAAAAACATCTTCGCCAACCCGCAATCCGGTCGCTTCCAGGCGGGGACACACCACTTCCTGGGTTGTTCCGGGGTAGGTTGTGCTTTCCAAGATCACCAACTGGCCGACGCGGAGAGTACGCGCAATGTCTTCGCTGGCCTGCTCAACGTAGTGCATATCTGGATCGCGCGTCGCATTCAGCGGCGTTGGCACACAGACAATCACTACATCGCACGAGCGCAGGCGGCGCATATCGGTTGTCGCTTCGAGCTTCCCTGCCTGGCGCACTTCCGCCAGATCAGCAGAGGTGACATCGACGATATAACTCTCCGCATCGTTGAGCAGGTCTACCTTTTCTCTGCTTACGTCGAAGCCAAGCACCGGGAAGCCCTGCCGCGCTGCGCGGACAGCCAGCGGTAAGCCAACATAGCCCATTCCGATCACTCCGATATGGGCGGTAGTACGCGATTCGATCTTTTGGAGCAGTTCATCCTGCAGAGACATTGTATTCTCCTGGGTCTTGAAAAAACAGATCGCACTCTAACGCAAAATAGCCGATAATCTGCAATGGAACGCTGATGCCGCTGATGGACGCCGATCACCGCAGCCGAAGGGATGTCAACCCCTGCCCTGAGCCCTTCGACTGCGCCAGTTCTGAGCGCCGCCGAAGGATGTCAACGTGTCAACGTTCTGATATCCTCATAAACCTGTTCGAAGCGCGCCGCCGTTTGATCCCAGGTCAACTCGGTTTCAATCCGCCGTCGAGCTGCGGCGCCCAGGCGCTCGGCGAATGGGCGGTCGTTAAGCAGCCGAATAATCGCAGCAGCGAGAGCGGCGGGGTCGCGCTCCTCAACTAATAGCCCGTGGCAACCGTCCGTGATGACATCCGGTACACCCGCCACTCGCGAGGCGACCACCGGCCTTCCTGAACCCATCGCTTCGAGCAGCACGTTGGGCAAGCCATCCGTGCCCTGGTCGCGCACAATGGGCAGGGCAAAAATATCGGCGGCGGCAAGATACGCAGCGGCGCGGGAACGTTCGAGTTGCCCAGTGAAATGGACACGCTGCGCAATTCCTAGCTTGTTCGTCTGTTGTTCAAGCTGCGTGCGCAAGTCGCCATAGCCCACCAACGTCAACAACGCCTGCGGATGTGCGGCCAAGACATGTGGCCACGCATCGAGCAAAACACCAAAACCCTTTTTGGAAACCAATCGCCCGAGCCCCAACACCAACGGCGCATCGTCCGCCAAAGCACCTTTCATCATGTGGCGCAACTCTGCCCGTACCTGCGCTCGCGCTTCCAGATCGGGACGAAATTCTTGCGGGTTGATGCCATAGGGAATAACCCTGCTGCGCTCCACCGACGCCCCTAAACGTATACTGCGCTGATGCAAATCGCTGCTGCACGCCGTCACCGCTGCTGCGGCGCGTAACGCCAGTCCTGCCGCCCCAGCCAAGGTCCAGTGCTGTTCCGCCAGATAGATATCACTACCATGCAGGCTAATCACCAAGGGTAGCTTGGTCCACCAGGCCAGCCAAGCGGTCGGTACGCCGTTGGGCAACACCCAATGCGCATGGATGATGTCGAATGGCGCAGCGGAGATTGCCGGGTGAAGAGGCTCACGTCCATATCCATTGCCAACGGCCAGTCTCTGGTGCAAGGCGCGCAGCGTGCCCGCCACCGCAAATGGCAGCGCTGCCAGTGTACGCGCCTTGATTTCGGTGTCGCTCAGCAACGACTGCGCATACCCCCAGATATTCAGCGCCGGGTGGGGGGCGTAGCGGAAAAAGTGTAGCTGAACGCCCCGCTCCACCGGCGCCCGCCGCACGTCAGGATGCCATGGAACCACGACATGAATGCAGTGGCCCCGTGCTGCCAATCCAGCCGCAATCTCCTCGATAAACGGCGCTGTCGTCTCACCCGGATACTTTGGGTATGACGTTGTGAGCATCAAAATACGCATCAATATCACAAAAACTACGAGCTAGAAACTCCGGCTGCATGCTTTTTGAACAATATATTAGGACCGCAGGATCACGGTGCTGGCGGTGTCAACGCTCGGTTATCGAGTGACGGAAAGCGGTAGATAAACACTCGATTATCGGCGGTCGGGCTAGCGTAGACGAGCGTGAACCCCTCGATGGTATCGCCGACCTGAATATCGCCCGGACGCAGCAGCACATTTAGGTTCTCGGCGGCGTCGCTCTTGACCCGCAGCAAGTTCTCCAAAACAAGGTATTCGGCATTATAATAGTTCGCCAGATAGAGCAGCAATTCCCGCTGTGACGTATTGGGAATCATCACAGCCGGACGCTCGGTATGCCAGTTAAGCTGCCAGGGCGTACGAGTCATCATCACCGCGCCAGGATCGGTATTTTCGCGAATCCACTCATAAGCAATCAGATCGGGCTGCCAGAGACCCGGCTCGGCCCGCACTTTCTGGGCGATATCCGGCCACGACGGATGGATTAAGCTTACCGTCGCCACACCAACCAAGATCAAGCCCAACGGACTCCAACGCCCGTCGCCGATTGCCGCCAAACGATGGAAACCAGCCCAGATCATCCAGGCGGCCAGCAAGGCAAGCCAGGGAACCAGCATGACCCAGTAACGATCTTCATCAGTGCGCCAGTAAGTGCTCATGAAGAGCATGTAGGGAGCAAACGCGAACGCTAGCAGGCTAAACAAGCGCCGGCGCAAACGTAACGCGACGATGAACCCAATAAACGACAGCCAGGCCCCCAGCGGCATTAAGAGATTTTTACTGCTTTCATCGTGGGGGTGGCTCGACAGCGCCTCCAACCACCCAGGCATTGCGGCCCAGGGCGGCAGCAGATAATCACGAAGCGCCGTGACCTGGTTGACGAACTTTGCAGTGGTGTAGTCGAAACCCCAGCGCAAGATCCAACTCCGATCCGGCACCCCCGGCCCGCCAAGTTCTGGCGTATAGACCCGGTAGATGTCTTCCCAGGCTTCTCCCCGCGTTCCGCGATAACCCAGCACCCAAGCATCGTGGCTTTCAGTAGAATAGACCGGCTTGGCGAATACCATCATGTTGCGCACGATATATGGCGACAGGACAGCAAGCGCAATTGTCGCCCACAAGAGAAATTGACGAGCCTTTGCTCCGAGACGCTTAACGTGAGGCCGATCGTTTCTGATCCAACCGCCAATATCTGGCAGCCAAGAGCGTAACAGCCACAACCCCATACCAACTGCAATAATCGCGCCACTGGGCTTTTGCAACATCATCAGGCCGGTGCAAATGCCAGAGCCAATCAGGAGTTGTACGTGACGCATTTTGATATTGACATCAAATGTTCGTGATTCAGCTTCCTGACTCCAGAACAGCAGAGCAATCGCTGTGAGAGAAAAGACTACGAACGCCAAATCGCTGGTCACGTAGATGGTGAGGCGGAAGAAGAGGTAATTCGTCAGCGTAAAGATTGCCGCGAGCAATCCGACACGTCGGTCCCAGATACGAGCGCCGATCTGATAGATAAGCGCCAGCAAAAGCGCATTAAACACAAGATTGGGCAGCTTTGCAGCCCAATTTTCAGGTCCAAACAACGCGAAAAATGGTGCAATCCAGACGGGCTGGAGCAGCGGCCAGGTCTCTTGCGGGCGCGTTACCCCATCGTATAGGCGATAGAATTGGGTGATATAGTCAACCACCCATCCCCGACCATCAACCAGGTTACGTGCGACAACCGCATTGTCCGCATAGTCGGCGTGGCCAACATACGGCATGTTGCGAATGACCGACGTCTGGTAGCCGAGCCAAACAGCGCTAAACAGCACGAGAACGAATAGCGACTCACGCCGCCTACCGAGCAGCCGTACAATGCCATTGCTCACCTGGGGCAGTCCTCGCCGACCAAGAACGAAGGTCAACGCTAGTAAACCAGTGCTCAACAACCCATACATCAACGCATCGGGAAAATATTGCCACATAGTGCGTAGCTGGGGCAGCTGAGCCGTTTGACTGAACAAAGTGAGGCTATAACCAAGCCAGGCCAGCGCTGCAGTAATCAGACCATAACCAAGCGCACGCCCTTGGCTATAGCGCCGAAGCAGCGCCCGGAACAACTCGATCAGCGTGCGCTGCCAAGCCAGCACAAGCGAAACGAGTAACACCCATAACACGACACTCAGCGCTGCCCCCATCCAGATCCGGATCAGCGCTAACCCAACCCCGGCCAACCCGGCTCCTAGGGTTGCCAGCACAAAGGTCAGCGATCCCTGGCCTAAAAACCGTGTCAGCAGTGCGTAAAACAACAGCATGACCACGACAAGCAACCATACGGCGTCCCAGGCAGGGAACAATATTGCAGTCGGATTGGTTACTTGTGTATGCACCTTTACTTCTGCAAGACGAACACCTTTAGGTCTTGGGTCGACGCCGCGTCCTGTGTCAGTAAATATTGCCGAGGTCTCGATACGCAGCGTCAGATCATCTCCGGTACGCACCGCAGCAGGAATAACCAGCGCATGTTCTTGCCAATGCGTCGTTGGCACAAACGAACCGACGAGGGTTTCGCCCACAAACACATTCACAACCGGCTGGGCCACTACTGGTTCAATAACATCGTCTGGCCAGCCTTGAGCGAGTAAACGCAACTGGAGATCCAACCCTGCGCCCAAGTTGGGAAACGTTATGATGGCACGCTGACGAGTCCAGCGGCTCCGCCCTGTTGGCGAGTCTGGAGTAAGATCATCGGGGTATAATGCCCCGCGTTCGGTGGGTTTTTGTCCCAGCCCGGCATGGGAATCGAGAAACAGACGGTCGCCAAGCCAGCCAATTTTGATGCTCCCTTCAGGCGGAGCCTGGTAGGCCAGCACGCCGACCATCATACTCAGAAACAACACCAACAGCAGGGGCAAAAACAACGCAGTGCAGCGATGGAATAGCTGCATCATCGCATGTCTTTGACTGGTAGATCGTGGCCATTGATCTGCGGCAGTGCCATGTTCGGGTAGGCGCGACTCTGTATGCATAGCGACCATATTATACAGCGAGTCGGCGCACTGCAAAATGGCAAGCGGCTGACACAGCGCCCATGCCCGCAAGGTTTGACGCCCAGTATCCAGACTGGTATGCTATCATCGAGAAATACGACCAAGCCGATCAGGCCGATCAGGCCTAAAGCGTACGCCACCATGATCTGGACAATCTCCGACCTCCACCTCTCATCGGTGCAGCCTAAACCAATGGACATCTTCGGGCCGCATTGGAAAGATCACCCCCAGCGGATTGCTGCCGCATGGCGAGCGCGCGTTCATCCCGAAGATTGGGTGCTCATCGCCGGCGATATCTCCTGGGCTATGCGACTGCCCGATGCCCTGGTTGACCTAGCCTGGATCGATGCACTGCCGGGACGCAAAGTGATCATTAAAGGCAACCACGACTATTGGTGGGATCGGGTGGGACCGCTGCGACCTCACCTGCCGCCAAGCATTGTCGCCCTAGAGGCAGATGCAACAGACATTGGCGATGCAGTTGTCTGCGGTACACGCGGCTGGATCACTCCTGAGACATTGGGCTTCGACCCCGCGACTGACCAGCGCGTCTTCAATCGCGAATTAGGACGACTCGATCGCGCCCTGGCCGCCGCCCAAAACCTAGCCCAGAACGGACAACCCATCATTGTGATGATCCACTACCCTCCTTTCCTCAACCGCCAGCCCACCGAATTCAGCCGCCGTATCGCCGCGGCGGGCGCTGTAGCTTGCCTCTACGGACATTTGCATCGCCCCAACGACTGGGCTAGCGCTACCCAAGGCCTCGTGAATGGTGTTTACTATCAATTGACCGCCTGTGACTACCTCGGATTTGGGCCAGTCGCTGTGCGTGGTCTAGCCCAATCCTTATAAGAACTTTTGTTTTTATTTCCATTGGACAAAAGCGCGATTTAGGTGTATAATATGCTGTAAACTCAATACGCCTCACTGACGTAGGCAGGGACGCTGTGTGGCGTCATCCTAGTCGTACAGGTCTGTTTGTGTGTCCTCCTAACCAAAAATGCACGAGTTTTTCCTCACACCTGATCACAGCACGTATATTCATTCAGTACTCATGATGATGGTGATTAACTCTGTCATCTGCGCCGCTGCATGGCAGGACACACCCACTGCGTCTACACGGAGATGAACTATGGAAATCGGGATCGTCCGACCTGTCAACATTACCACCGAAATGCGCATGGCATATCTAGACTATGCCATGAGTGTTATTGTATCGCGAGCGCTCCCCGACGCTCGTGATGGTCTGAAACCAGTCCAACGCCGTATTCTCTATGCGATGCTCCGCGAGGGTATGCGCTACAACCAGCGCTATTCGAAGTGCGCCGGTATTGTTGGCGAGGTGCTGAAGAAGTATCACCCCCACGGCGACGTCGCCGTCTACGATGCGCTTGTGCGCTTGGCCCAACCTTGGAATATGCGCTACCCGCTGGTAGACGGGCAGGGAAACTTTGGTTCAGTTGATGGTGATCCGCCGGCGGCATACCGCTATACCGAGGCGCGACTCACCGAAATCGCCGAAGAGATTCTGATCGATATTGATAAAGATACCGTCGACTTCCGGCCTAACTTCGACAACGAGCATACAGAGCCCAAGGTTTTGCCCGCTCTGCTGCCCAATCTGTTGCTCAATGGCGCGTCGGGCATTGCGGTGGGGATGGCCACCAATATTCCGCCTCATAATCTTGGCGAGCTTTGCAATGCTATCATCTATCTGATTGACAACCCAGAAGCCACGGTTGAAGATCTGATGAAGATTATGCCCGGCCCTGACTTCCCAACCGCAGCCAGCATCCTGGGCACTGACGGGATTGTCAATGCCTATAGCACTGGCCGAGGTCATATTACCCTGCGCGCCCGCGCCCACATCGAAGAAGGTTCGCGCGGCGCATTTATTATCGTTGTAACCGAACTACCTTATCAGGTCAACAAGGCGCGCCTCCAAGAGCGTATTGCTGAACTGGCCCGTGATCGCAAGATCGAAGGCATTCGTGATGTGCGTGACGAGTCCGACCGTTCGGGAATGCGGCTGGTTATCGTTCTCAAACAAGACGGCCAGCCCAAGAAGGTGCTCAACGCGCTCTATAAACACACCCAGATGCAGACGACCTTTGGCGTCAATATGCTCGCTCTGGTCGAACATGGCCAGCAACCGCGTGTGTTGACACTCAAGCGCGCACTCCAGGAATACGTCGAGCACCGTCGTGAGGTTATTCGCCGCCGCACCGAGTACGACCTGGCAAAGGCCCGCGCCCGCGCCCACATCCTCGAAGGTCTCAAGATCGCGCTCGATAACCTTGATGAGATTATTCGCACCATCCGCGAGTCACGCACCGCCGAGAGCGCTCGCAATAATCTTATCCGCAACTTCTCGTTGACCGAGATCCAGGCTCAGGCTATTCTTGATATGCAACTGCGCCGCCTCGCTGCGCTCGAACGCAAGAAGATCGAAGACGAATATCGTGAGGTCATCAAGCTTATTGCCGCACTCGAAGATATTCTCTCCAACCCTGCCAAAATCCTCCATCTGATTAAGGAAGACTTACGCCGTATTATCGAGAAGTTTGGCGATGAGCGACGCACACGTATCCTCGCCAACGTAAATGGCGAGGTCAGCGACGAAGACTTGATTCCCGATCTGCGCGTATTGATCACGCTGACCGACCGGGGCTATATCAAACGGCTTGATGCAAACACCTACCGGACCCAGCGCCGCGGCGGGCGTGGCATCAAAGGTATGGTCACCCGTGAGCAGGATACCGTGCGGCATATTCTGACCTGTAATACCATGGACGATCTGCTTTTCTTCACCGACCGTGGCAAGGTCTATCAACTCAAAGCCCACGAAATACCCGATGCAGGACGCACCGCCAAAGGATTGCCCCTAGTCAACCTGATCTCGTTGGAACCGGGTGAACTGGTAACATCGGTCCTGGCTGTTCCAGATTTCGATGATGGTGAATACTTAGTGATGGCAACCGTCCGTGGCAAAATCAAACGTACGCTGCTCAAAGAATATAGCCAGGTTCGCTCCAATGGACTGATCGCGATTGGGCTCGAAGAAGGCGACATCCTGGGTTGGGTTTGCATGAGCTACGGGCATGAAGATATCTTGATGACGACTGCCCGCGGTCAGACTATCCGCTTCCGCCAGGAAGAGGTTCGTTCAATGGGCCGCCCAGCCGGCGGGGTAATCGGGATCAACTTGCATGGAAACGACCATGTCGTGTGGATGGGGTTGGACCAAGTGGGGGCAGATCTGCTCATAGTGACGCAAAAAGGCTTTGGTAAACGCACTGCTTTGAGCGAGTATCCGATCAAGGGACGCGCCACCGGTGGAGTGATTACCATCAAGCTACGATCCCACGATGAAGTCTCTACGGCCCGTATCGTTACCGAAAACTCGCTCTTAACCTTTATAACCGGCAACGGCACCGTTATGCGCACCTCTGCCGACGAAATCCCACGGCTTGGGCGCTCAACCCAAGGAGTGACGATTATTAATGTCAATGGCAATGATCACATGGCTGCCGTATCATGCGAGGAACCAGAGGACGAGAATGGCGAGGAGGCGGGGCGCGCAACCGTCTTGATTAGCCCCAACGGCGCATAAATGGGATAACCCTCGATTTCTAAAACGACGAGCGGGGCAAAACCCCGCTCGTTCATTATTCATTATTATTGCGTTGATCTAATCGCTAATCGCGCGCATCAGCAGAGACCACAGCCTGTTGCTCCTCACGAGGTTTGATCAATGGCACTCGTGTCTGTTTAAGCCGCGTCCTGATCCGCAGCGTGGAGCCCTCCTCACGAATCATTGCCACAAAAGCATCAACAAGCTGTTCATCCCATTTCGTCCCACGACCTCGGATCAAAACCTGTAGAGCTTTCTCGTTTTCCATCGCCATACGATAAGCGCGATCAGCCGTCATTGCCTCAAATGCGTCAGCAATAGCCAAGATCCTGGTTTCGAGTGACAACTCATCACCAGATTTGCCTGCCGGGTAACCTTTTCCATCAACCTGCTCGTGATGACCCTCAATGATTGGCAATGTTGCACGCAGCGCTTGAACCTTGCTAATAATTTTGGCGCCAATCCGCGGATGTTTTTTCATCACCGCGAACTCCTCATCGGAAAGCGGGCCAGGCTTGAGCAACACATAATCCCTGATCCCGATCTTACCAATGTCATGCAGCAAACTGGCGTAGCGCAGCAATTCGAGCTTTTCAGCGGTCATACCCATACGCTCACCCAAGCGCACTGCATAGCGTGTAACCTGTCGCGAATGCCCCATTGTGTAAGTATCGCGCGCATCGATAGCTTCAGCCAAAGCCTCAATCGTCTGCAAGTGCTGTTCTTTCAACTGGCGGTACAGTCGCGCATTGTCAAGTGACGCGGCAATTTGCGATGCAAAGACGCTCAACAACGTTCGCTCGTTGGGCTCAAACTCTGGTTGATCGCTCCCACGAGTCATATGGACATAACCAATAGGCCGATCGTGGGTTCTTAATGCAGTACCAGCAAACAATCCAGGTGGTTCAGCTGCCACAGACCCAACTAACTGGAGATGAGCAGTAGCCAGTTGATCCGTATCGCAATCTGCAGCAAGGTCTACATGCCCCACTCGCACGGGGCCGCCCATTCGCGTTTTATAGATCTGCAAGGTCAGTTGAGATTCTTCGGGGTAAAAGAGCGAGATAGCTAGCGACTCGGGGGCGAAGCGCTGCCAGAGAAAGTCGGTCATTTGGCATATCTGTGTTTCGGTATCAAGCGATGTTGCAATCGCTTGACTGAAACGATGCATGACCAGCAATTCAGACAACCGTTCCTTTTCGTGTCGAATGCGGCGCAATTCCAAGCATCTGCGCACTGCCCGCTCAAGATCGCTGGCATCCACCGGCTTGGAGAGATAATCAAAGGCGCCGAGTTTCAGCGCTTGTCGAGCAGTATCAACCGTTGCAAAAGCGGTCAGAATAACTACGTCGATAGCAGGATAATGCTCTCGCACGTGCCGTAACAACTCAATGCCGCCCATCTCCGGCATCTGCAGGTCAGTTAGCACCAAGTCATAATTGTCTTGTTGAAGCATATCAACGGCATCACGGCCGTTCGCTGCTGTCGCGACATCATAGTGCAGACGCAACAAATGCCTGCAGAAATTTCGTACAGTTGTATCATCTTCGACCACCAGCACCTTCACACGAGAATGCACTAGCACTGTATCCGCGAAGTATTCAGACATACACTACTCCCGGGCTTATACGTGGCCCTTGCACCTGGCTATCACCATCAAATCCACATTGATGGAGCGCCAGTGCTTAGGCATAGGCATGGCCTCTGGCGCTCGTTTACTTGTAGCATTGCAAAATATTGTAACAATAACAGATTGCTGCTTTAAGAACACAAGATGATCCGTTGATTGCAATTTTGTCACTTCTTAGCTCAAACCTTGAAAAAGACCATTCGAGTCACCTCCATTTGCTGCTTAATACTACAACGAGACATGCCATTCTGAACCCTTCGGCTCTGCGCAGGGCTGACGAAGTGAAGAATCTCCTTACTCAAGGGTGCAAGACCCTTCGCTTCGCTCAGGGTGACATCGACAAGTCCCGTTCCGATGCGGTGCAGGATGAAGTCTCGTTGTAGTATTAGGAAGAAGGAACGGTGAGGACTCAGGCAAGTTTTGACGATAAAAACCATCTCATTCACGGCCTGGGGCCAGGAAGAGGTTCGCGAATACCTGCTCCGCTTTCAACTTCTTCACCGCTTAGACATGCCTAAAAACTACGGCCAAGTATCACATTCCATCGAACCGCTTCTGGTTAAACGACAGAGACAAAAGATGCACTCCAATTGCCTGCTGGCTACTATCTTTTTACAGATATTGGAATAGGTCTAAAAATATCATCACACTCAGCACAAAATTAGTATCGGTCCAACGTTTTGCCAAAACATCTCAAGATGTCAAAAATACAATTGTAGCACTTACAGAGGTAGTAGCGAAAGGAAGAATAAGAGAGGAGAATTCAACGAACCATAATATTGGGCCAGGTAAGAACTGACAACAGATTATCTAATTTGGCATAGCATTAAGAATTTACACAAGCGGTAGTGCTATGAGGCTGACTTTTCGGCACGACGAGCGAAGTATGCGCTTACCCGACGTTCAAGCTCCTCAAAGTCAAAAGGTTTTGTTAGATACTCGTTGACTCCAGCGCGCAATGCCTGCTTCTCTGTATCTGGCGTACCAAAAGCAGTGACCATTATGACATAGATATGGGGATGCGTCTGGCGCAAAATCCGCACCATTTCGATGCCGCCCATACGCGGCATATTCATATCGGTTATGATGACGTCACATGTTTGTGGGTCAAGCTTTTCAAGGGCGGCTTTTCCATCTTCCGCTTCCAACACGGTATAGCCGCTATTGGTTAATAGAAAGCGATAGAGGCGCCGTGTTGCGGCATCATCTTCGACTACCATCACCGTTGCTTGCACATATACCTCCAGCAGATCGCGTTTGTACCTTTACCAATGCTACTCACCAGAAGTTCATGACGGGCTTGCCGACACGAGGAGGCGAGGATCCAGGACTATTGTATCATCGCCGCACAACCCAACATAGATTCTAGGAAAGCTGAACGAATGCATTGGTTGCTACATCTGGTCTACGTGACCTATATCTTTGTCAATACGCTTTTTTCCAATCGAACCATTGTGTTCTCAACGTCATTCTACCAAAACTTCCACTTTTATGATACCACAGTCTCCATAACTTGTTAGCAATCTGTAGATGCCAATCTTCGAGCTCTGCAAGGATCACGAACAAGGTATAAACGCTCATCCATCTATGAAATGACAGATCGAAGATCCGCTGTAGATCACTGGTCAAAAAGCATTGACAACTGGAGAGCTGGCAGATAAGACAAATAGTATCATCGATAGGCGGCTAGGTCACGCTCTTCGATAGTTGGCATAAATCGTGACATTTCAACCATCTTGAAAATTTTCTGGTGATGGGGGCTCACATTCATTGCAAATAGTTTATATCCAGATTTACGCGCTGTGACCACAAATTTTAGTAGCGCCGAAATCCCAGAAGAATTGATAAATGAGACTTCACTAAAGTCCAGCACAGTAATAGGTCGCATATCTGCACAATTTGCAGCAATTGCCGCGGCGGAGATACCATCTACACTTGTTGTACCAATCCGGAGGACAACAACATCACCAAATTCTTCACGATTAATGACATCGTTCATACTGTCTTTCCTTTCCGATAAAGTCGTAGTGTTAGTATGGTGCCAGTATGTGATGAGTTAACTTCGTAATCGTCAACCAGCGTACTGATAAGGTACATGCCAAAACCACGTAACATTCCGCTCTCTAAATTGTGATCTTCAACCACCCGGCGAGTAATATCAAAGCACTTCAAGCCAGCGCCTTCATCGGTGATATGGACTTCCAGCTTATCACTGTCGAGTGCAAAGACTACAGCAACCAATTTATTTATCTCATTGTTGTTGCCGTGCTCAATAGCATTTGTGACCGCTTCGCTAACTGCCAATTTCAAATCTTCGATTCGCTCACGGGGAAATCCTAGCGCATGACCGATTTCAGCAGCACTAGCTCTTACGACCCGTTCAAAGGTTGGATTGGAAGGAATGCTTACTTCGACGCGCTCCATGCAAGATGTCCTTTCAGTACGGGTGGTCAGTCTTCCTTATAGCAAGGTCAGTCTTTACTTCAAGAAAGTGACAGTGTTACTGGATAAACTCTATACACAGTTCATCTATAATACGCCTTCAGAAAGAATAATAGGAGAGTATATTGACAACGAGTTCTTCCACTACTTCACAACTCCCTTTCAACGTATGCGCAGTATGATTGTCTATCACAAAGTGAACTACAAATTGCCATTATTACTGTAGATTGAGCGTGCATGCAGCATTACTGAACTATTAGTCGCCATAGCCACAGATTGGTTCTGCCGACTGAGATGGTCGTAACGACGCAAATAAGCCTTACCCAGCGATGTATTCCCAATTTGCAAGTAACAAGCCCCCAAGTAGTACAACGCTTGGGCATGCCGGGGACTGCGTCGAAGAACCTTCTCGAAGAGAGGTATAGAACGAGCTGGTTCCATTAACTCCTTGTAACATAGGCCAAGCATAAAGTTCGTTTCCATATCCTCTGGCCACTGTTCCAAAACTCTCGCGAATTCCTTAGAAGCCAGATCATAGCGCCCACGCCGTGTATACATATAGCCCAGGTCATAACGAAGCGAGAGCGCTGCAGGCGCCAATTCAACCGCTTTACGCCATGCAGCTAGCGCCCAACTCTCGCGGCCGAGAACCATGTACATAAACCCTAGTAGGTAATGCGCTTGGGGATCGCGGGGCAGCAGGTGTACTGCCCGTTCAAACGCACGGACCGCAGCAGAGTTTAACCCCATGTCATAGAGAAGCTTCCCCATATTCAAGAATAGTTGACCGTTACCGGGATTCAGCTTGGCACACTCGAAAAGCAGATCATAGGCCTGTTTCGAGCATTTCAACAACCGCAATACTGCGCTCATCCGCAGCCGCGCCTCAGTATAATGCTTGTGCTGCGGCGGCACTTTGCCATATTCCTCAAGCGCTTCATCCCAACGGCGATTGCGTGCGAGCAAGTTGCCAAGAAGGTAACGAGCCTGATGTTCTGCAGATCTCCATTGCAACAGGGCGCGATAGATCCGTTCAGCCTCTTCTTCATATCCTTGCTGTTTTAGATCTTGGCTTAACCGATAGTACCACTGGGCCACTTCCTCTTCGCTACGATGCACCAACACCTCATCCTGAACCTCAGGCGAAATAAATGTCGGCTCAACACGCAACGCCTCCGCAAAGCAACGCTGCGCTAATTCGTGTGCGCCATGACTCTGGTGCATCAGCCCCATATAATAGCGTGGCTCAGCAGCCTGTGGTCGTGCATTACACGCACTGGTATAGTGGATGTATGCGCGACCTGCATCTTCCATACGCTGGTAACAACGCCCCAAAGAAAAGTGCGCCTCATAGAGATTTGGATTGTGCTCAAGCGCTTCCTTAAAAGCTGCGATGGCGCGATCAAGCTGCCCGCAAGCAGCAAAAGCTACTCCCAAGTTGTAATGCGCCTCAGCGAGCTGTGGATCAGTCTGAACCGCCTCCAGATACTCGCGTAGAGCCGCTTCCCAGTCTTCCTGAAAAGCCTGTGCATTTCCAATATAAAGATAAATAATTGCTCGCTCGCGGTCAAAAATCTGGGCTTGTTCTTCACCATCAACATAGGCGGCAATCAAGGCAGCCTTGAAATGTTCTATGGCTTCAGCATAGATTGATCGCAAGTATGATCGGATACCCTGACTAAATGCTGCGCCCAGGCGAGTACCCGCCATAAACCGCTCGCTTCCAGTAAAGGTATCGAGATCCAATGGCATGAAATTTAATGGTTCGTTCACAGCCATACGTATCCCTACTCTTACCATGCACCTGCAACGACAGGGCAAAATCCGTCTCACCCCTGATTATAGCGATCCCTGTTGAGCTGTCGTACCATCTCAGACGTTAAGCGAACACCCCTTGAAACAGCATAGCACTAGTTTAACAAGCATTTTAGGACGCTATACTTGTCCAGATATAGCAATCCTATTTAGGTTGTGAAGCCGACGGATCACCGCCTTCAGACGGTGCAGCGGCAGCCGCCTAAAGACGACTTTACGTGAAGTTTACAAATCAGATAAGATTGCTATATTATCGCAAAATGTTTGTAGATTTATACAATACAATACCATTTCTGCATGCAAAATGCCAATAACTTTAAGCCTTTTTAAGAATGACCAGCTCCCTCCAAGATTGCACCCTGAGCAATTCTACATGCGCGCAACCACTGCACTGCTATGCATATCAGACGGAATCATTCAGTATTTCTGGTCTCTGCAACACTGCTGATCCAGCAACTTGGCTGCTCAAGTCAATGTATCAGATCGAGATTTGGGAACATTCTTACAGATTAGGTCAAATCTATTGACGCTGAACGCGATAATCTTCAATCGCCAGACGCAATTGCTGGCTCAATTCCCGCCTAAGGCCACGCCCAAAGTAACTTTGTCCTAGCTTCGCAAGCGACGGCAAAAAGACAAGCCATTCATCAGGAGTTAGCTTTTCTAATGGTATTGATTGCAAAGCCATAATCTCCTCCCAGAAAGAAACTGCCCGTTCGATCCCCAAAACATCATTCATAATACTACAGAGTTCATCGCTTACACAATCTAGTCTTCGGCGCAGTACAACTATTGTAATGTCATCACTTTGACCACAGTTGGTTCCCCAAGCACGTAATTCATGCAGCAGCAGCGACACAATGGCGCGCGGCTTGAGATGGCTATTCGCCGCTAGTAATACCTGTAACCTATCTACACCAAACATTGATTCAGCTACATTAAACGCCTCCGTAACCCCATCAGAATAGAGAACAATACAATCCCCTGGCTTTAGCACAACTGTTTTCTCATCATAATCAGCATCCGAAACAACGCCCAAAGGCAATCCCGAGACTTCCAATTCATGAGCATTGCCATTAACAAGCAGCGGAAATGTATGACCAGCATTAGATAAACGGAGCAGGCCTCGTTGTGGATCCAAGAGTGCATAGAGCATGGTCACCATGCCAAGTGGAATTTCATTAAGGACACCGCGATTTACTGCAGCCAATGTCGCTTTTGGCGAAGTGCCCTGTCGCGCCTCGTGGCGAAACACTGTCCGCGTAACAGCCATCTGAAGCGCCGCAGGAAGACCTTTGCCTGCAACATCGCCAATCATAATTCCTTGAAATCCATCGGATAATTCTAAAAAGTCGTAGAGATCGCCGCCAAGGTCACGTGCTGGCAAGGAAACAGCGCTCAACTCCCAACCTGGTATGTGCGGCGCTGCTGCGAGCAGTAATCCTTGCTGAATGTCGCGAGCTAATTGTAAGTCTTGCTCCAATTCAACCTGTCGCTGAAGCTCTTGCGGTGAACGGTTGGAAGCTTCCATGATCGGGCCGTCTGTATTTAATGATTGATTGCCAGAGACGATTTGTTCATGACCATGTCGTCTCCGATAGCGTCGTTTGGCGCTATGACCAAGCAATGTGCTGGACAACCGGTGTGGCTGTCGCACCTTTGAAAGTGAGTGTCCATTGAGGCGGTGCTGCATAATACTACCATATATAATAAAAGGGGTTATCCCCCCTTTATTCTCACTCTCCTGCCAGTGCTTTGATATAGCGCTGGCACGTTTCACTTAACCAACCAGCAACAACTCCATTGATTAGTTCATCAGGCGGATGAGCCGTCAGCTTCCGTAGCGTATTCTGATATTCGCGCAGTGCTGCCGTAGAATGTTTGAGTTGGCGATATGTTTCGGCAAGATGGAATGATATCAACGCTGAGTTCGACTCCAAATAACGTGCGCGCTCAAGTTGTTGCACTGCTTGCTGAAATTGCCCCTGCTGCGCATAAATAATGCCCAATAAAAGATACGCCTCTGTTGTCAACGAGTCGAGTTCGAGTGATCGTCGCGCTTCTGCAACCGCAAGGTCAAGATCTCCGCGATTAGCATGGGCATGCGCAGACAATGCAAGCAACTGTGGCGCATATGGGCCGTCAAGCGGAGCCTGACAGAGCATATCCAACGCTTCAGCAGCCTGGCCAGCATCGAGCAATTTTCGTCCGTGTTGAATGATTTCTAGAACTGCTGCCGGTCGATCCACGGGCTGTTCTGAACTAGCTCTTCGATTAGAGACTACTGTAATCTTCTTGGCTATCTCAACATTATTGCTTCGTGTTGCCTGATTAGCGCGCACTGCGTCCAAAGCGGAAACGCTACGTGCTTGTTGTTCAGCTTGTATAGAACGCGGGTCATACGATCCTTTATAGTAGACGAATGAATCTGCGATTTTTTGTGAATAAAAGCGATCAAAGATATTCCACAATGTTTCGGAAAAGCCAAGAAACAGCCAACCGTCATCAGAAAGCACGGTATAGAATTGCTCCATCAGCTGCCGACAAGTCGCAAGTTGGAAATAGATTGTCACATTCTGACAAAAGATGATATCGATACCACGAGCTTTGTCAGGGAATTGCTCTAACAGATTCACCTTCTCGAATGTTACTTGCTCACGCACTACTTTGTTAACTTGCCAATACTCATTACACGGGTTGAAATAACTTACACGTAAAGCGGGAGAAACATTCGCCAGGGTTCGCCCCCGATAGCAACCGGATCGAGCGTGAGCCAATACATGCTCACTCAAATCGGTAGCCCAAATCTCAAATGGCCTGGGCAGGTGCGGGCCAAATGCCTCGAAAACGGTCATAGCCAACGAGTATGGCTCTTCCCCAGTAGAACATCCTGCGCTCCAAAGCCGGAGAGGTTCACCAGGTTCTTTAAGACAGTGAAGTTTGGGAAGGATCACATCACGCAAAGCCCGAAAATGTGATTGGTTGCGAAAGAAGACCGTTTCGTGATTGAGAACAAGCTCAGCCAATTTATGAAGCTCAGGCTGTTCCTTCGATTGTTTGATCACGTCAATATAATCATCTATGGAAAGCCCTCTTGTAGAAAGACGCTCGATCAATCCTGCTGTCAAAACACGCTGCCAAGCTCTATCCAGATAAACACCGCTATAGCTGGCCAACATATCGCGGATTGTTGCGAACTGATGGGACGAGAGGCAAAGGTCTGTTGGTTGTTTGAGTAACCAGGTATTGGAGATAGACATCACAAGAAACTATTACCATTGATTGGACGAGTTCGATCTTGCAACACAGGGATAATCTCTTCCGGTGATAATATCGCATCCACTGCATTCATCTCAATTGCTGCGCGAGGCATACCGTATATTGTACAAGTTGCTTCATGCTGGGCGATCGCATACCCTCCTGCACGACGAATACTCTGCATCCCAATCGCTCCGTCACGCCCCATACCTGTAAGCAATATGCCAATAGCTTGAGATCGATATACTTCAGCCACAGACTGCATAGTTATGTCAACAGAAGGTCGTTGCAACAATACAGGCAACGTGTTCAAATGAATACGTTGGTCGTTTTGGACTAATAAATCATGGCGCGCAGGAACTACAAATACTGTACCAGGAGTAAGTTTAGCTCCTTCAGAAGCAAGCACAACTGACAGTGTACAAGTACTTGCAAACCATTCAACTAGGCCCGTACTAAATCCTTCAGCAATGTGTTGGACCACCAGGATTGCTGCACCAAACGAACGTGGCAGGCCAGCTAGAATTTGGCGCACAACTCGAGGCCCGCCAGTCGACGCCCCAATGACCACTATTGACGCTCGTATTTTGCTCTGGCTATTGCCGCTGCGTGATATAACTGACTGAGATGGCGATTCAACATTACTCGGCAGTTGTTGCATTGGAACTCGCTGTGGTTCCAATGCAACTCGCTGTGGTTGCGCTGGATGCACTTGAAATTCTCTACCTTCCGACCATCGTCTCCCACGCAGATGGGTCACCACTTTGACTCGCGCTAGCAATTTAACGCGACGCACCAAATCATAGCATATGCGCTCCAGAGCGACAGGATCAGTGAAACGCGGTTTTTCCACAATATCCAAAGCACCTGCGCCGAGCATTTTAAATGTAATATCGATATCGTAACTTGAGAGAGACGCTGTAAGCACCAGAATCGGCGTTGGATGATATGCCATCAGCCATTCTGTCGTTTCCAAACCATCCATTATCGGCATTCGCACGTCCATTGTAATAACGTCGGGCCGCAACTCAGGCGCCAGTGTTAACACTTCTCGTCCATTAGCAGCTTCACCAACGACACAAATTGCCGGATCGCTCTCAAAGATCATCCGCAGCGTACGACGCATAAGGGCAGAGTCATCAACAATCAAGAGGCGTAGGCGCTGATTCATAGTTGATCCGATGTCTGTACAATCGGCAACAAGCATTGTTAGGAATCGCTTTACCAATTAACCTGAAAAAGCATAGGACTGAATGCCGATGGCAAGTTATACAGATAACCTTATGTATTTGTACTACCACCCTGGGAAGTTCATGCTTTCTTCGCTCGGATGACAGCAAATACAGTTCAGCACAGCAGATCAAACAGAGCTACTCACTTTGAGTTTACGAACAAACAACCACGCCCTATTCCATCTCCAGCACCATTTTGACTCGATTAGGCAGATTGAGTAAATCAATATCTTTATTCAAGTAATCATCCACTCCTGCCTCAAAAGCTGCCTGTTTATCATCGCTCGACGTGAGCATAATGATGCGCATATCATCAAGCATTGGGTTATCGCGCAATTGGCGACAAACCTCATAGCCATCCATTCCAGGCATCTGAACATCCAGTACTATGAGATCGGGAATTTCCTCAGCGACGCTCAAAAGCGCTTGCTCACCACTGTAAGCCAGGCGCACGGAATAACCACACATCTCGAGACGCATTTTTACAATATCAGTAACCAGTTTGCTATCATCCACTACCAGGATTCGACCTATCATCATTATTCCCTCATCTTGGCGGTTGCTCACAAAACTGCGAACAGCAACTTTTCGTCACCTCTTCAAACCTGGCTCAGCTGAACTTTCCAGCCTACTGTTTCCTTTCGCAGTTTGTATTAGAGACTTACAGACGGTCTATCCAAACTGCTTCGCGATCTGATCAGCAAACCTTCGGTGCATAACTTGGCAACCACACTATACAACTGAGAATTCATTGTGTAAGATACTATGACGAATAAGATTGTAAACGATCCCGATTACGAATGTCTGACCAGATCATTGCCCAAAAGTTGTTGAATCACTTCCAACAAATTATCCTGATCGAACTGGCTTTTAACAATATAAGCTTGAGCTCCTGCTTCGAGCCCCTGGCGACGATGAGCCTCAGAAGCGAGACTGGTCATAATGATGACCGGCAACTCGCTGAGTCCAAGTTCTTGCCGAATTCGTGTTGTCAATTCAAACCCATTCACGCGCGGCATCTCTACATCACTGACTACTAAATCAAAAGACTCCATACGAAGTTTTTCTAGCGCATCTAAGCCATCTGTTGCTGCTGTAACTCGATAGCCTGCCGATTGGAGAATACTCCGTATCAACTCACGAGTCGTAAAGGAGTCGTCTGTTACTAACAAGTGGTATGTACGAGAAGAGGCAGACGACGCAACAGTTGGTCCGCCAAGAGTGAGACCACGCGCCATTTGCGCTAGCGCCATTGGGTTGAGCAGCAGGATCAGGTTGCCATCGCCAAGCTGAATCGCGCCACTATAGTGCCGCTGCGTCTCAAACAAAGGGCCAAGCGGCTTGACAACAGCCTCACGCTCATCAAGAAGTTGGTCGACAAGCAAGCCCCAAGATCGCTGCCCACTACCCAGAATTACAGCCGGCGCACGTCTACCATTGTGAAATAGCGATGTTCGTTCAACTCCCAACAGGCCAGCCATTTGGACAAGCGGTAATGTACGACCTTCATGTTCGATAGTCGCCTGACCTTCGATAGTGTGGATCCGGTCTGGATAGACCCAGGTTGCCCCACAGCATCCCGAGGCAGGTAGTGCAAAGATCTGTGCAGCGGATTTGACCAACACAACGCGAGTTGTTACCAATGTCAGCGGCAAGAGCAAGGTAATTCGAGTTCCCTGGCCTAGCTCGGAATCAATAAGGACATTTCCTCCCAAATCGCTGATACTGGATCGAACAACATCCATACCGACACCTCTGCCAGAGATGTCGGTAATAAGCTGCGTTGTTGTAAACCCGGGAAGAAATATTAACTCCAGAGCCTCTTGATCAGAGCGTAATGCTACACCCTCAGCGCTGATCAAGCCTTTGTTCACCGCGCTATCACGCAGTTTACGGGGATCCATCCCTCGTCCATCATCACTGATGCAAACACGCACCTCACCACCATAGGCTTCCGCCCAGACTCGGATCTGACCAGTACGTGGCTTACCGTGAGTTGTACGCTCATCAGGAGCCTCGATGCCGTGATCAACAGCATTACGGACCAAATGAAGCAGCGGATCACTCAAGGTTTCCAAAACCTTGCGGTCCACCTCAGTCGCTTCTCCATGTAACTCCAGATTTACTTCCTTATTGGTCGCTTGGGCCAAGTCGCGAACAGCTCGTGGCAGATACGCAAAGACAGTTGCAATCGGCAGGAGCCGGGAGGCCATAACTTCTTGCTCAAGATCTCCAAGCAGAAAGCTTTGTTGATTGACATGTGAGGTAATCCCTTCAAGCTGTTTTTCGAGCATCCAGATCGTCTGCGCCCCTTTGTCAACTAATTGAACTATGTTTTGATCAAGGCTCTGCCGTTGAACTGCCGAGAAGCGCAAAAGTTGCAGCTCTGCGTCAAGCTCCCGAATCATATTCTCTTGCTCTTGCAGAAGGGAACGGAGCATCTGTAGTGTATTCAAATGACTAGCTAACACTTGATGACCAACAACCAACTCTCCTGTCAAGTTTATTAAGCGATCCAGGCGATCAACACGTACTCGTACTGTCTGACGATTATTGGGGCGGACAGATAACTTAGAAAAAACAGGCGTTGACTTTTTATCAGATCTAGAAGTCTGGCTGAGCGTATTATCTTGATGCGAAAGCTCCCCTGAACTTTCGATATGCGCAAGGGCAGTTCCTGAAGATTCTGATTGATCCCAGTCAAGGTTGCGGATTAAGCGCTCTATATCTACATTTGTTGGGCGGCCATCAAGATTTGCTGCTGTAAGTTCCAGGATCGCATCACCGCCAAGCAGGAGATTATCCGCGAGGGAACGATTGAGGCGACGTTGCCCTTCTCTGACTGCACTAAGAGTATGTTCCATTGCATGCGCCAACCGACCGATCGCCTCAAAGCCAAGCATCCGGGCAGAGCCTTTGATGGTATGCATCGCGCGAAACACTCTATCAAGCTGCTCACGCGCCGTCGGATCTTCAAGACCAGGGTTTTGTTCGAGCGCTAACAGGCCATCACTAAGAATTCGCAGATTCTCAGACGTCTCCTCACGAAATTGATTGTAGAAAGACGATAAATCCATAGTGCGTATTGAGTGCTATGTGATATACCACAACATAGGCCGGCTTCTACTGATGTGTGATGCCATGTAACTTATCAGCAATATCGGTTAATCGTGCCGAGGAGTCAGCCATCTGGCGTGCGCCAGCAGCCGATTGCCGTGCAACCTCGGCAATATCCCGCATCGTCTCGACCACTTGTTCGCTTGCACTCTGTTGCTGAGCCGTTGCCAAGCCAATCTCAGCAGCACTTTGGGCGGTGCGCTCGGCCACCATCACAATTTTGTCCATCGTTTGCCCGGCTCGATGAGCCAAATCCACTCCGCGTTCAACCTCCTTGCTTCCTTCTTCAGCAGCCAACACTGCCGCGCTGGTAGCCTGCCGAATCTCGGCAATTACGCCTTTAACTTCTTTTGCAGCCGCCAAGGTGCGATTTGCCAGGCTTTTCACTTCGGCAGCGACAACTGCAAAGCGCCGACCGTGTTCACCAGCTCCTGCTGCCTCAATTGCCGCATTGAGAGCCAACAAGTGAGTCTCATCTGAAATATCATCAATCAGATCGATAATTTCACCAATTTGCTGCGAACGTTCGCCTAATTCCAACACTCGGGCC
>JAKSDJ010000049.1 GCA_022360155.1 Chloroflexales bacterium | reverse complement strand
TTCTTCGGCGAGGGCTTCGGCTTGGTGTGCATACTCGCCGCTTTGCTCCAATAACAGCGCCGCGTGTTGTTGCGAGTTGTTTAAGGCAAACGCGGCCTCCAACAGATAGGTTTCAGCCAGAACATTTAGCGCCTCGGCGCGGAGTTTTTGGGTTTGAAGACGCTCGGCAATGCTGTTTGCTTCGTGAACGGACGCTTTAGCCTGATCGAAAACGCCCATTGCACTATAGACCCCGGCAATATTCGCGAGGGTGCCACAAACCTGATAGTGATTTTCGATCCGGCGCTGTAGAACTAAAGCCTGCTCGAACGCAGCCAATGAGCCATCGTAGTCACCCCGAATGTAAGCAATCTGCCCCAGCATATCGTAAACCTGGGCAATCCCCTCTTGTTCGCCCATCTCCTGACACAGTTCTAAGGCAGCCCGACAGCCAAGTTCGGCTGCGTCATACTTGCCCAGGTTATAGTAGGCGAATGCGGTATTCAAATACGTGCCGCTTAAGACATATTTGGCTTTGATCTTCCGCGCTAGTTGTTCCGCCAACGCGTAGTGTTCGATTGCGCGCTCGTAGTCACTCTGAAGCTGCCAGAGATACCCAATGTTGTTATGGAGAACGCTGCTGCCATAGAAGTTATCGATCTGTTCTTGGATAGCCAACGCGCTCTCGAAATGAAATCGCGCTTGGGCATAATCGCCGCGCATCCCAAAGATCATTCCCAGTGGGTGATGGAGGCGTGCCGCGATGCGTTCATCTGTGTGACTGTGCTGATCGGAGCGGACTCGTTCAAGGCCGGCGACACAGATTTCCTGGGCCTGCTCATACTCGCCCTGGCGGATCAGTACGACGGCCATATCGGCATAGATCGATGCGATCAAGAGTGGCGGCACGTGATCCGGGTTGGCACAGGCGATGGTCTCGGCGCGGGTCAGTTCATCCAGCGCGGCGGCATATTGCCCTTGCTTTTCTAGTGCATAGCCGCGACTGCGGAGCGCTTCGGCAGCAACGGCAGGCGGGAGTTGCTGCGCGTGCGCCCCATTGAGAATAGCGGCGTGTTCAGTCAGGGCGGCAGCATAATCGCCAACCGTGCAATAAACATCGCCCAGCGCCTCGCGGGCTTCCCACGACCGCGGGTCGGCAGGTCGATCATGCAACAGTTCCAGCGCCCAGCAATAGTACTGGATCGCCTCGTCGTTGGCGTACGCCGCGCAGGAGGCGTGCCCGGCCAGAAGAAGGTAGGCAATCCCCTTGTCGGTCTGGTCGCTCAGGCGGTAGTGATGCGCCAGTAGGAAGAGTACTGTGATATTGGTCTGGGCTGGGCGTTCAAGCGATCTGGCGTCGCGTTGGTCACGGAACAGATCATAACCGGCTCGTTCCGGCGTGTAGCGCACCTGCGTCGCCGTGACCTCGTCGGCGTGACGCCGTTCCAGATACTCGCCGATCCGCCGGTGGAGTTCGCGGCGGCGCGCATAAAGCAGACTCTGGTAGGCGACTTCCTGGAGTAGGGTGTGGCGAAAGAGGTACACGTATTCCGGCTGTTCCCGTTCC
>JAKSDJ010000087.1 GCA_022360155.1 Chloroflexales bacterium | reverse complement strand
TGAGCATGTCGGCTTGGGCGGGCGTGGGCTGCAACTTTACTTGAGCGATGAGTTTCATATATTGAATTATAGCCCATCTGTTCGCTCGTGTCAATCGAAACTGGTTGCCCGGCGCTTCCTCCCACCCGTAAACGGTGTGGGCTTCCGCGCCAAGGTTACTGTGAACGCCTGGGTCGGTCAACGCCAAGGCCAGCGCGTATTTCCAGTCAAGACCACGATGGACCGCAGCGGCGCCCCGCCATGGATTGAAGGATCGTGACGAGGAGCAGCCAGGTGGACGACTCTACCGGCTGCCCGACCGTTGGGAAACGGTTGGCGCGGGCACGATCGGAAAAGATTATGCCCAACGCGTCACGCAGCGCCATCAGTGGGGTGGCGATCGGCAAGGCTGCGCGCGCAACACGCTTCGTCTCGTCGGGGATGCGGGAGCAGACCTGGGGATGCAGGGTCATCGCAAGCTCCTGCTGCCCTCACGGCAGCGCCTTCAAATGGCTGCGCTCCAACCTATTGGAGCGCACGTTCCCGCTTTAAGACACGCCATCTCCGAAGGCCAAGCCGCTCAGAAAAGATTCGCCAACAATATCTGTATACGATGACCCCATGATGGTCCCGGAAGCGCACAACAAGCAAAGCACCAGGGCATCCCGGCTTCTGGGTTGACCGAGGCTTCTGAACGCGCCCACGCTGGGGCCTGGCGCGTAGTGCTGTGGGGTATCCCTGCATCGCTGCGCCGAGCCATGCGTACATCTCCAGACCTGCGCAAAGATACCCGCCGCGCCCAACTCGCTCCACACCAGATTGGGCTACACTCAAGGCGTGACCAACATCGGTCCACAAGAAGTCAAGCACACATTAGCCAGACACCCGCAGCCTGCGGGTGCGCAAGGAGCAGGCCATGAAAAAGCTCATTGTCTCTTTGGGGGCAGCCACGGTGCTGGTCGGGGCGATCGGCGCATCCTGTGCTGCGATGCCATCTTGGGTAACGCCATCTGACCGCGACGCCAGTGTTGCAACATCGTCTGGGACAGTTCCAGCGCAGCGCAGCGCACTGAACCAGCAGTTCGCTCACGCCGCCTCATCCAATGACGATGGAAACGATGGAGCGGATGCCGAGGAAGAGACCTTTGTCCATCCTGACTTGGGCAAAGGGGCGCACTATGTCGACACGCCACATTTCCGTATCCACTACACATTGCACGGCGACCATGCCGTTTCATCGGCAGATGCAAACACCGACGGCACGCCCGACTATGTGGCAGCGGTGGCCACAACCCTCGAACACGTCCGCGCTGTCAGCATCAACACATTTGGTTGGGCCGCCCCGCCGCCCGATGGCGCCCACGGCGGCAATGCCCTCTACGATGTCTACCTGAAGAATCTGACGCTGGAGGATGTCGGCGGCTATGTGGACGGCGGGCAGCCCGACGCCATTGTCGGCGACAATCCCAATACGCCCAATGTGGTTGAGCCACGGGCCAGCATATCGTATATGAGCCTGGATCGCTCGTATGAAGACCCCGAGGATCCGGAAGCCGATCCCCGGCAAGAACTGCAGTCGGTCGCCGCCCACGAGTTCATGCACAGCATCCAGATGGGCTATGACGGGCAAGAACCAGCCGATTGGCTCTGGGAAGCAACCGCTGAGTGGATGATGGAGGAGGTGTATCCCGAGAACAACCTGGGGCATGAGAATCTCTTCAACACCTACGATTCGCCCGATGTAGCCCAGAGCGGCCCCGAGACCGACTGGTATGCGCAGTGGCTCTTCTTTCGCTACATCTCGGAGCAGTACGGTCACGGCGCGGTGAAAGCGCTGTGGGAAGAGGCCCGCACCCGCGATGGCTACGCCGCGCTAGAGGCCGCCCTCAAGAACGAAGGGACGACGCTGGATGATGTGATACGCGGCTACAGCCTGGCGCTGCTCACCAACCGCTTCCAGGAGGGCGCCGTCTATCCCACGGTGCGGCTGGAAGGGGCGATTCGCGACCAATTCCAGCCGCCCGACGGCGTTGCCAGCATGGGGGCCGACTATGTGGAGCTTTTGGGCGATGGCCCGCTGACGGTCATGCTGGAAGCGATCGGGCTGGAAGGCCGAGTCGTGGACATCCGCGACGGGAAGGCCAGCGTCTTCCCGCTGACTGCGGGACAGGCCACGGTGGATGGCAGCGCCT
The DNA here is from genome assembly GCA_022360155.1 of Chloroflexales bacterium. Classification (GTDB taxonomy): domain Bacteria; phylum Chloroflexota; class Chloroflexia; order Chloroflexales; family Chloroflexaceae; genus JAKSDJ01. The sequence goes on along the minus strand of JAKSDJ010000087.1, from coordinate 178 downwards.
TTGCCCATCTGTATCTGATTGTGCAGAACCTGCAGCGGCCCGATCCGGTAAGCAATGACGGGATGATCGGCTACAGCGTGATCGTGAGGCCGGGCCGTGCGACACCGGCCCAGATCGTCGCGGCGCCCAACTTCAAAGCGCCGCAGGTTGCCGAGCGGACCGTTTTGGACGATAATGA
>JAKSDJ010000701.1 GCA_022360155.1 Chloroflexales bacterium | reverse complement strand
GTCAGCGCACCTTTATCACTATTCAAAACGCCGGCAGCTCCGCACTGAACGTCGGTGAGGTGAACGTACTCTATGTCGATCCGGCTGGCAATACCGTGGGCACTCATCCGTTGGGCGCGCTGGCGCCTGGCCAGAAGCTGAACTCGACACCGCCAGATGCTCGTCTGAATGAGTTTGGTTATACCCAGGGCAGGTTCGGCGGCGGCGCCATTGTCCAAGGTCCTCCCGGCAGCCAACTTGTGGTTGTCGCCCGCGTGGCCCAGAAACTGAGCACCAATACGGCTGTCATTGTCGGCGAGGACTACAATGGCATCCCGATCCAGTAGAACTGGCAACCCGTTCGCTTTCTAATCCATATACGCAGAGGAGCAGGCTTAGCTTGCTCCTCTTGTCTTTCAAATTCCTTTTAGATTGCTTCGTACGAACGCTCCTTATAAACATGCCGCGAGTATCATTACTTTAGGCTGACCAATCTGAACCTAAGATTGGGCCGATGGTTGGCAGCCGATAGTGACATTTGCGGCATCCTCACTCCAATGAACCAGATTCTCATCAAACACAAGCGAGGTTTTATCATGCGTTGGTTTATTACCTTGATCCTAACTGGCTTGATTCTGACTGGCTGCGCATCATCGTCGCCGCCAGGAGCCACACAGACACCACCGCCGCCAACAGCGCCTCCAGGGGCAGGCAATACAGCTACGATCCCCACGACACCGCCTCAATCCTACCAGCCGCCCTCTGCCCCCACCTCCGCAGTTCTAAGTGCCTGGGGATATCCACCGCCGCCAGATACTGGGGTGCAAGGCCCGGCGTTTACCATCAACATACCATTGCGAGCCGTCGATGCACAGGTTAGCGGCACGGGTCCAGCCGGTGTGCCAATCCAAGTGTTAAATATCACTGCCGGCAGCCTCATTGCCGAAGTGCCGATCTCGCCAGAGGGCATGTTTGTTGTCGATGCCACAGGGTTTCTTAACCCTGGCGATAAGGTGGCGCTAGTCTTAGGCAATCTGAATAACGCCCAGACTCAATTCACAAGCAGCGATTTTGCCAACGGTCCAGGCTATCAATTATTGCCCTCAAACGTTGTCGCCTTCGCTATAGCTCAGGTCGAGTAGTTCGACAACGACGCTTTCTATCTCCCGGATCAAAAACAACGCTTAACTGTAGAGAACCCGCAGTAGTTAGCGCAAGATAGCTGCTTACTGTGGGTTCTCTGGGTATTCCAGGTTGATATCAGGCAAATGTCAGTTCAGTCATCGAAGCGATCTCCTCGCTAGAGGTGCTTTCACCTCGCATATGACCGCGATATTCCGCCCAGAAGCAATAATCGCACCTCAGTGAGCTCTTGCTTGATCGGCAGAAGCAGGGAACTAATCCGCAAGAGTCGGTGAGAACAGCACTTGGTCTTGCGCCACCTTCATACGCTTGTGTTGCCGTAAACTGTCTAATAAAATTTGACAATCAACAAGGGTAAATTTGACGTAGTCCGCCTTGAGGCAGTTTTACGACAGCGCAGCCGCCTGAAGGCGGTGCTACGAAAACCTCCTCCTCATTACCAATTTTGATCGTCAAAATTCATAAGGCGACGCTACAGGCAGTCTACCTTCTGCGTGTTGATTGACTGATTCTGGTACTTTGGCTGACATCGCAACGCATCATGATGGCATCGTAAACTGCCGTGAAGGCCATTAACCGCTACACGAAGTTTATGAATAGGCTGAGGTTGCTTTATGTGAGTTTTAGTGCTGCTTTCAAACCCTCGAACAATATTTGCTTACAGCCTGAAGACAGTACAGTACCGCTCTTATAAGCGCTTTAAGGTTGGTCGACTCTTTTGCCCTTCAGTACAAAAACGTCATTGCTAAAACCAAAAGACCCGATTGATATAAATTCATAGAACAACCTATTAGAACAGCCTATTATCATTGTAGCCTTATATCATACTATACTACATCGTATTTAGTAACAGAGGCGATACAACTATTATTGATCCATCTGAATATCGATAAGATTGCGCACTAACGAAACTTTTATCATCGAAATCCATGCGGTTCATTCTCTGTTCAGCGCGGTTCGTTACACTAGCAGCAGAAATAGGCGCCCCTTTGTGCCCGACTTGTAAGTGGAGCAAACGTTATGGCAACCATTGATATCGTTGGTGGAGGTATTCTCGGTCTGGCACTTGGTCATACATTGTTGAACCAGGGGGTAGGTATTCGCATTTGGGAGCGTGGTACGGAGCTCGGCGGCTTGATGGGGCGTATATGCCTCTCTGAACTCGGTGACGTCGAAGTCGATCGCTACTACCATGCCATTCTCTCCAGCGACCAAACTCTGATGGGGCTGATTGATGAACTGGGACTTAGAAACCAGCTTCATATGACCGCGACTCGAATGGGCTTCTACCACAACAACACCCTCTACCCCATGAGCACGCCGCTGGATTTTATGAGTTTCCCGCCGCTCTCGCTCATTGACCGGGCACGCCTAGCACTGACGATTCTGTCGGCGCAGCGAGTGAAGAATTGGCGCGACCTCGAACAACAACCCGTCCTTGAGTGGCTGCACCGGCTTGGCGGCAAAGGGACGGTTGAGCACATTTGGAAACCGCTCTTGCGCGCAAAATTCGACAGCGGCTTCGATCACGTACCGGCGACCTACATCTGGTCACGGCTCGTGCGGACAACCAGCTCGCATCAAAAAGGCAGCGCACGAGAGCAAATGTGTTTCCTCACCGGCGGATATCTGATGCTGATCGAGGCGCTGGCCCGCAATATCGAACAACGCGGCGGCCAGATCAACCTTGGCGCTACAGTGCAACAAGTTCATATCGCCGATGAGCAAGTGGTCGGACTCGCCGTCAACGATCAGATCATTTCCAGCGAAGGCGTGGTGCTCGCGCTTCAAACCCCGATTGCACGGCGCTTGTTGCCTTCCGAAGCGGCGCACGTACACGAGCGATGGAGCAAACTCGACGAGTACCTCGGGATTGTTTGCATGTTACTCGCCTTGCGTCGCTCCCTCACACCATACTATACGCTCAATATTACCGATGAGCATATACCCTTTACCGGGGTGATTGAAACAACCAATCTCATTGACACACGCTACACCGGCGGTTACAACCTGGTCTACCTGCCCAAATACGTCTCGGCGACTAGCCCTTATGCGCGGATGGACGACATAACTCTGCAACAGACATTTTTGGGCTTCCTCAAGCAAATGTTCCCCGACTTGAAGGAGAACGATATTGCAGCCATACGCATGGGGCGCGAACGATATGTCGAACCGCTGCACCCAGTCGGCGCAACCGATTTGATCCCGCCCATCGCCTCAGAAATCCGGGGGTTATACCTGACAAACAACGCTCAAATCTACCCCCAACTCACCAACGGCGAGTCCGTTATAGCCTATGCCAAACAGGCCGCGAGCGAGGTTGCTCGGACACAGTTC
>JAKSDJ010000743.1 GCA_022360155.1 Chloroflexales bacterium | reverse complement strand
GAAGGGTCTTGCAACCTTTGGCAACGAGATTCTGCACTTCGTTCAGAATGACATGGCTCGTTGTAGTACTAGGGAAAGAGTTCTTCTTTCACTTCTATCCGACGTCGCCATAACCAATAGAGAGTGCCAAGCACGATAAGTGTCATAGTTGCAAACCATAGCAACAATAACGGTATTTCTCCAGACAGTCGGATAAAGAACACGACCCCGGCAATCCAAGCAAGTGCCAGGAACCCAAATGCCTGGTTGATGCGGCTTCGGATTGGTATTTGCCTATGGTTTGATCGCACCAATAGTGTGATACCCGCACCAATGCAAGTGATTTCGAGGGCAAGTAGCGCCCAGATCCAACCACTATATACAGGGTTGAAAAACCAGCCAATCAGTGTAACTTGATATGTGCTCAGGCTTGGGAATTCATTGACGGCTGTCGCGACCAAAACACTCGTTGCCCCAGCACAAATGAACCAGAGCCTTTGCCATACAGTCAGATTTTGCACGTCGGTAGTCATGTGATTTCCTCCTCAGATGGTACACGTGCGGCAAGTTCTTGGAGCCGCGCGATCATTTGCGGCTCGTGAAAAACCTGGAGATTGCGTTGAATAAAGCGACCGAGGAGGTGCAGCCCCTTCGGTGAGAGATGATAGTATTTGCGGGGTGGGCCAATCTGTGAAGGATGCATGGCGCTTGTCACTAATCCCAATCCCTCGAATCGCGTCAGCGCTCGGTAGATACTCTGCTCATTAGCAGTTATTGTTGCGTGACTCATCTCATGTAGAGCGCCGCTCATTTCGTAAGCATACACAGATCGATCCGCAAGCACTAGCAGCAGCCAGAAGGTGAGCAAACCACGTTTATAAATCTCCTCCCATGACTCAAGCAATGTGGCTTCATCATCGGCGCTTGATGGCACTACAGCACCCCTCTTCGCATTTACTGTTCCTTATGTGTATTACACCTAAGGAACAATAGCAAAAAGAAGCAACGATGTCAAGACCAAGTAAATCAAGTGTCGTTCTAACAATTTCAGTCAGCACAACAACTCCTTGATTTATCTCCTCAATCTTCGCGCTGATTCCGCCGCTTGCCGTTTATCTACCTCCCGCGGCGCCCCTCACAATGGAGGCATACGCCTCCGACCAGCCAATTGCTGCCGCACATCCCTTGCGAAGATTTTTGTGGAGACGAGCAACGAGGAATGAGGTTTGTGGAGCGCTTTGGCGTGGCACACAGCCATGCGCTGACTACAACCCGTTCTCCTCGGCGCCCATCCCAACCCTCGCAGCGGAGGCATACGCAATCCGGCCACGCCACCTGCGGAGGGGTCGAGCCTCGACAGGCTCGGCTCACTCGTGCGCACCGAACCGTCAGTGTGTCCCAGCGGGGAGCGTGAGGGGCAGCGCCCCTCTGATCTGTGAGATACCAGGCATCGGGGAGATGCAATCCTATGCAGCCAGCGCGTCCATTTTCGTCATAGCCCGTGGTGTCCTGACGCCCGCGCGGGGCTGCGCGCCCCGCACCCGCGGGCGGGGTTAGCCCCGCCACCCCGCACAGGGTGTGTACCCCCGTGAACCACCGCATGTGGGGCCAGTCGCGGTTCGCGCGCACCGTGGCGCATGCCTTCCGACGACGCGTACGCACGGTGTCGCGCGCGTCGCCGTTTGGGGAAGAGGCGCAGAGGCACAGAGGCGCGGAGATACGAAGAGTTCGGCGAATCCAAGCCGTCGCTACAAGCTGCGGCGACGTTTTGTGGTATGATTGACCACATACCTTAGCGCGACTGGCTCGCTCTGACAGAAGCTTACGTTGAGGAGTTTTGATCGGATACTGGTGAGCATCGATGTCCTGAACGATAAAAGGAGCGCTTCACCTATGCCTCAACACGCCGTTGCTGCAACAACCCGTATCCCTGCGCCGGCCCAGCAAGTCTACGCGATCATCGCCGATTATCACGATGGCCACTCCCACATCCTGCCCAAGCCGCCATTCGTCTCGATGGCCGTCGAGCAGGGTGGCGTCGGCGCCGGGACGGTTGTGACCTTTCAGATGCGCCTGCTGGGCCGGCTCCAAAGCTTTCGGGCACATATCTCTGAGCCGGAGCCAGGTCGTGTGCTGATCGAAGCCAATGAGAGCGGGGAGGTGACAACGTTTATCGTGGAGCCGCAAGATAATGGCCAGGCTACGTTGGTGACGATTACAACTACAACGACGGTGCGTGATGGTCTGCTGGGCAAGATCGAGGGCTGGCTCACCACCCGGCTGCTCTACCCCATCTATGTGAAGGAGTTGGCGCAGCTTGCTGCATTCGCCGCGCGATAGGCGTAGGCGAACCGCGCCGGTTGGGTGGTGACATCCACACTCGGGTCAAAGAGCAGGCGGCTTGGTCGCCCGTTGAGGCTGACATACGCCTCGATCCGTACCTCGACATCGGCATAGCCTTGCTGCTGAAAACGTTGCTCGATAAACGCGGCGAACTGGAGCAGCATGTCGGGCTGGAACGACATTTGCTTCTCTTGCTGGTAGGTTAGGTACTGGTTCGGATAAACCGTCCACTCGCGTCCGCTGCTCGGGTCGCGTACCAAGAAGATCGCATCACCCGTCTTCTCGACCAGCATCACCCGCCAAGAAAAGCGAAATCCTTCCTCGGTCCAGTGAACATCGCCCGGATACAGGTGGTGGCGCAGGGGCAAAAGCGCCTGGAGCGTAAAGAAGCCGATCAGTAACACACCGCGCAGCCGGCGACTCCAAGTCATCCCAGATACCGGCATATCTCGGGACGCGGCGAACCATTTCGTTGATTCGGACGTTGCCCCACGCCGCGCCAGAACGAGACGCAGCCAGCCTAGCGCTGCAAAGGCGCGGCGCAACTCCGCCCCGCTGAAGAAGATCGTCGTCATTGCGATCATGATCCAGGGAAACATGCCGATGGGAAAGAGCAACCCGGTCACGGTATGGAAGCCGATTACAGCCAGGAAGGCAAACAGACGGGTGCGCCGCCAGAGGAGCAGAAAGACAATGCTCAGGTCATAGAGCGCGCCGCCCCAACTCATCATGTGTGCGAACCAGACCTGGTCGAACAGCGGCCCAATCAGGGGCAGGCTCGTGTGGTTGCGCAGCCAGATCCGCAACGGCAACGCGTGCAGCATCCAGTCCGGCGTGAGCTTGGCCAGCCCGGCGAAGACATATACTGCACCCAGTTGCAGCCGAATCGCCCAGACAGTCCATGCCGGCACGCTCGTAGCGCGGCGATCTGGTCTGCGCCAGGCGTCGATGGAGGCGGCGCGTTCCAGAGGCAAAAAAATCAGCAGAAAACTCAGCAGCGAAATGAAATAGTAGTGGTTGAGATAATAGGTTTTGTCGATCAGCTCGACATAGGTGAAGAGTATGAAAAACGCGGCGATGGCGAAGCGATACCACGCGCCCAGCATGATGCAAAGACTAAGCAGCGCCAGTAGCCCGAAGATGGCATACATCCCTGGCGCCGGAAGCGGGCGCACCCAGTCGAACCCGGCATAGGTAAAATGGAACAGCGGCGCGATATAGTTCGTCTCGACCCAGCCCCGCGCTACAAAGCGCAGCGTGCTGACTAGCATCAGCGCCCCAAAGGCGACCCGCAGCAACACGAGCGGCAGGATGTCGACTGCAAGCGACCATGGTTTGGCGCGATTGATCGCCATCCTTACTGTAGAGCCGAAAAACGCTAGCCTGACCACTAGTCTCCATCGTTATCGTTGAAGGTGATTGTCACCCCGAGCTGATTGGCCAGATCGACCTTGAAGAGCACCAGCAAAGCGCGAAGCTCGTCGTAGGCCTTGGAAACCTGTTCCGGCTGCGTTTCGACAGCGATGCTCAGAGGCTGGTTGATTGCGACAAGCGCGTTGTGTGCGGCAGTAAACTGGGTCTCGATGCGTTCGGTGAGGGGCGGGTCGTTGTCGGGCATGCCGATGAAGGTCAGATAGTCGTCAAAGCCAAGTTGGGCGTTGTCGGACCCGCCGCCGCTGTACGTCAGATAGAGAATGCTGAGGTTGGCGGCGAGCAGTTGGCTTGAACTGAGACTGCGCCACGCTTGCGCCGAGCGGGGCACGACGGTGCTGTTGCTGCCTTTGCCCAGCGGTCTGCCGATCTTGTTCTGCACCATATTTTCGAGGAGCGCAACCATTTCGTTCGTCAGCATACTGACCGACCCGTTGAGTTCGCCGCCATCGAAATCAGCGCTGCGGAAACGCTCTGCCAAGTTTTCGCCCTCTCCGGTCCAGATTGCGAGCAACTCCGTGGTTTTGGCTTGGAGATTTTCGGCTAGGGCGGCCAGATAGTCAGCCCGTCGCGTCCCGAGATCGGCGTCTGCATAGCGCCGCAAGAGAACCGTGTCGTTGCCGGTAGCGTCGAAGAGCAAATACTGCATCGCAAACAGCCCCTTCGCAGTCGAACCGATCGACTCGATGAAGGCGGCGTCGAGGGTTTCGTTGGCCGGGTCGGCAATGAAATCGTCGATAAAGCTTTCATTCGCCGGCCACTTGCCAATCTGATTGTGTACGATCATCACCTCGCTGAAGCCAAACAGGCTGCATTGTTCCCATGCTATCGCTGTTTCGCGCCAGGCTGAGCGAGTTACGGCCAAGGTCTCCGCCGAGGGGTCGGTGCGAAATGCTTGGGCGGCTTGGGCCAACTCGGCGGCGCGGTCGACCAGAGTCTGATGGGCGGGTAAGATAATCGATACGGTGAGATGGTCCAGCATATCGGCCCGCTCGAAGCCGCGCAGCGAGAAGCCAGCACAGCCGGGCAGAAGGCACACCATCAACAACATGAGCAGCAGTGGATACAAACGTTTTGTTGTCATGCGTGTATCATACCACAATCATCTGATAGGCCTCGGTAGTACTCGTAGTACAACTACAGCAAGAGCTGAGCGGATGAGTGGATGAGGCGCTGAGCGGATGATCTCGCCTTCTCGTGCCCTCACCTCATCCCCGCGTACGCGGGGACCATCACTTCACAGCGACTCCAGGAAGGCGATCAGCGCGTCACGTTCGCGCTCATCAAGTTGCAACACCTTCTGTTTCGTCACTTCCGCCTCGCCGCCATGCCACAAGACCGCCTCCATCAGGTTGCGCGCCCGCCCGTCGTGTAGGTAGGTCGTGTGGCCGTTGACCGTTTCGAAGAGGCCAATCCCCCAGAGCGGCGGTGTGCGCCACTCGCTGCCGCTGGCCTGGAAATCGGGTCGACCATCGGTCAACTCTGGCCCCATATCGTGTAGCAAAAGGTCGGTGTAGGGCCTGATGGTCTGATTAGAGAGGGCCGGGAAGCGCGGGTGTTCACCAGTCTCGAACAGCGGCGCGTGGCAGGCGGTGCAACCCGTCTCGGCAAAAAGACGTTTGCCACGGAGTACGATATCGCTGTCCCAGTCACGTCGTCCTGGCACGGCGAGCGTGCTGGCGTAGAGCACAACCTTGTCAAAATCATCGTCAATGATCTCGGGCTTGCCGCCGTCGCGGGCTTCCTGGCAGGCGGTCTGCGCATCGGTGCAGTTCTGATCAGGGAACAAGCTTGTTGTGATGCCCATGTCGCCGAGAAACGCACCGGCGGTCTGTTGGGCCAGGTTCGGCTGGTTGGCTTTCCACCCGAAGCGGCCCAGGGTCTGACTCTGGGATTGCACATCCCAGACGGTATTAGGTCGACCTGAAATACCGTCTCCGTCACTATCGTTTGGGTCAGCGCGGGCCAGAATATCCTCTTCGCGAATCGCTTCGAGCAGGCCAAGGCCGATAATCTGCGGGGCGACTCGCGGCGAGATCAGGGTCTCGGGGTCGAGCGGGCCATATTGCAAGTCGACCAATTCGTAATCTGGCTTACGCAAGGTATACGCTGTGCCATCGGCAAAGGCTCCGTTGATCTCGGTGTACGTAATTTTAATCTGCCCCTCGTCCGGCACGTCGAGAATGGCTTGGTCTTGAAACTGGCCGCCATAGGTCGCTTCGGGCAGCGGTCCATCGTTTGGCCCTGCGCCGGGTACGCTTAGACGAATCAGGAAGCCGGTCCCCAGCTCGCCGGGTTTGTTGGGGGCGCGACCCCGCCCGTCGAAGGCGTGGCAGCCGGCGCACGAGCGGGTGTTGAAGAGCGGGCCGACGCCGTCACGGGCAGTGGTCGACGCCGGCGCCGTCACCCAATTCTGGTTGAAGAACGAGTTGCCAACGAAGAAGTTCAGTCCATCTTCGCGGCTGAGCCCTGGCGCGGGGTGCCCAAAAGCGTTGCGGGTCGTGTTGAAGACCGTGACTTGTCCGCCAGATAACTCCTCGCCTTCCTCCAATATATTGCGGGGATTGTCGAAGAGCGACCCACACGCAGCCAGGATTGTCAGTCCGCTGAGAAAGAGCGTGAATAGAAGAGCGCGCAATCTGCTTGAGTGTATGTGTCGCATCAATCTACTCCGGTAGCGCTGTGTTGATCGTCAAGTCCAGCGCTGTTGCGATCTCGGCAGTGGCGTCGCCCAGATCTTGTAGGGTGTAGACCGCCTCCAGCACCTTGGGACGCTCGTCGGGCAGCACAATCGCCTGATCGAATGGTACATAGATCGCGTTGACTTCGGTTTGGGCTTTATCGATCAGGTCGCGGACTTTCGTGTTCAACTCGGCGTCAACCGCAGCGACTACGACGGCTAGTCCGGTCCCCTGCACTGTTGAGCCATCCAGGCGGGAGTATTCGCCCAGGAAGACATTACGAATGCCCTGGTAGTTTGTGATAATATCGCGGTGGGTGTTGTCGCTGAAGCAG
>JAKSDJ010000856.1 GCA_022360155.1 Chloroflexales bacterium | reverse complement strand
GGCAATCAGCGCAGGAAACCCCGCTGCGCGCGTGAATGCCCTGGCTCCACAGCTCAAACTCAGGATGTTGCGCTTTCAGAGCCAGCGCGCCACTGGTCTTATGTTCCCAATCCTTTACTCCGGCTTCATCATAGTAGGCTTCGAGCTGCTCCATCTTCAAGCCATTATGCCACGGATACGTCAAACGTTTTTCTTCACCCTTGAAGTAATATTCAACGTGGCACTGCCCGCACACAAACGAACGCATTTCCAGGCGCGTCGCCATCAGATTCGGGTTATACACGCCCTCGCGCCCCTCACTGCGCCAGCGTTCGATACTGGGTAAATGCGGCGCGGGATCATCGGACTGCGCGAAGACTTGGATGCCTTCCAGGAATCCCGGTCGGGTTATACGCAGTTGCATCGTGGTCGGGTCGTGGCAATCACCACACGAAACCGGATGAACCACGAGTTGGGTGGCATCGGAATAAGGCATAGCGTTAACCAGCTCGAAGCCGCGCAAGATCGCCTCTTCACGATGGGCTTCATCATCGGGAATACCGGCCTCGATACCCTTTTGCCGATACGCGGGCAGAACCGCAGAGTGGCAATGCAGACAGGCCCCAACCTGCTTCGCCATGGTCACACGCTGGGTTTCGCGCTGGTCGCTGAGCATATAGGCATGGCCACGCTCTTCGCGATAGTCGATTGAGAAGGCGTATCCGTTGAAAATCTCACGCCAGCGCGGATCTTCATCGAGCTTCTGAAATGCTTCACTCCCGCCATGTTTCGTTCGTTCGACATCAACGGTTCGCAGATAACTATCATACTGAAGCGGATAGTTTTTCCCCCAGATGGCGGGATCTATGGTATTCTCGTCGATCTCAACCACTCGAAAGGCATGCTGACGCGCTTCATCTTGTCGTTGCATGATGTTGCCAAACACAAACATAACACCAATTGTTGTAACAGCAACGACCGTAAATGTTAGGCCATAGAATAGCAGCAGACGTTTAGGGGGCATTTTCAAACGATGCATAAACGAGGCTCCTCTTTATCTAACGTGTCGGATCATGGCCGACACCGCGATGGCATTGAATGCAATCGACCTGATCGGGTCCGGCATGATCAGCGATGCCACTGACAAACTGCCGATGGCAATAGAGACAATTTTCTTGCAAAATGATCCGACTCTGTGGGCGAAGCTGTATTGGTTCGTGAAAATCTTGGAGCGTAAATCCTTTGGAATGCCAAAAACCATTCTCAAGCTTGGTGAGGTATTTGGGGATCACTTCATGCGGGGTATGACAGGAATTACAGGTTGCCACCGCATGATGGCTTGATTTCTGCCAGCCATCATACTGTTCACGCATAATATGACAGTTGACGCACGCCCGAGGATCGTTCGAGAAATACGACGCACCATGGGCGTAATAAAATGTGTAACCTCCTAATCCGGCGAGTAAACCGATCATACCCATAAGAGCAAAGAGGGTTCGATGAGGGCGTTGCAAATACTTCATACTGTCTCGGTCTCCACATACCATTCGAGTGCATGGTATTTTTCTGTACCGAGTATAGTACTACTTTCTCCTATGTCAATTTGGGACAAAGATCGGGACATCTTTTGTCTTTACTTGATACGTCTCTTGTATAAGCCATAAAAATCATCAACCGCCAACACAAAACAGCAAATGAGAACTGTATCGAAATCATCCCTGTCGGTTACATTCTCTCAACACACGCTCTCTGCATACAAAACGACCGTTTTCTTGCCTATCTATTCCTCCTCAACACTCGACAAGCCAACGCAAAACCGCCTTCATGCACCGTCTGTTCGCTGCATGAAGGCGGCGCTACGATCTCTAACGGTTTATTGAAGCAACAGGTACTTCAACAACGCCAAGCCGGCGATCACATACACGCCGACATTGATCTCGCGCGCTTTCCCGCTGAGCAATTTGACCAGCACAAAGGTTAAAAAGCCGATGGCGATGCCTTCCGCAATACTGTAGGTCAGCGGCATCATAATCGCAGTTACAACTACCGGCGTCGTTTCGGTTAAGTCACGCCAATCGATATTGGAAATAGTGCTGACCATTAAAACCGCGACGAAAAGGAGCGCTGCCGCGGTTGCATAGGCTGGGATCATCTGCGCCAGCGGGGCGAAAAACAGAGCGAGGGCGAATAGCACGGCCACAGTTAGCGCGGTTAACCCGGTACGCCCGCCGGCGACAATGCCGGCGCCGCTCTCGATGTAAGACGTTGTGGTTGATGTGCCCAGCAATGCGCCAGCCACCGACGCTGAACTGTCGGCCATCAATGCTTTGCCCAGCCGGGGCAGCTTGCCCTGCGCGTCGAGGAGGTTACCCTTTTGCGCAACAGCAATCAGTGTGCCGGAGGTATCGAACAAGTCAACGAACAAAAACGCAAAAATAACAGCAAGCAGCTCGACATTGAGCGCCGCTGCAATATCGAGTTGGAGAAAGGTGGCTGCTATACTCGGCGGGGCCGCCACAATGCCGCGATATTCCACTTCACCAGCCAAGCCGCCAAGCAGTGTAATCACAAAGATGCCAATAATGACCGATCCAATGACCCTGCGATAGTAGAGCGCCGTAATCAAGACAAAACCGCCAAAAAACAAGAGTACAGGCAACGACGTCACATCCCCCAGGCTGACTAGCGTCGCGGGGTCATCGACGACAACACCAGCGTTTTCGAGGCCGATAATGGCGAGAAACAAACCGATGCCGACCGAAATACCCGTTTTGAGCGAGGCAGGAATAGCATTGATAATCCATTCCCGTACCTTGAACGCACTCAATACAAAGAACAGGATGCCCGACCAGAAGACGCAACCCAACGCCACCTGCCAACTATTGCCCATCCCCAGAACGACGCTAAACGTAAAGAACGCATTGAGACCCATGCCCGGCGCCAGCGCTACAGGATAATTCGCCCACAGCCCCATCACGGCGGTCCCGAACATAGCGGCGAGGCACGTAGCGACGAAGACCGCGTCAAAATCCATACCGGCCTCCGCCAAAATACCTGGGTTGACGGCGATAATATATGCCATTGTGAGAAACGTGGAAATCCCGGCAATGATTTCGGTTCTAACATTCGTACCATTTGCGGACAGCTTGAACAGCCGGTCGAGCATCACCTAACCTACCTTCCATAGATGAACATTCGTCAGGCATACAGAATAGCACGATTCGCCCGACTCCCAATCAGGGCGCCGTTCAAGCAGATCTCGTGCATCCATGTATACTCTACACTCCGCCTCTCTTCTCTGACCAAAGAATTGTGTTGAACTCCATAGAAATGAAACGAGCGGCCATCGGTCCGAAGGACAGGAACCGGCGATGCACGCCAATGCACGCCAATGCACGCCGATATTTGGCTGCCCACGACACAGATCAGTACGGATGTGGCGTCTCTAGGATGACACGATGGCCGCCCTGGATCATGTTATCGGCTATCCCCGCGTACGCGGGGACCATCGGCTATTTCTCATCAGTACGGCGGTTCCGCCGGGCCGTCATAACCGCACATTCCTACCCGTGGCGAATTAACCAGTTCGATGGGTTCGCCATAATCCTCGTGCAGATGCGACTTGGCATGCCCGTCGCATAAAGCTCCCCACACGTTCCTCTCAATGAGACACTCCATACATAGCCATTTTGCCGGTTGTCCGCATTCGATGCAGGTTTCTGCGGGCATGAGGTTCCGCGCCATCAGAGTGATCGGGCGCGCGGTCAGCGGCACGCCCTCACGCCGATCAACAACCTTGATCTGGGTCTCTGACGACATACCAAAATCGTAGATATGGGTCAATTCCACATCGCGCTGAAAGCTTTGATTGACACGGCGCGATTTCGCGATTTCTTCACCGCTCCAACCACCGATCGAGAATTGGCTGAGATGCCCGCAGCATTCCAGCCAGATGGCGCGTAAATACTCATCGATATGCCGCAGTATCGCCGAGCCGCGAACTTCCAGATCAAGCCAAAAGTCGCTGCTATCCGCAGATTGTATGCGCAAATGATAGAGTGTTTCCGCTTGGCGTTTCGTCTGTTCGGCGGCAGCGATGCGTTCTTGACGGCGCGGACAAGCAGCGAGATGCTTGCCAATGCTCCCTTTTACGGTTTCATAAGCGCAGAACGCACACTGTCCCCGTGATTGTTTTCCACGAGGCATAGTTCACTCCTGACTCCAATCTGCTCCACTACAATTAGTTGATAGGACGTATACAGCCATTTAGCCACTTTCATGGCAAAATCCCTTAGCCTGCGACAGCATGGTACTGTCGATCATTTCTTCCCTTTTGGCGGCTTCGCCGCCAAAAGGGAAGAAAAAGATAAACTGTGATCTTGCCGAAAGCGAATCGAAAACCGCCTGCGAACGCGATAACATGCACTGCGTAACCCGTATGATTGAGCAATAATACCACATTCCCAACACCTCCTTACCTCACTACCTCGACGCTTCTTCGTCCCTTCACATTCCTCACCTCATCCCCACGTACGCGGGGACCGTCATCTCGCCGTCTCATCGCCTCACTGCAACGCCACATCGCTTTATCAAAAGATGGTCGCCGTCTATTCGCCAAATTGCTCATAACGTTTATGTGGGTTATAATATCCGACACGAAATCCACATCAACAATAAAGCAAACGGCATATTCAGGCATAAAACTCCGGGAGTGTATTCTGGCAAGCGCTCTATTGCTATGATTTCTGGCCGTAAGACTGCGGAACTGCTAGGCATCTTGGGACAACAACGATGGGAATGACCATTCATATCCCGGCGTGTCAAACAACCTATAAATTAAAAAATTGTTAATTGACACAAAGTGGGCTCCGTAGTATTGTGGAATACACACAACCGTATTAACCTATCCATATTCCTGTCGATGGACGCAGATCTATTACACACATCGGCGTCCATCTGCTCAATCGGCGTTATTTGCGTTCAATTGCAAGCCGATTGTTACCCATGTCAACATTTGTCATGATATTGTCGCAAAGAAAGGAGAGAGCCTATTCGATGCATTGACAAGCGCACAAGCTGACAGTGACGTGTCGTCTATATCCAGATGTCGTATAAGGTAACGCCTCCCATAGATCTTCGCGACGAACATACCTCCACACAAGCTGTAATATTTACAGCGACAGAACACCGCCTAAGATCAGCAATTATCTATCGCAATACCTTTGCACGTTTCCAAAGCAGAGTTTCGAGGGTCGCATGCTTTCTAAGACAGCGCGGAGGGCAAAGCGCAGCCCGTTCAGATCAGCCATAGATGAAGACTGCACGTATTATAATTATTGTCTAGCTTCAAGCAAAGTAAGGAGCGGGAACCCATGTTCAAGTCTCGACTCGCGGTTCTCTTGTTGATGTTTCTTATCGGTATAGCCGCCGCCATTTTACCCATCGCCTCCAGCGCCTCGATCAATGCAGCCACTGTTTCACCCGTTGTCGCCAGCCCACAGGTCAATACCGCCACATTACGCGCCGCTGTCAGGCCCGCGGGTGTGTTCAGGCACCTGGCGGTATTCCAGCGGATTGCCGATCGCACCGAAGGCAATCGGGCCGCTGGAACTACTGGCTATGACGCCTCGGCTCAATATGTCTATAATCAGTTGGACCGGGCCGGCTATAATGTTTCGTTCCAAGAATTCCCCTTCTTCTTCTTTCGCGCCATCTCAGAGGAGGGCCGCCAAATTAGCCCCACTCAACGCGATCTAGAACCCAACACGCTCACTTTCTCGCCATCGACGCCAGCCGAGGGGATCGAGCGCCCCATCGCGGTTGTGCCCGAGGATGACACAACTGGGTGTGAGGCAAGCGACTTCGCCGGGCAGGATTTTACCGACAAAATCGCCCTGATCAAGCGCGGCTCATGCACCTTCTGGCTCAAGGCGCAGAACGCCGGCAATGTGGGGGCGGTTGCGACGATTATCTACAACAATTCTTCTAATCCCGATGCTCCGTTCGGCGGGACGTTGGTCGATCCGGCGAATATCTCCATCCCGGTCGTAGGCATCACCCGCGGCCTAGGCGAGGCGCTCGCCGCCGATACCGCCGGTGGAACCCAAACCGTCACCGTCTACTTAAACATCCAGACCACTGCTGAAGAGCGGATTACCACTAACGTTCTTGCCGAAACTCGCCAGGGTCGCGCCGACCGGGTAATCGTAGTGGGCGCTCACCTCGACAGCGTCGCAGCGGGCGCCGGCATCAACGACAACGGCAGCGGTTCGGCAGGCATCCTGGAGATTGCTCTGCAAATGGCGAAACTGCAAATCCAACCCGAGAATAAGGTGCGCTTTGCCTTCTGGGGAGCCGAGGAATTGGGGCTGGTTGGATCGAGATATTATGTCAATCAATTGAACGAGGAGGAGATCGCCAATATTGCTCTCAATCTGAACTTCGACATGATTGGCTCGCTGAATTTCGCACGCTTCGTCTATGACGGCGATAACTCGGCCTTCCCGCCTGGACCAGGCTCCTCTCCTGGTCCTGCAGGCTCCGACGTGATCGAGCAGGTCTTCCACGACTATTTCAGCTCGCAGGGGCTCGCTTCAGCCGAGACGCCCTTCAGCGGACGCTCGGATTACGGCCCGTTCATTGCGGTTGGCATCCCGGCGGGCGGATTGTTTACAGGAGCAGGGGGCGTTAAGAGCGTCCAGCAGGCTGAGATCTACGGCGGCACAGCGGGCGAGGCCTTCGATAAATGTTATCACCGGGCTTGCGATACGCTGGAAAACGTCAACCTGACGGCGCTCGACCAAATGTCCGATGCGGCAGCGCACGCGGTGTTGACCTTCGCGATGACTGCGCTCGAAGACCGTGACACAACCGCTGCCGTAGCCCCGGCAACGAGTTGGGACAACAGCGCCGCCATCGACAGCGTTTACCACGAACACGACCACAACTGCCTCCATGATCGATAACGCCGCCATCGCCGCACAGCGATAAGCGACAACACACAGCACCCGGCGCCGAGAGTCGTTCTCGGCGTCGGGCGTTTGTTGCAGCAACGCGAAGAGGCGGTCTGGCGCCGGCTAGAGCGGTGGAGCCACTAGAGGAGTTGTACTATAAAACAACCAGTAGAACGTTGGGATGACCACCAACACCACCCCAAACACCGTCATCATAACTGGGATTTCCTTCTGGTCGCGTTGAAAGAAGCAATACAGCCCACACAAGCCCATCGCCAATCCAAGCGTCACCATCGCTGGCAGCAACATGCTTCGATAGCTTATGCCATCTTTGGGAGGAACAATGGGCGCTGCCCCCGCAGCATCGCCGGGGTCGTGCATACTGGGTTGTCGTGCTGGCGGCTGGGGTTGTTGTGCTGGCGGCTGGGGTTGTTGTGCTGACTGCTGTTGGGGCGGTGAGGGTAATTGCATGCGACCGAGCGTGCCGTGTTCCGTGATGTAATAGCGGATATCAGGCCCATACGCCATAGGCGCAGGGGGGAGCACGTCGCCCGTACTGGACACACGCGTGAGCGGATTGACGTTCGGCACCGCCGAGACGATGGTCTTGTAGAGTGATCCGCCTCCTGCGTACGCAAGGATCGAGAGAAACAGTATGGTAGCGATACCGATAAGCAGGAGCAACGTACCGGACATGGATTTGATCATCGTAATTCTCCTTATGTTGGCCATCGTGTGACCTTGCCAACAGGGCCACGTAGACCGATAGCGAGCATACCACAACTATTGCGAAGAGGCTGATATGACCCATAGCCCATGCAATGTTCCCCGTTCAAGGCGGCCCTGTGACAGTTCTTGAGGATTATAAAAAACGGCGACCGTTTGCCCGACCTCATACTTGTCTAATACTACAACGAGCCATGTCATGCTGAACGACGTGCAGAATCTCGTTGCCAAAGGTTGCAAGACCCTTCGCTTCGCTTAGGGTGACATCGACAGATCCCGTTCCGATGCGGTGCAGGATGAAGGCTCGTTGTAGTACTAACTGCCAT
>JAKSDJ010000610.1 GCA_022360155.1 Chloroflexales bacterium | reverse complement strand
TGGCTCGATGCATATAGTGCGTGACATTCGGTGGCAGTGTGTCTCGCCTGGACCATATGATCCGCGGACCCACGAGGTGATTGTGCAGACGCCGGATGGAATCGCGCGGACCTATGCCAAAGACGATACGCTTGAATTTCATGGGGTGTTACCTGGCTTCAGGTGCTCCGTCGCCGAGTTATGCGAGTAGCGCGTCCCGCATCCGCTGAAGGCTACTCGTTCGGCGACCGGCGCTGCTGCTCTACACCCCGCGGGATATTGACACCACTGATGTCGAAGGCGCGCGTGGTGCTTGCAGCCGCCCGCCAGTATCATGTCTGTGCTGGCGGTCTATGGCGTGGCGGATCATCACCCCTTCCCCCTTGTATGAGACCGACCGCTTGAGCGGGGTTGCCAACCCAGCTCCAGCGCGTGTATCATGAAAGGAACGTATCGTCATGGACCTACCGCCATCTGATTTTGACGGGGCCTGGAAGAGCGCGCTGCACCAGTATTTTGGGCCATTCCTGGAACTCTTCTTTCCCCAGGCGCACGCCGCCATCGACTGGAACAAACCCGTGGCGTTCCGCGAAACGGAATTACAGCAGATCGCGCCTGAGGACCAGGCGGGGAAGCAACGGGTCGATACGTTGGTGCAGGTCACCCAGCGCAGCGGCGCCCCGACCTGGGTACTGGTTCACGTCGAAATCCAGAGTCAGCGCGACGGGAGCTTCGCGGAGCGGATGTTCCGCTACCACGCCCGGATCTTTGACCGGGCGCGTCAGCCGGTGGTCAGCCTGGCGGTCTTGGGCGATGAGGAGCCGCAGTGGCGCCCGACAGAGTTTGGCTATGGACTGTGGGGCTGTGACCTGTTGTTACGCTTCCCTGTGGTGAAGCTGCAGGCGGTGCCGCAAGCGAGCCTGGAGGCGGTGCGCAATCCGTTGGCGACCTTGACGCTGTTGCATCGGGACGCCCAGGCGACGCGGCACAACCCGCAGGAGCGCTTGGTGCGCAAAGTCGCACGCTACCGGGCCTTGTTGCGGCAGGGTTATAATGCTGAGGATGTGCGGATGCTCATCCGGCTGATGGAACATGTCATGCGGCTCACACCAGACTTGGCGCTCGCGGCACGGGATGCCATGCGTCAGGTCGAACAGGAGGAATTGGGCATGGAAACCTTTGTGACGAGTTTTGAGGAGATTGGTCTAGCCAAGGGTCTGGCCAAGGGTCGTGCCGAGGGTCAAATCGAGATCATCATGCGCCAGCTCGAACGCAAAATCGGCACACTCCCAGCTGAGGCGCAGGGACGAATAAGCGCCCTGTCCATCGCGCAGGCGCTCGCTTTGAGCGAGGCGCTGCTCGACTTCAGCTCTCTGGCCGATCTGACTGCTTGGCTCGATGCACATAGTGCGTGACATTCGGTGGCAGTGTGTCTCGCCTGGACCATATGATCCGCGGACCCACGAGGTGATTGTGCAGACGTCGGATGGAGTCGCGCGGACCTATGCCAATCGTGGCGTCCCCCCCGCTGTGGCAGTGGTATAATTGCGCCAATAAACTCACGAACTGTTGCGGAGGAATTGCCCGCTATGACGAACCAACAGCGCGTCCTGATCACCGGCGGCGCGGGTTTTCTCGGGATCAACCTTGTCCGTTTCTTGCAACCGAAGGGCTATCGGCTCACCACCCTGGACCTCGCCCCCTTTTCCTATGCCGACACGCAAGCCCATGTCGCCCACGTCAGCGGTGATATCCGTGACGTGCGCCTCGTCGATCAGGTTATGCGCGATCAGGATATTGTCATTCACGCGGCGGCGGCGCTGCCGCTCTACACCCCGCGGGATATTTACACCACTGATGTCGAAGGCACGCGCACGATTCTTGAAGCCGCCCGCCAGCATCATGCCCGTCGGGTAGTGCATATTTCCTCGACGGCGGTCTATGGCGTGCCGGATCATCACCCCTTGTATGAAACCGACCGCTTGAGCGGGGTTGGACCTTATGGACAGGCCAAAATACAGGCGGAAATGGTCTGCCTAGAATATCGCGCGAAGGGGCTGGTGGTCCCTATCCTGCGCCCCAAGACCTTTATTGGTCCGGAGCGCTTGGGGGTCTTCGACATCCTCTTCGATTGGGCGCTGGATGGCCGCAATTTTCCGCTGATCGGCAGTGGGAAGAATCGCTATCAATTCTTGCACGTCGCTGATCTGTGCCAGGCGATCGACCTATGCATGTCACAGCCCTCGGAGGCTGTCAACGACACTTTCAATATAGGCGCCAAGGTATTTGGAATGATGCGTGCAGATTACCAGGCTGTCCTCGATACTGCCGGTTTCGGCAAGCGAGTCATTCCCCTGCCCGCGTCTCCCGTCATCGCCGGATTACGGTTCCTCGAGGCGCTCCGTCTGTCGCCCTTATATCAGTGGGTGTATGATACGGCAGGAAAAGACTCGTTTGTTTCGATTGAGAAGGCAGAGCGCCAGTTAGGATTCGCACCGCAGTATTCTAACGTCGATGCACTGCTCGGCAACTTTCACTGGTATCGCGAGAATCGGCATACGTTTGCAACCCAATCGGGGATATCGCATCGCGTACCGTGGAAGCAGGGAGTGCTGCGGTTTGCCAAGCGCTTGTTTTAGGCGGGAGGTTTGCTTGGAAATAGGAGCGCGGTCATGTCGAATAAAACAATAAAGAGAGAATCGCAAACATATTGAACCTGATTGGTATCTCTGCCTGGACTACGAAGATTAACGTCGGCACGATGGCGCTATCATAATATCCCTCTCCGTTTCAGCCACAACGAGCGCCTGACGGTATAGTCAGGGTACATACGCAGAACCTCAAACTGTGGGCGCCGAACGGATTGACGTGTGTCTAATCTGAACGCTACACTACGCAAGCGGCAGACTGGCGTACTAGCTCGATAAAAGCTTCCAACGCGCGGGTGTATAGCGTGTCGCGGTGACGAATAAACATAGTCGGCACGTGCGCCAGCCTTGCGGGGGCAGGATGCAATCGCAGCATATCGCGGTAGGGTGAATGCGCTAGCAAGGAACGCGGAAACAACGTAACTCCCATGCCTGCCGCTACACAGCCGAGAATTGCCTCGACCGTGCCAAATTCCATGATTTTGAGAGGCGCTATACCTGTCTCGCGTAGCAGTTGCTCGAGTCGCAAGCGGTAAGTGCAACCCTGCCGAAAGACCAGCATCGTTCGCTGCGGCAGTGCATCGAGCGCGGCGACGTGCTGTGCGGTGACAAAAACCAGCTCTTCATCGAAGACTGGCTCCTGCTCGATGTCGGGATGCATGATTGCACCGCCCACGAATGCGCCGTCGAGACTATAGTCCAGCACACGCGCGATGAGATCTTCACTAGTGCCAGTCAGCAGCGTCAGTTCAACATCCGGGAAGGCTTGGTGATATTTCGCCAGGATGCTTGGTAGCCGCACCGCTGCTGTGGTCTCCATCGCGCCGATTGTCAACGAGCCCTGACCGCATTTGCTGTCTTGCACTGCGCGCCGCGCCTCTCTTGCCAAGTGCAGCAGGCGGGCCGCATAAGGCAGCAGCGTCCGCCCGGCTGGGGTGAGCGCCATACCGCGTTTCTTGCGATAAAACAGCAGCGTGTCCAGTTCATCCTCCAGATGTTTTATCCGGGCAGTCACATTCGACTGCACGTAGTCGAGTCGCCGGGCCGCCTGCGAGATGCTGCCTGCTTCCGCCACCGCGACAAAAATCTTCAGTGCGCCCAGATCCATTGCATTTACTCACATTCGTTTCAGGTACACGCCCTGTGCGGAGCGCACACCGCCGGGATGCAAACAGATTATCGGCCATCCCCGCGTACGCGGGGACTGCATATGCGGAGACCATCAGCCTATCCATCGTTTCCATCGCTCTGCGGCTCTGGTTATCTATCACTCTGAGTGAAGAAAACAATCACAATATAGCACAAATGGCGCATCCCATTGTAACGCCAGCGCGATCGCTTCGCGCCGGGCCGCACCAAGTTTTGGCCCATCCTGTAAACGCTCGGTCGATTCTCGTTCGATCAGCGCGCCAGCAGCCGTGAACAGAGCAAGCGCCTGCTCGTTCGCAAGACAGCTTGCCCGAATAGCCAAGCCGTTGAATAGGGCGTCAAGCGTGGGGAGCGCGCGCTGGATCTGCGCATACAGATGGCCCTGTGGATCATGATAGGTAGCCGCAAGTGCAACGCTCATTACATCATCTCCTTGATCTTCTATTGAGGCATAGAATTGGCAGTAGCAATGGGCTACCTGCCGGCAGCCCGTGTTGGCCAGCCGAGTCCGGGTGATCAACCAACTTCAATCTGCCGCGTGGTTGGGTTATAGCGCAACAGAACGTGCTCAGGTCAATTTTCCGGCGTTAGTCGAACCTCAGTATACCAGGTGTAGGCTGCCGCCACTATGGGCGGGGACGCCATTCGTTGATGCGCCCCTGAACGATAGTTTGTTCATTCCCTTGGATATCCGCTATGACAATATCTTGGTTCGAAAGCCCGGTTGCGACCAACGAACCACTGGAGGCGACGGCTAGAGCAGGAAAGCTAGGACCGTTGTCGGGGTAGCGTGCAATCACCTGCTCGTTGCCTTGCAAGTCGCTTATTATCAGCTCGACGCCGTCGGTGAAGCGTACAGCCATAATGACAAACCGTTGACTATCAGGCAGCCAGCGTATAGCGATATGGTCGCGATTCGGATCGGTCGAGATCAAGCGAACGAATGCTCCATTGGCATCGTACAATGACCACTGACCCACGTGTGAGCCAGGTCGTCCAGTATGACCTGCTAGGAACCACGCGCCATCCGGCGACCACTGAAATTCGAGGGAGTCGTAGGGACTCTCGGTGAGCGTTTGCACGTGACCAGTGTCAACGTCGAGGCGAATTGCTTGGTACGTATAGGTGTCGGAGGCAGGGTTGAGTTGGCGGTTGAGCAGGAGAGACTTGCCATCAGGACTCCAGCTAATTGGACCATTCAGACCGTAATAGTGCGGCTCCTGATCGACGGAGAGCTGACGAAACAGCGTGCCATCAACATTGATGAGATGCACTGTGTCTGGCTGCCCTTCAGCTTGTCCGGCAATTGCTGCTTGCGCCCCATCCGGTGACCATGCTGCTGTGTCATTGCTCTTGCTCAAAGCAGGAAATGTGGCAATCTGCCCAGTGGGCGCATCTACGATATACCAATTTGCAGCATCGATACCAGAAGCATGAATCAGTACTTGTGGTGAGGTTGGCGACCAACGTTCGGCAACCACCCAATTTTCCTCAAGGTCCAAGCGCTGCACCTTTCCCGTTCGGGTGTCAAGGATCGATGTAAGAACAGCATCGCTGCCGGGATCGTGATTACAGGTTATCGCAAGGTAGCGGCCATCCTCGGACCAGATGCCACGCTGCTCGATGCTACCGTTCATCATATTGCAGATCCGGGCGCTTAACCACATGTTTTGCTGGCCAGACGCATCGGTTATCATGAGAAAACGGTCGGGACGGGCATAAACCAGGGCATCGCCGGTGAATTGGTGTAGGGCTTGCTCAAGCGGGGCAGCGGGAGTTGCCAAAGGGGAAAGAGACGATTGTGGGCTAGGTGTCAGTGACGTTGATGTGGAGACGGAGTTGAGCGTAGGGCTGGCTTGCGCAGGGCTATTGGTTGCGAAGCTTGCTGCTTGTGGGCTGGCTGTGCAACCAGAGAGGGCTGCAAGCAGGGCAAAGATGAGCACCTGACCAGCAAAAAGTGTTGAAGGAGCGTGCATGGCATTCCTTTCGATTTTCACTTGGCTGACGTACGCTAACCGCCTTACGCTTGGTTGTCATCGCGATCAGGGCATAGCGCCGCAGCGTCGTTCGTTGCAAATATCTGTTAGGCGGCTGTATAAAGAATTTATTCCACTTTCAGGAAAAATCCATACGTTACATCGCCGGCTTGATCCCACCACGCGGAAACTCCGAGGATATACAACCCCGGCTGCAAGTCCAAATCAATAGCTTGCTCGCGCTCCAGAGGCAGTTCTGTAACCGGCGTCTCTTGATAGTTCCACCACCGATATCCGCGGACATCGCTATCGATTGCATCTGTTTGCGAGACGGGTAGAACATGCAGTTGCAGATGGGTCGGAGGCTCGGCAAGCGGCAGACGGAGTTGTGCGGTTAACGGTATTGTAGCGGGTAATGGATCGGGTGGCGTAGGAATACCCATCGCATCCAGGCACAGACCTCGGAGATCCTCTGTCCAACAATAGGAGCCAATCCCGGCTGTCTGCACGCTCGGTCCAATTTCGAGGGTTGCCGGCGGGGGAACAATATCGTCGCGCCTACTGACCGCTGTTACTGACGGCGGCGGAGGCGTGGCGGTTTGTGTCGGCGCCGCTGTTGTTGACGGCGAAGGAGACACGATAGTTTGTGCCGGCGCCGTTTGGTCGGTATGATCAATCATCG
>JAKSDJ010000996.1 GCA_022360155.1 Chloroflexales bacterium | reverse complement strand
CGCAGTATAACATACTGCTCTAGTTGTATCTGGAGCCCACGATGGGACTTGAACCCATGACCTCGTCTTTACCAAAGACGTGCTCTGCCAACTGAGCTACGTGGGCAAAAGAAACCCGGAAGCCATGAATTGAACATCGAGATCGAAAGCAACAAACTTCCGCTCGAATCCTCAACTCTCTACACTTATCAATGGTATTGTGGTGGGCCGGGCAGGATTCGAACCTGCGAAGGCGTAAGCCAACAGATTTACAGTCTGCCCCGTTTGGCCGCTTCGGTACCGACCCACATATATGAAGCCCGGAGCCGACGCAGGGAATCGAACCCTGAACCTACGGTTTACAAAACCGTTGCTCTGCCAATTGAGCTACGTCGGCTTGCATACTAAAACTATCTGACTTGCTGTCAGCGCTATTATTCTACCATAGCCCCAAACTCTCTGCAAATAAAATGGCGCGTAGTTGCGCCATTAGTGATGTTCTTGTATGATGAAGCCTCCATCACCTTTCTACGATGGTTCATTGAGGAGTGCAGCCATGGATTTCCTGCGACGGCTATTTGGTCTTGGCGCAGGCCAGCCTGCCGACAAAGCCCTGCATCTATATGTTCGTTGTGAGCGCTGTGGTTCACCGGTGCATGTCCGTATTGATTTGTTCAACGATCTCTCCGCTGAATACGGTGATGATCTGGTCGAAGGATATCAATTGGTGAAGGAAATTATGGACTCAAAGTGCTTCCGCATCATGCGAGCTGAACTGACCTTTGACCGTAACCGGCGCGAGCTAGAGCGACATCTGACAGGCGGCGCGTTTATTTCCCATGAGGAATATGACCAGCTACTGCAAATCAGTCGCGATAACACCAAAACCGTCGGTTAACAGCTAACAGTGACAAGATCGTGATCGGGCTATTTCGGCTTAACATTCTTCTAAAGAAGATGCGGGGTAAACGCTTTACTGCTTCCTGTCAAACTGTAAAGCGCCCACAAGCCATCCCATAAAGAAGAACTTCCTGATGGCAGTCAGGCTAGTATGTGAGCACACTGTTGCCGCCTTATCAGAAAGATAAACGCAGCATCTGGCGGATTTCGACAATGCAATTGATCGGAATGGCAATTAGCAGCGTCTTAGGCCTCTTTGCTGGTTCAGCTTTTCTATGGGCTGAGCCGCGTCAGGCGTGGAGCATTTTTCTCGCCGGTTTTCTCTGGACGCTTATAGCAGCAACAGGCACTGCTCTCGTTCGTTGCGTGCGCGAGCGGCTGCAGCGCGGTGAATGGCGGCGTAGCGCCATACTGGGTCTGGCGATGACCTTCCCGCCGACAACCTTTTATATGCTTGGCGCTGCTCTGGCCTCAGCAGGCATTCAGGCAGAACAGATCGTCCAGCCTAATGGCGTTATTATCGCGAGCAAACCCGACATGCTGTCAGTTGCCCCGATCTTTTATTCGGCCAGTCTGGCTATTGCATTCATCGTTGGGCCATTCTACGCGCTAACATCGCCGTTCAAACAGCGCGACGCACCGTAGAGATACCGCATAATAACGATAGAATCCGCGCTTTATGTCAAATATGTATAATTTGCGATGACAGTGCTTTCCCTTGATGCATTACTGAATTTGCGTATGGTCTGGCGACAGGCTGAGAAGCGAGTCGTGTTGACCAACGGCGTCTTCGATCTTCTCCATGCTGGGCATGTCGCCTATTTGGAGCAAGCCCGCACCCTCGGCAATATACTGATCATCGGGGTAAATAGCGATGAGTCGACGCGCACCATCAAGGGGCCATTGCGCCCGCTTGTTCCCGCCGCCGAGCGCGCTCATATTTTGGCAGCCCTGCGCTGTGTCGACTATGTCACAATCTTCGAGCAGCCAACTGCTGAGGCGCTAGTCTTAGCACTCAAGCCAGACGTGTATGTGAAGGGCGGCGATTATGCCGTTGATCGCAGTCCGCAGACTATTGATGAGCAGCGATTGCCAGAAGCCAAGGTTGTACGAGGCTATGACGGCGATGTCGTTCTGCTCCCCTTTGCAGAGGGCCGTTCGACATCGGAGTTGATCGCCCGTATCGTGCAACGATACGGCAAAAGCGATTGCCCCTGAGGCTTATTCGCTCTCCTGCACCAGCGCGCGCAACAAGCTGCCGCGAGCCAGCATTCCAACGAGTTTGTCTTCTTCAACTACGGGCATCTGCTCAACGCCATGGGCCAGCATTTGGCGAGCCGCGTCAACAACGCTCGTATTAGGACTAACACTGGGGATATTGCGTTCCAGAATAAACTCCAACCCTTGATCGGCCCCCAGCAGATCGCGCAGCGCGACAGCCGCATTTTTGCGCTGCAATGCTGCCAACCAGACCGAACGTTCTGCGCCCCTGAAGCGACTAAGCGC
Organism: Chloroflexales bacterium; assembly: GCA_022360155.1. Lineage (GTDB taxonomy): Bacteria > Chloroflexota > Chloroflexia > Chloroflexales > Chloroflexaceae > JAKSDJ01. The sequence goes on along the minus strand of JAKSDJ010000996.1, from coordinate 3,498 downwards.
GATAACGTCGCTGACGCTGCCCTGAACGCGCCCGGCGGCATCCACAACCACAAGATAGCCGTCTGGCGTTGTGAGGAGTTGTTCCAAAGCCATCGCAAGAGACTGCGAGGCGGCGATTTGGGGAATGAGGGTTTGCATTACGAGGCGCACGGGCGTTGGCGGATCGGCATCGCGCACATTGGGCTCGGATTGCGGAGCCTGCTCTACAGCCGCGTGTAAAACATCCTCCCGACCGAGAAGGCCAGCAAGTTTACCATCGCGTTCGGTGACCGGGATCTGTTCATAGCTCCACTCGATCATCGTTGTCAAGGCCTGCGGAATTGCCGCGCCCACGAAAACCACGCGCATTTCCGAGTTCATCACGTCGACGACCATGCGCTCGGCAAGCGGCCCCAAGATATCTTTTCGCTCACTATCATCGAGAAAGCGCCACAAGCGAAGCGGGAGCTGCACATCGGCACGCCGCGCGATATCCACCTCGGTAATGAGTCCCAAAATACGACGCTGCCCATCGATCACCGGCAACGTCGCCTGCTTGGAGGCGATAAGCGCAGCCAAGGCAATATCAAGTGTTGCACTGGATGTAACAGTATGCGGTTTCGTACGCATAATATCGGCAACGCTACGGTCTTTGGGGAGAGGACCGCGCCCACGCAGAACCGCGCGATGAATCTGGACTTCCTCGACGGTGATAAGCGCATTGGCAAGCATATCGTCGAATGTCGGCAAGATATGCGCGACTCGCTCGACCCGGTCAATCCACTCAATCACGACAGGCGCAGGATCGCTCGCGGTCAACACCCCCAAGACATTGGTCCGCCGCCCCGGCCCAAAACCGGCCAAGCCGCGCAGAGCAGTAGCCCCTGTGGCGCCAGTTTGACGCAACTGATCGAGGACGGCAATATGCAGAGGTTGCCCTTGCCAGGAGTCGTTTTCATTGACATAGATCCGAACTCGTTGCACTACGTCGCCCATTGACAAAGACTCCTTGTTGATACAGCGCAACTCCCAAAGGTGAACTTGCCCCAAGATTGCTGGGGATTATAGCATTCTCAACAGTACTCGGCAACGCGAAAGCGGATACGACAAACAGTTGACAAGATGACCTGAAGATGATACAACATGAAAATCATCGTTATGTTTCATCATACTACAAACCACTGACTCGGTTATCCCGACAACACACTCCTACATCCTCGCCTTGGGCAGACCGTAACCAGAGGGAGACTTAGATGCCCAAGCTTCTTGTTCTCACTGGCATTACCGGATCCCGGGTAGGGACTCGGACGGTATTATCCGGTCGGTCGAACACAGTCGGCAGTAATGCAGGTTGTGATCTAGTCATCCCCGAGCAAGCAACAGCAGCGCGTCACGCAGAAATTCGTCATGTCCTCGAGCGTTGGTTCATTGTGCCGCTCGATCCGAACGCGCGGGTTTTCGTGAATGGTGAGCCAGTAACAAGCCAGGGTCGCCTCCTTGAAGAAGACTTAATCACCTTTGGCAATGCCACCTTCAAAGTCTCGTTTACTGAGGAGATAGAAAAAAAGGCGAGAACAACGGCGTCTACAAGCAGCAGCAAGGGCGTACCACAGCTCGGCGAATACTTGATTCGGCACAATGCTATAGGCCAGAGCCAATTAACGCAAGCGTTGCAACACCAGGGTGAATTACGACAGCAAGGACGCCGAGTCCAGATCGGCGATATTTTATATGAGATGGGCTATATCAGCCGTCTGCAACTTGAACAAGCGCTCCAGGATCAGCGCAACGACTTCTTCGAGCGTTTTCGCGACTAAATCAAGTTCGCTTCGTTTTTGTTATGCGGATCACGGAGAAACGTTCTGTGCATATTCGCAAGCGGGTTATTTGCGCCCCACAAATCACCCCTGTATCAACACAAGATCACAACTGAACCCAGGGCCTAATACCGCTAACAGGCCGTATTCTCCCGGTTTTAGCGGCATTTGGCGCACAAATTCCTCATAAACGAAAAAGATTGTCGCCGACGACATATTGCCGCAGCGGCGCAGAATCTCACGCACTGGCTGGAGTCGTTCGGGATCGATCTGCAGCGCCTGTTCATAGGCCTGGATGACCTTCGCACCGCCAGGGTGTAGGATGAATTTGCCAATATCATCCAGAGCTAGCCCGTAGGGTTCTAGGAATGCAACGACGTTTTCACGCATCAGATCTCGGACGATATGCGGGATGCGCGATGAGAAGACAACTTGCATTCCAGTATCCACAATATCCCAGCCCATAATATCGATCGTATCAGGCCAGAGCGTGCTTTGGGAGCCTAGAATCCTGACCGGTTCAATGTTTGGCGATGGGGCTGGCAATTGCATCGCTTTGTCCATTTCACCCGAGCCGTCTGAGCTTGCGACCGCGTCGCCTTCAACCAGCGCCGCTGCTGCGCCATCACTGAACAGCGAAACGGCGATCAAGTTCCGCTTCGAGAGATCGTTCCACTGAAAGGTGATGCTGCACAATTCAATGCTGAGGAGCAATGCACGATGGTGCGGGTAGGCCAAGGTATACTCATAGGCCCGCGCAAGACCAGCAACGCCGCCTGCGCAACCGAGCCCCCAAATAGGAGTGCGCCGAGTGTGGCGATCCATCGACAAACGATTGATCAGGTAAGCGTCGATGCTGGGAGCAGCCAAACCAGTTGTCGACACAAAGAACAGATGATTCACATCACTCGGCCTTAAACCAGCAGCAGCGAGGCAGCGCCGGGCCGACTCCTCGGTCAACCGAGTGGCCCATGTCATAAACAGGTCGTTACATTCGCCAAAACTATGCGTTGTTTGAAACCACTCGGGCGGGGCAGCAAACGACCGAGTCTCAATTTGGGCATGTTCAAAAACGGTCAAGTATCGCTCGATGGCAGGAAAATCGGGCGCGAAATGTTGGCCCGCAAATGATCGGGCAACCCGTTGCGGAATCTGGTAAGGGGGCAGCGCCGTGGCAACCGAACGAAGAATCGGCATAGACAAGGACTCTCTATCAGGCAACATCCTAGGGTGCGGCAAAGCGTTCTAGGACGTTTCTATTGAGACGCAATGAAGGTGACTGCAGTATAACACGAAACCAAACAGAGAGCCAAAATACGGGGTGCGGCCACGCGCGACATACACTCAACGCGCATCTATGCGCTTGTGCAGCACATAAATGCGCATTGACGCTTGACATCAGCCGGTATATCTTGAGTAGCAGTGCAGCTAGACGGTCAGATCCAGCTAGCCTCCATTGGCCCAAGCGATAAAGTCTGCTTCGATGCGATTAGCAAAGCCGGAGATCATCTGCGACATCTTGAAAGTCATTGCATGTTCACCCAACGTTTGGAGGAAATGCTGGGGCATCAGACGCAGAACGCCAGGAATCGGGATGCACAACTCAATCTCAACCGTATACTCCACCGCTGTGCCCTGCGAACGAGGATTGAACACTGCTTCAGCCCAGAGATCGCCATGAAACACCAAGCCCTTTAGATTG
>JAKSDJ010000543.1 GCA_022360155.1 Chloroflexales bacterium | reverse complement strand
TTGGGCTGTACAGCGTCATGCGTAGCGCGTTGAAATTAGCTTTGCTCTAAAGTTCCACAGATGAAGCGTATCCAAAAACCTGGGACATCTGTGTTAATCTGTGGATTGATATCTGGGGCAACAGCATGCGCATATAGTTATTTTTATTTGCGCCTGATCCAGTTACGAAGAAAGAGGAACCCACGATGATCCGTAAACAGCGCGAAATCGCCTCGGTCGATCAGTTGAACCAGATGCAACGCTATCTCGGTGAGGAGGCGATCGAAGAGTACCAGGAGGGCCTCTTGACCCGGCGGCAGATGTTCCGGCAACTCCTGCGCATTTGCGGGAGCGGGGCGGCGGCGGCGGCGCTACTTGCCGCGTGCGGCGTTGACACTACCACGCCCGCACTAACCTCTGAAGCCACCCGGCCCCCGACCAATCCGCCCAGCCCATCGCCCTCTGCAACGGCGGCAGCGCCTGAGCCGACACAGCCAACGCCGCCTGTCGGTGCTGCGCCGCTGTCTGTTCCTGCCGACGACCCTGATATTACCGGCACAGAAGTCACATTTCAGAGCGACACCGAGGTTGTTGGGTATTTGGCTCGCCCGCAGGCCGAAGGCGTATACCCCGGCGTTATTGTTATTCACGAAAATCGCGGTTTAAATGATCACATTCGCGACGTCGCCCGGCGCGTGGCCAAGGCCGGTTATGTGGCCCTTGCGCCTGATCTGGCGTCGCGAGCGGGTGGAACCCCGCAGCTCGGTCCTGATCAGGTCCGGGGGTACTTCGGAAACGCCAACCCCGATGAGTTGGTGCGCGATCTCAATGCAGCAGTGGATTTTCTTGGCCAGCAGCCCGGCGTTCAAGCCGGCACACACGGAGTAGTGGGCTTCTGCTTCGGCGGCGCCTACACGCTACGACTTGCCGCAGCGAATCCCAACATCGCTGCCGCCGTGTGCTACTACGGCGTCACCCCCGAGCCCGCCAGCCAAATGAGTGCGACCAACGCCGCCATCCTGGGACAATATGGCGGCAACGACGAGCGAGTCAACAGCACCATTCCGGCCCTCGAACAAGTCATGCAGGAGAGCGGGAAAACTTTCGAGAAGCGGATCTACGAGGGTTCCAACCACGCCTTCAACAACGACACTGGCCAGAACTATAACGAGGCTGCCGCCGTCGCCGCCTGGAACGAGACTCTGGCCTGGTTCGATACATATCTCAAGGAATAATGAGGATGCGCGCAGCTTGACGTAACAAACAAGAACTGGCCGGGGAATGTCGAACTGAAATTCGATGAAACTGCCTTTTCAAACGAAAATCGCTTGCATATCGGCTAAACCGCTGTTACAATAAGTATATCTAAGATTCATGTGTTTTCTGTCTATCGCTTCACTTTCCACAAGATGAGTGGAGGCGCTTCGAGGAATATACACAATCGCCATGCAGCGAATCTTGATTATCGAAGATGAAACAGAGATCGCCGGGTATCTGCGTCGTGGTCTGACTCTGGAAGGCTTCATCGTCGAAATCGCAAACGACGGCAACACCGGATTGGCTGCTGCTCGCGAAAACCCGCCCGATCTGGTCGTTCTCGACTTAATGTTGCCCGGCCTTGATGGGCTGGAAGTCGCCCGTCGCCTGCGGGCCGCCTCGGAAGTGCCGATCATCATCCTGACTGCTCGCGATGCAGTGCCGGATCGCGTGGCTGGGCTGGAAAGCGGCGCTGATGATTATCTCGTCAAGCCATTTGCGTTTGAAGAACTCCTGGCGCGGATCCGTGTCCAGTTGCGGCGCCGCCAGAGCGCTCAACAAAGCGATGTCTTACGCTACAATAACCTCATCATTGACACCGCCGCTCGCGAGGTTCGTATCGGCGATCGGCGGGTTGACCTTACGGCCAAAGAGTACGAATTACTCGAGCAATTCATGCGCCACCCCCAGCAAGTGCTAACCCGCGAAGTTATCTACGACCGCGTTTGGGGCTACGACTTTGGCGGCGAAAGCAATATTATCGAGGTGTATGTACGCTACCTACGCCAGAAGCTTGAAGCAGGCGGCGAGCCCCGTTTGATCCAAACGGTGCGGGGCGTTGGCTATATCCTCCGTGAAGAATAGCTTGTCACCGCCTTGTAATCTTGACCGCTAGACCCCCTTTCCCTGCCATGTTATGCTTATTTTCCCACATTATCCTCCACTGAATGGGAGATAAATGGGGGAACAGCCTTGTCTGCTACGCAAAGCATTCAGCCGTTAGCGATCGAGCGAGGCTGAACATTCTACTCTCGTACCCACACACGCATGACTCTTAGAATAAATGATGTTCCTATGCGCTTGTTACGCCTGAGTTACACAGGTTGGCGCTGGCGACGACTCGGTACAATCCTGCTCCTGATCGTAGTTGCTATCATCCTGGCCGCCGTCACCCAGCAAATTGTCATGTCCATCTTTTCGTTGCTGGTCGTTTTGTTGATATGGGACCGCTTGCGCATCCGATGGCAAATGCGCAAGCTTGCTCAGCGCATCGCAGCGGGTGATTTAGATGCCAAATTAGAAGTACAAGAGGGAGCTTGGGGGGCGCTCTGCCATTCGGTCAATGGGCTCTTACAGCAGCAACGCTTGCAACGTCAGGCCCAGACATTATTGCCGATATTGCCGGCTCGCGCCCTAACTACGTTAGTCAATAACCCACCCAACTATAATGGGTTCTCTCACATGCTGACTGTCTTGATTGTGGGCTATGCCGGTTCAGCAGGCTATCATGCCAACAGCGAAGCAGAATACCTTCACGCGCTACGCAAGCTCGCAGTCGTAGCGCAACAACAGGTCGAACATCATAATGCCTTGCTCGAGCGGCTTGGCGATGTGATGTTACTGGTTTTTGGCGCTTTTGACGATCAGTCGGCAACTACAACCCTACGCAGCGCGCTGGATGCTGCGCAGGCCCTCCGCGCTGCTGATGCCGTCAACCTGCACGGTTCGCTCGCCCTCTGTCTGGCGAGCGGTGCAGCTCAAACGGTTACATTACCGGGACTTGGCTATACGGTTGTTGGCGAT
>JAKSDJ010000769.1 GCA_022360155.1 Chloroflexales bacterium | reverse complement strand
CGCTCAGAGCCTGTCCTGAACAACGTGAAGGAGTGACAAGATGCGGAATATCTAAGTCAAATTGGTATAACTTGCGGTTGAGTTCCAACTGTGCTGTAGCCCGACAGAAAGCCACATAGCGGTTGCATTATCCAACCTTCATCCGCTGATTCCACAACTCTTGTTTCTCAATCGGCGGAGGCCAAGGATGAGGGTTCGTGTGCTACACGACGCTGTAATCGCTATCGCGAAGGGCAGGAAACGGGAGCAGATCGTCGAGAGCCGTATGACAATTGTAGACCGTGACTCACTCCAAAAGATACCGCTCTATTTTCAGCTCAAGCAAATCCTGCGCGAGAAAATAGAAAACAACGAGTGGAACCCGAAAAAGCCCATCCCCAGCGAACACGAGTTGCAGGACGCCTATGGTCTGAGCCGGACCACTGTGCGCCAGGCGCTCAACGAGTTGGTCACTGAGGGCCGGCTGATCCGCTATCGCGGTAAAGGTACGTTCATCGCGCCGCCAAAGCTGACCCATAGCCCCAACTAGGCGCTTAGCCTGAGCCAGTATATGGTCCAACAGGGTATCAACCCCGGCTGGCAGGCGCTGGCTACAGAGTGGGTGACGCCGTCGCCGGACGTACAAGAGCAACTCCAGCTCAGCGCCGGCGAGCAGGTCTACTGCATCCGGCGGCTGCGCCTCGCCGACGGCGTCCCCATCGGTCATCACGCAGCCTATGTCTCACCGACCATTGCCCGCCAGATCAACCCCGCCGGTTTGAGCGAGGACGACTCGCTGGCCTATCTGCACCACCTACCCCGCCTGGCGAACGGGCAGGGCCGGCACACGCTGGAGGCTATCGCCGCCACCGAGTGCGACGCGAAGCGGATCGGAGTGCAGGCCGGTGCGCCCCTACTGCTGGTGCAGCCACTCCTGTTCGACGCCGAGGGTGCGCCGGTGGAGTTGATGATCGCCAGTTATCGCGGCGACCAGTTCAAATATCAGATCACCATGCCCAGCGCCATTACACCCAAGATCGATTGAGGGAATCGTCCGTTTTAGCTATGTCCTGTGGCACCCAATGCCCAAGCGGGGCCGCGCGTCCCGTTGGGGCGTCTACCCCCGTGCCCCCCGCATGTTGGGCCAGTAACGCTTCGAGCGCGCCGAGGCGCATGCCGTTCGACGCAGCGCACGCGCGGTGTCGGGCACGAGGCTGTTATCGTGCATCATCGCATCTTCGCTTCATTCTGATGCGGCTATGCGCTTGCCACTCACCGTTCTCATCTTACATCCATCCAACCCTCGTAGTGGAGAAGTCTGGGGCACCGTCAGGGTTCCCCTGCGGGGAGCGCTTTAGGAGCGGAGCCTGCTCGGATCAGCACGCACCGTACGCACGAATGGGCCATTGATCTGACCTCGCGCGAGCCCTATGTATCTCCCCGCATACGGGGAGATACATAGGGCTCGCAGCTTCAGCGCACTGCAAGCAGTCGGCTGAAGCCGACTTGCGTTGTGAGCTCGCACTTGAGTGCCGGGCGCGCGTGGCATGCACTCGAAGCGGGGCGGCGCGCCCTGTGGGCCAACGAACCGGCGCCACGCCCCAGTGAGGAACGCTAGGTCAACACCGCTCTATGGTGTCGCAAAACCCTTGTAGCTCGGGTCGACCTGGCGCGTGCACGACCCACTGCGAGTGACATGCGGTCAAAGGGTGTCACCGCCGAATTTGTTACCTAAAACTAGCAATGATGGTCAAGTATTGTTTATTATACAGCGTACAGATGCATACTTCTATGTATACACAATAGAAGTATGCATCTATCTAGCACTTAGCCTCACGCAGCAATTATTGTTGGTTTGGCATCAGGAATGGGCGAGTTGGTGGAAGAGAAATAGCGACGGAAAGATACTGGTCTACGAACTTTGCTGTTTTTATTGCACTCGCTCGTACAACAATAGCGTTTGTCACCTCAACGAATTCATGTTCTGAAATTTTCATGACTTCGTAGACAGCATGGCTCATATCTAAATCTCCAATGACAATATCAGCCGTCGCGTCATCCAACACAAGAACTACTGCACGGAAAGGACTTGGCTCAGTAACTAAACCTCGACCAAAAGCTGTCATATCACTAGAATCAAGCCGCTCTGTCGGTATGCTTACCGGGCAATTCTGCTGGAAAAGGGCTGTTGCATTTTGACTACTCGTTGCATTCTGTACAGTTGTTGAGATTGGCGCACTTATCCCATCCTGTACATTTACGGATTCCTCATATACTCTAGCCCAGTCCGGGTGTGTTTGTTGTAGGATGCCCATCTGTTCCTGTATTAAATGGGTGATTACCATCGTTTGGGATTGAAGTGATGGTGAAACTTGAATGCAGAGTTGAAGCGCATTACGCGTGTTAACCAGAAGCGGTGATAAGGTGGTATATTCTGGTGGAGTTGCAACCACAGATCGTGCCGATACTGCGACTACTACAAGTAAAACTGCCATACCAACGAGAAGGGCTATCAGTGTTTTTGCATTAATTGAACGTTTCATATAATTGATCCTCCTCGTAGTACAGACACAACTTCTCGATTAAAATTATGTGCGATGACCGAGGAAGCGGTTCAATGAAGCTACCTATGGATTTGGATGTTTGTTTGGTATGACATCATTGACGAGAACATCTTTATCGTGGCTTGTCGGGCCTGAACCGGGGTCATCACAGCCATAATAAGGTATATTCATGATTGTTGGCCCGTTTGTACATACGCCGTGAACAGGGTCTCGAAAACCAAGCACGTGACCGGTTTCGTGGCTAATTAATTGACGGCGGGTATATTGGTCATAAAGAGCAACGTGATCTTCTTCCAGCCAGACAACACTATTTAAATAGTCATTATGATCGTGGACACTAGCTACAGCATTAAAGAACTGTACACAGCTATAGCCATCGCCACATGGCTTCGCCGAAGGTGACGTAGCATAGCTTCTATATTGGACTTCTAGACTCGATCTATCGCCATAAACTGGGTCCAAGCAAGTATACGCGCCTTGAAAGAAATCAACACAGTATGTGCCGCTTCCTACATAGCCTGTTTGATCCCAACGATCAGGCTGGAAAAGCAACGCGTCAGCCACCCGATCGCGTAACTCTTCCTCAGTAATGCCATCACCATCTACGACATCAGTACAAAAGTCCTCATTAGTTACTGGCCCATCTAACTCTGAGAAGTGTATATTATGAATATGTAATTGGTCTGTATTGTGATTGTGATGGGTTGCTTTTGCCCCCGTAGCAGATAGCATCAAAGCGATTATCACCGCTATAATCCACATACCGACAATCCAACGGGGCGTTGTTCGCGTAATAGACGATAGGTATTCATTCAATCCTCCTTATGTTTATGAATAGCGGGGTACACAAATCATCGAGATTGTTGTGCTGCGTTGTCACACCCTTAAACACTATCGTCCACAAGCGTATTGCTCCAATGCCAACCTATCACTTCCACAGCGTGTCATGCTTCTCTGGGTTAAACTATCCTTGCGCCATCGTGTCGAAGAATTACCTGGCTGCACTAGGCGCCTGTACGGTTCCCATCACTACGCTTCTGGGCAGGTGTCGTGCAGGAGCTACAATACAGTAATATCCAGACTGTATCCCGGCTGCTGTGTGTGAGCG
>JAKSDJ010000033.1 GCA_022360155.1 Chloroflexales bacterium | reverse complement strand
GTTGTATCGAATCACCGAGGCAATCGACTCCATCAGCAGTACGGCGGCAAGCCACCAGCGTACTTTTGTCGTCGAGGTAATGGGGCGATCGTGCGGCTACCTGGCGCTGATGGGGGCGATCTCCGGCGGCGCCGATTGGGTGCTTATCCCCGAGAGCCCGCCCAGCGTTGATCAGTGGGAAGAGCAGATGTGCTCGGTTTTGAAGGCTGGACGTGAGGCTGGCCGGCGCGACAGTATCGTGATTGTGGCTGAGGGCGCGCGCGATTGGCATGGCAATCCGATCAGCGCCGAGTATGTGAAACAGGTTTTAGAGGAGCGGCTTGGCGAAGATACGCGGGTGACCATACTTGGGCATGTCCAGCGTGGCGGGATGCCAAGCGCGTTTGATCGCTACATGAGCACGCTGCTCGGCCACGCTGCGGTTGAAGAGCTCTTGCTGACCACCGGTGACAGTGAACCGCAACTGATTGGGTTGCGGAATAACCGCATCACACGCTCGCCGCTGATGCGTTGTGTCGAGCAGACCCACGCGGTCGCCGACGTCATTGCGGCGAAGGAGTACGACAAAGCGATGGAATTGCGTGGCGGCAGTTTCAAAGACGCTTTACAAACCCTGCACATCTTGACCCGGGTTTTGCCATCGGCTTCGGCGGCTAACGGGAATCGCTGTCGCCTCTTGGTGTTGAATGCCGGCGGCCTGTCGCCAGGGATGAATACAGCCGTACGGATCGCGGTTCGATTGGGTATGGATCAGGGCCATACGATGCTCGCCGCACGCAATGGCTTTCGGGGTTTGATCGGCGGCTCGATTATCGAACAAAAGTGGATGAGCGTGAGCGGTTGGGCCTCGCGGGGCGGGGCTGAATTGGGCACCAGTCGCAAGATCCCTAGAGGCAAAGACCTGTATGCGATCGCCCGCAATCTAGAGGAACACCAGGTCCAAGGGATTTTGATGATCGGCGGTTGGGCTGGTTATCAAGCCGCCTACCAGCTCTATACCGAACGCCATAACTTCCCGGCGTTTAATATCCCGATTGTCTGCCTGCCCGCGACGATCAACAACAACTTGCCTGGCTCGGAGTTGAGCATTGGCTCAGATACGGCGTTGAACAATATTGTGAGAGCCGTCGATAATATCAAGCAGTCGGCGGTCGCCTCGGGGCGTTGCTTTGTCGTCGAAGTGATGGGGCGCGATTGCGGTTACCTTTCATTGATGGGCGGTCTCGCAAGCGGCGCTGAGCGGGTCTATCTACCTGAAGAAGGTGTGACGCTTGACGACCTCCGCGAAGATCTCGCTCATATGATGGCGAGCTTCAAGCGGGGCAAGCGGCTGAGTCTGATGATCCGCAACGAAAATGCGAATCCTATCTATACGACAGGTTTTATGTGTTCGCTCTTCGAGGAGGAAGGTCGAGATCTCTTCTCGGTACGCCAGGCGATCCTAGGACACCTGCAGCAAGGGGGCGACCCGTCGCCATTCGACCGCATCCAAGCAACCCGTCTCACCGCGAAGTGCATCGATTTCTTGATCAACGAGGCGGATAATCCGGCGCCGATGGGTGCTTTTATTGGGTTACAGAGCGGGAAGATTACCTTCACGAACATAGAAGACCTGCCGCGTATGGTGGATGAAGCGAAGCAACGCCCGCGGGTCCAGTGGTGGATGGATCTGCGCCGGATTGCCCGGACCTTGTCTCGCCCGAGGTACGACGATTGATGTTATGCTTGCTGGTATAATATAGAGAAGCGACCTCTCTAACAACCAAGATGATAGTGATTTCTTAACTTGGAAGGGTCGCCCTCTAACCTAAACCGGGTTAGAGTTAGCGTAGAATGAAGCCTGACTAAGCATAACCCGACCCCATCATCATGCTCATCGCGGTGTCGCGTGAGCTGTTCGATGGGGAATAGGGTTTTCTCCTGAAACAAGGTTTCACCGCACAGGTTCCTGTTTGACGGTCTTGAAAACAAGAGGACACAAGAAGGGTTCGTCCCTCTTGAACTGCAGTCGACTGTAAAGCGCCGCAGAACTTTGTCTGATTGAAAAACGCAAGAATGGGTCGATGATGACACCAGCAAAAACAAGAGCCGCTGGTGTACAGTGGCTCTTGTTGTATGCGCAACATTCAGGTGAATACAGCAGTTCACCGCCAGAACTGAAAGGAGCAACCCCATGTTCGAGCGAAGCGTCGACAATGTAACTTCCCTCACTACTCTTTCTACCCAGCAGGCATCGAAGATTGACGGTTGGATTGATGCATGGCCCAATGTTCGCTCCGAGGTTGCGGCTATGGTCGAAGAATACGTGCGCCGCAATCCTTCTTTCGAGCAACACATGGTTGATTGGCTGCTCGAAGAGCTCGATGGATCGCTGCGTATCCTAAGCCACCGAGTGACTTGGTTACGTGACAATCTCGCTCAAACTGAGTGAGAGCCCTCAACGATCGTGTGGCGGTGCGTATCGAGACACAACGCTCAGTATCCTAAATTTGTTGTGTGTTCAAAGGGTGTTTGTCACTTGGTACTGCGCAGGGGCGGATTGGCGGATCTGCCTAGCGTACAATAGTTACCCGGTTGGATCGCCTTGTAGTTTTTTAACTGGGCAATCCTTCAAGGGTTGTAAGGCAACTCTGAATGACCGGACTTATGCGGTGGCGGGAGTCGGGGAGGCGATGCTTCCCCGAAAAATCCTGCTTGCCGCCGCAGCGGCGGCGCGAAAAAGATTGCTTGGAGGGCTTGCCGCCCTCCAAACCTCCCTGCCAATTGGTGATCGCGTCAGTCTTGTGAATGAGAATTGCTATAGGCCATAATAAGCGCGTAGCGCACGACCTTACTTTGACGGCTCTTCGAGAAATAAGGAAGCAGTTGTAGTGTCACGGACTGTATGGCGTGCCAGCGGAGGCTCGGCGAACCCTGCAGATGACGTTCTCGTTGGCCGTGTTGTCTCCATAGCCCACGAGAGAGCCGTGGCAAAACTGCACGCACACGGAATCTCTAGGAGCCGCTTTGCTTTGGTTGTCGAGAAGGAAAGGAGAAATTATGCGAATCGGCATCCTTACAGGCGGAGGTGACGTACCAGGTCTGAATCCGTGTATCAAAGCAGTTGTCAATCGGGCCGAGGAAAATGGCTGGGATGTGATTGGTATTCGTCGTGGTTGGGCCGGACTGCTCAATTATAACCTCGACGTCGAAGATGCTAATCGTGAGTGGATCGAGTCATTGGACCGCCGGATCGTACGCACAATAGATCGTTATGGCGGCACGCATTTGCACACCTCGCGGACCAATCCACAGAAAGTACGGCCTAGTGATCTCCCGGATTTTCTCCGTGATTCGTATCCCTTTGGCGACAAGAAAACAGTAGATTGCACCCCGCATGTGCTCAAGGTGTTGGAACGCCTGGGCATTGATGCGCTCGTTCCCATTGGTGGCGATGATACGCTTTCCTTTGCAGTGCGCTTGCATCAGGAAGGGATGCGAGTTATCTCTATCCCCAAGACGATGGACAACGACGTATTCGGCACCGACTATTGTATTGGCTTTAGCACCGCCGTCACGCGGAGTGTGGATTTTATCAATGCCCTGCGCACACCGGCCGGCAGCCACGAGCGGATCGCTGTGGTCGAGTTGTTCGGGCGCAACAGCGGCGAGACGGCGCTGATCTCGGCCTATCTCGCCGATGTAGACCGCGCGCTGATTAGCGAGGTGCCCTTCGATATCGAACAGCTGGCCCAGATGGTTGTCGAGGATCGCCACCGTAACCCCAGCAACTATGCCGTCGTGGTTGTCTCTGAGGGGGCAAGCATGATTGGCGGGCAGATCGTCGAGTATGGTCAGGAGGACGCCTATGGTCACAAGAAACTCGGTGGCATTGGCCAGATTGTTGGCGATGCCCTGAAGCGGATCACCAAGATTGATATTGTCAATCAGCAGTTGGCCTACCTGATGCGGGCGGGCAGTCCTGATTCGCTTGATCGGATGGTTGCAACGTCGTATGGCAACTTGGCCGTGCAGCAGCTCGAACAGGGGCATTCTGGGCGTATGGTGGCGTTGCAGAGCGGCACCTACACGACTGTGCCGGCTGAAACGTGCATCCAGGGCGTCAAACGGGTGGATGTACCCGAGCTGTATGATGTCGAGCAGTATCGGCCCAAGGTCTCGCACTTGCTTGGGAAGCCGATGTTCTTATATTGATGATGGGAGCGAGAGCCCGCGCGGCGGCGCGCTCTGCGGGCTCGAAAAATCCCTCATCCCCGACCCTGCTCCCATTTAGATGCGGACAGAACGTTGAGGCGAAGGTGTCATTTGAGGCATTGGGATGGGCTATTTGGTTCTCATCCCCTTTCAACCCCCTCACCCGACCCCCTTGCCCCCGCACGTTTAGGGGCGGACAGCACCCATGTTCGGGAAGCGATGTGCCGCTCCCTGATACGGCGTGTTCCCCCTCTCCCATATTGGGAGAGGGGGCTAGGGG
>JAKSDJ010000925.1 GCA_022360155.1 Chloroflexales bacterium | reverse complement strand
TGACCGACATAATCAAGCCGCCCATCAGGATATGCACTCCCATCACCGCCAGCAACTCGGGGCGCGACCAGCCACCCAGGTCGGTGGTGTGGCTGAATACCAGGGCCAGGGCGATCAGGCCTGTTCCCAGCGCAATCAGGGATTGCAGGAGTTGGATCAAGAAGTTTACACGGTATTGCATCTCGTTCATCGCGCCAATCCGAAAGAAGACCCACATCAAGCGAAAGAGACTCATCGTTTACCTCAGGGAATAGGAGTCAGCAACGAGAACCCACACTCCAAGCGCTAGTTGCCCACTGCCGAATAATGCCGCACGCCAATGCGCCAGACAATCGCCACGAGCACGCTGCCAACCCCAATCCAGAAGAGTTGCATCCCCAGGCCTGCAAGCAACTGTTGCGTCGTAAGCTGCCCAACCAGCGACTCGATGGGAAAGCCAAAGGTCCACTGGAACGGCAGAAAATCGGCGAGGCGTTGGGCCCAGTCGGGCAGCAGCGACATCGGCACCAGCCGCCCGGAGAGTAGCAGCTCGGCGGCGAAGTAGAATTCGTAGAGCGCGGCGACCCGCGTCGTCCAAAAACTGATCATGCCCAGCACCCAGAGCAGCATCGAGCGAATCAGGTACGCCCCCCAGATAGCCAGGCAGAACACGCCGATCTCCAGCCCGGTCGGTTCGAGGGTGGGCCGGAAGAGCAGCGCCAGGATGGCCGCGATGGGCAGCCACAGCACGATCACTACGATCTTCCAGCCGGCAAAATAGGCCAGATCATAGTGGATGGGATGCAGCGGACGCAACAGCATCCCCGACAGTTCGCCGCGCCGGATGCGCCATTCCCAGCCGTAGGGCGTAAAGACGATGTTCATGTTGCGCACCAGGGTCCAGATGATGTAGTAGGCGGCGAATGCCCCTGCAGTATAGCCGCCGACCACCCCGCCCTGGGCGTCGGCGATGGTCGACCACACGACGAGATAAATGATCGGCTCGGCGATCATGCCAATCATATAGAAGTAGTTTGCGACGCGGTATTGGAATTGCACCAGCACCGACGTCTTCATCGTCGTGAGATAAAACGCCAGCATGTCTTTCATACGACCGCCTCCTGGGCGAAGACCTGCTCGATGATGGCGTCGATGGGCGTTTCGGCAATCGTCAAGTCTGCAACCGGCAGGTTGGCCAACAGCCGCGACGTTACCCGCGACGTTTCGGATTTGGAGACACGCAGGGTGATCCGAGTCGAGTCGCGCTCGACAACTTCGCCGTACATGCTCAGGTCGACCGTCGGATCTTCGGGTACGACAACAATGGTCTTGTAGGCGGCGAAACGCTCGATCAGCCCGCTCAAACTGCCATCGAAGAGGATCTTCCCATGGTGAATCACGATGACTCGTTTGCACAGCGCCTCGACATCCGCCATGTAGTGGCTGGTGAGCATCACGGTCGCGCCGTAGCGCTGGTTATACTCGACGATGAAGGTCCGAATCCGCCGCTGCATCGTCACGTCGAGACCGATGGTTGGCTCGTCGAGGAAGAGCACCCGGGGCTGGTGCAACAACGAGCCGATGATCTCCATTTTCATGCGCTCGCCGAGCGAGAGGTTGCGTACCGGCTTCTGAACCAGCGCCTGGACCTCCATCAGTTCGATGAACTCGTCGCGGGCGCGTTTGAACTGGTCGACCGGGATGCGGTAGATCGCCCGGTTCAACTCGAACGAGTCCATCGCCGGGATATCCCACTGCAACTGGTTACGGTTGCCCATCACCAGGGCGATCTGGCTGAGATAGGCTTTTTCGCGGCGTGATGGAACGTGGCCGCAGACGGTCGCCGCGCCGCCGCTGGGATAGAGCAGGCCGGAGAGCATTTTGAGCGTGGTGGTCTTGCCCGCGCCGTTGGGCCCCAGAAAGCCGACAATCTCACCCGGCTCGATATCGAACGCTATGGAGTCGACGGCTTTGACCTCGCGCGTCTTGCGACGCACTAGACTTCTGAGCGTGGCAACCAACCCCGCCTCGCGCTCAGGGACGATATAGGTCTTACACAAGCCCGCGACGTGGATGGAGGGTTTCGAGGTGGGCACAGACACCTCCTTTGTGATAGGATTAAGCACGCATGTGGCGTATTGTACATGATCCGCTTGGACCAAAACACCGACTTGAGACGGAGAAACCAGGGCAAGCCATTAAGGGGCATGCGGCAAACAATCCCGTCTCGCGCTTAGGAACGACATAGGCCGTATATAAGCCCGCGATGCGGATGGCAGGTATCGAGGCGGGCGCAGGTTAGGGTTAGGATTGCGTTTAAGGTATTGTACGTGATCTGTTTGGGTCAAAACAATGACAATCAGCTAAGCGATGCCTGAGAAGCGGTGAGGCGGATGCCTCCGCTACGATGTCTGCATGGGCGCAGGAGCGAACGGGTGGTTGGCAGCGCATAGCTGTTTCGGAATGAGGTGATAGTCCCTGCGTATGTGGGGATGACACAACGACGCACGATAGCGGACTCGCGCTTGCCGCCGCGCCTGCGCGGCGCCGGAAGGCATACGCTACGGTGCATTCGAACCGTCACGGGCTCCAACTGCGGGGGGCACGGGTGTGTAGCGCCGCGCGGACGTTGGCTGGCGTTAGCCTTGGTTGGAACCGATACAGAGTGTCAGGCACGCCGCCCGTCAGGGCATGGCGGCGCCACAAGCGTCGGGAGGACATACCATAGATGCAGGGCGCGCCGACCCGCGCATGTGTCGAAACAACACAGCCATGGCTGAAACTGCCGCAGACGCGCCTCATATTGTAGCGGTGGCTTGCAGCCGCCGAGTCCCATCAGGGCATGCGAGGCATTGTGGCCTCTTCGGCTTCGCGCTAAGGCGCCGCGCTGACGCCCCAGCGGGAAGCCGAAGAGGGTAAGTCTAGCCCGTGATGGCGCCCTCTTCCAAGGGCAGACCGAGCTGCTGCCGGCGTTCCTCCGCCAGGCGGCGTTTCTCGGCAATATCCTCTGCAGTGACATAATGACCAAAGCTGCGTAGTCCCGCCAACTCCAGGCCGTGCTTATTCATAAGCCGGTACATCTCCTTGACCCGCTCCATCTTGATGTTGCGGCCCAGCGTATAGTCCTCAAACTTGCCGTCCATCGCCAACAACGCGGTCTCAGACAAGCAGGCATACGCCGTGCCGGGCGGCATATCGATGTCGAAGCCGAAATCGGGGTTGCCGGGCAACTTGATCTCGCCGCTCTCGATGATCAACACGTCGGGGCGGCGTTGCGCATCTTCCTGGCGCACATCGGGCGGGCGAGCCACGTCGCACACCACGGCCCCTGGCTTGAGCTTATCCACGTTGATGACCTTGCCGGTGAGTGCGCTGGTTGTCGTCACAATCAGGTCGGCATCGCCGACATACGCGTCGGGATGGGTCGCGGCGATGACTCGCGCGCCCGGCGTCTCACGCTGGATCTGTTGCTTGAGCGCGAGCAAGCGTTCGGGGCGCGGCGCAATCAACACAACATCGCGTACCGCCTGGGCCAGCAGCCGCGCACAGACTGCGCCGATGCTGCCGGTGGCGCCAATCACGACCGCGCGCACCTTGTCAGGTCGCCCGCCCTTCATCAAAATCACCGCCTGTTTGGCAGCTTCGAGCGTTGCTGCAACGGTCAGCGAGTTGCCGCTGGTGATGCCGATAGCGCTCTTTTGAGCGACGGTGATGCCGGCATCGCCAACAACCGAGGTGAAAGCGCCAAGCCCCATGAGCTGCGCTCCCATGCGTTCCGCCATTCGCGCGGCGCGGATCAGGCGACGGTAGGTAAACGAAGGCGGGCGCTGCATCATTTCCCGTGGCGTTGTGCCCAGCGTCAGCAAAATGCCTTCTGCTTCTTCATTGGTATGTGTGCTGCGGATGCCACGAATGCGTGAGAGATAGAGCGGCGGAATATAGGCGGCGACGCGCTCGATCAGGCGGGGCGGCAAGTGGCGGGTGAAGGCGAAACGCGGGTCATTGGCGATCAGACTCGTGCGCAACGGGTGAATAACAAAAGCAAACTTAGGTTTGGGCAAGGGGTTGGGATGTTGGATGGTTGGCTCCCATCCGGCAGCGGCAATGAAGTCCATCACTGCGGCTTCATCAGGTTGGGCTCCGGTCTCTTGGACCGCCGCCACGATTGCCTCCAGCACATCGGCGGACACAAAAGGATGTTCTTCGCTCAGCGGCGGGGTCATCGTGACCAAAGTCGTCACGCCGCGGCGGCGAAGGTCTTCGATCTCAGCAAGCGAGGGGTCGTCGGTGACAATGGTCTTGTTTTTCAGGTCAGCGGGCGCAAAGCGGCGGATGTAGGCGAAGTCGCCGGCGAGCACATCGGCCCAGGCGAAAAGTTGCTCTGCGCGATGGTCGTGGCCTTCTTGACCCAGTCCGATGGGGTGCAACACACGGTAGGGCAATAGCGCCGTAATTGGCAAGGTCGTCGCGGCATAGAGTTCGAGTTGCTCCAATGAGCGCGGTACGGGTAGAAAAGATAGCCCGAAATGGACGAGCGGGTCGGCGAAGCGCAAATCGCCCTCGTACTGGCTGAGCGCTTGAGCCAGTTGATAGCGCTCGATCCCGCTGGCGAGCAAGATGCGGCGGTAGCGAAAAATTCCTGGCACTTGGTCGTTGGCCCGTTTCACGGTCCAACGCTCCAGCGTGCTCTTGATGATCCCGCCGTCAACAACGGGAGTGCGCTGGGCTTGCTGGGCAATGCTCATTGCCTCCTTATGGGGGTAACGTGCTGTGCCAACCCGAAAGACTGGCGTGAGGCCGCCCAACCCAAGCGCATCAACATGGCCGTCATGTTCGCGTACCAGGGCTGCTGCCCGCGCGACGCTGCCATTGGCGCCGATCCGTTGCACACTGACATGCTGTCCAAGAACGGTAGTTGTAAACTGATAATCGCGTTGCGATGATCCCAAGCTGATACTGACAATGCGCTTCACTGCACCCCTCCTTGGTTGTGGTTATGGCTGCAGATAAGTATAGCACACATAGACAGCAGCGCAGCAGTATGCTACAATCCGCACTATCAGATAGGGGTATATCTATGGTGGGCGGCGCCTAGATGACTCGGAGGAGGAGGCAAGCCGAAGACTGAAGGTTGATCAGGCTTGCTTGTGCTTTTACCCTTCACGAAGGGGAGAAGCGCACGTGCGAACGGTGGGCTGCTTGCAGTAGCTTCATTAGCATCGGTAAAGCGCCTGAGAACCTTGTCTCAATGGCTACAAGGAGGTAGTTATGCGCATAGAACGTAATTTGGGAATGGACCTGGTGCGTGCGACCGAGGCGGCGGCGTTGCGCAGCGGACGTTGGATGGGCCGGGGCGATAAAAATAAAAGCGATCAGGCAGCTGTTGACGCCATGCGTATGGCCTTGGACGCTATATCAATGAATGGTGTGGTGGTTATCGGTGAGGGCGAAAAGGACGAGGCGCCGATGCTTTACACCAGTGAGCGGGTGGGATCGGGCGAAGGCCCCGAAGTGGATATTGCCGTAGACCCGGTAGAAGGAACGACCTTGCTAGCCGAAGGTATGCCAGGCGCTATTGCTGTTGTCGCTGTGGCCGAGCGCGGTTCGCTGTATAATTGGCAGGGTATCGCCTACATGGATAAACTGGCAGTGGGTGAGCGTGCGCGCGGAGTGGTTGATATCAATGCGCCAGTCGATGTGAATATCCGCAATGTGGCTCGCGCATTGGGCAAGAGCGTTGATGATGTAACGGTTGTCGTGCTCGACCGCCCGCGCCACAAAGAGCTTATTCGCCAGATCCGCGGGACTGGCGCACGGATCAAACTCATCCTTCATGGCGACGTATCTGCCGGTGTGATGACGACTATCGAAAACCCGCCGGCTGACATTCTCATGGGGATCGGCGGTGCGCCGGAAGCGGTCGTCACTGCCTGCGCGCTCAAATGTACCGGCGGTGAGATCCAGTGCAAAATCTGGCCGCGCAATGACGAAGAGCAAGCGCTCATCGCCGAACAAGGCCTGGACGTTCATCGGATATATCATACCGAAGATTTGGTGCGCAGTGATGTGGTCTTTTTTGCCGCCACAGGAATTACTCCTGGCGAGTTTTTGCGCGGGGTCGAATACTTTGGCGGCGGAGCGCGTACGCACAGCGTGGTTATGCGCGCGGCTTCGGGAACAGTACGCTACGTAGACTCAACTCACCGTTGGGATAAGTTGATGCGGATCTCCAATGTGCCCTACGACCGGGGGGCGAATAATGATTGATACGCTTCAGCGCTATCGCAGTTCAGAATCTGTATGATACTTTTGCGCTCGAATAGTTTCGCTGCTGCCGTCGCTATCGCCCTTGGCGCTGTAGTCGGCGGCGCGGCGGCCTTTGGACCGCTCTTCGTTGTTGCTGGTCTGCTGGCCCTGGCGGTTGGCTATGCCATGCTCACCAGCACCGATCTTGGCTTGGTGGCGGTATTCGCCATTATTACGCTGTTGCCGTTCGGCACCTTGCCCTTCCGCGCTATCATTACGCCCAACTTTCTAACGTTGGCGCTTGCGGCATTGCTCGGTGTTTGGGTGCTGCGTCTGCTTGCGCACGGCGATGCCTTCGACCTGCGCTTGTCTGCGCTGGGATTGCCGCTGCTGGGCTTCATTGGCTTTACCTTCTTTGCGCTCTTCCTGGGTGCGCGCGGTCTTCCTGACCCCTCAACATTGCATAACTACGCCAAATTTGTTCTGGGCGTCTTGTTTTTCTTCACCATAATCAATTGTGTGCGGACGCGCGATCAGGCCCGCTTTGCTCTGCGCGCGCTTATTATCGCTGGAGGGGCGTCTGCGCTGCTGGGGTTGCTGCTCTATGCCCTAAATGATCAGACGGCGCTGCGGCTGCTGGTTAGCCTGGGCCGCATCGGTTACCCGACCGAGGGTCGCGTCTTGCGCTTTGTCGAAGATGACCCAGATGGCTTGGAGCGAGCGATTGGCACCTCAGTCGACCCGAATAGCTTCGGCGGGATGCTGGCGCTGGTAAGCGCCCTTGCCGCAGCGCAGATTTTTGCTGAAAAACCGCTCTTGCGGCGTTGGTTGCTTATCAGTATAGTAGGGCTGATGAGCGTGATCATCCTGCTAACTTTTTCGCGTGCAGCGCTCTTTGGGCTGATCATTGCCGCCGCTTTCTTAGCAACTATCCGGTATCGACGTCTCTGGTGGGCAATGATTGCTTCCGTCGTTTTGGCGGCTCTCGTGCTCTTTGGCTTGGGGATTGGCGGCGCTTTCGTTGAGCGAATCTACGAAGGGGTGCGCTTCGAAGACCAGGCCCAGCAAATGCGTTTGGCCGAATATCAGAACGCTATCAATATCATTGCTCGTTATCCGTTTTTTGGCATTGGTTTCGGTCTGGCGCCCGATATTGACCTGGTCGCTGGTGTTAGTAGCATCTATTTGGCAATTGCGCAGCGGATGGGACTGCTGGGGCTAACGGCATTTCTGGGGATTGTTGCCGCTTGGTTTGTGCAAACGCTGCGCCGCTTACAGCAAGTCGATGCAGAACGCGCGTCCTGGCTGCTCGGCGCACAGGCTGGTCTCGTTGCTGCCCTCTCTGTTGGCCTGGCCGATCACTATTTCTTTAATATCGAGTTCAGCCATATGGTTGCGCTCTTTTGGGGCTGTGCCGGTCTGGGGGTGGCAATTGGAGATCTCCAGGACTGACGTAGTGATGACTTCACACGCGACCTTCTCGATAACTCGCGGCGCTACTCCGCCTCCGGTTGAGCCGCGTTGGGCTAGTTTGGGGTTTGGGTTTCTCGTCTTTTTGCTCCTGGCCTTCGAACTCGCCCGAACTGCACCTGCGGAATGGCTTCTGAACCCAACTTTGGCGTTGCTCCTTGTTGCGCAGGTGACGGCTCCTTTGCTTGGTCTGTTTATCGCACCACAGACTTTGTGGCAGCGGATCTATTCCCTGACTTTGGCCATTCTCAATTT
>JAKSDJ010000191.1 GCA_022360155.1 Chloroflexales bacterium | reverse complement strand
CAGCCGGATTCCCTTCTCGGTGGAGGTGTCGATATGATCGGTGACGACAGAGGCCTTGCCTGACCTGATTGCCTTGAACAGGTCGCTGTTTGGCACAAGGCAGAGGCGCTGGTCCCAGGGATTGTAGCGTGGCGTGAAATGAGTCGCGACGTCATAGTCTGGCCCGAGTTCCTTGCGCACCAAGCCGATCAACTGCTCCTTCACATATTCTGGCTTCGTGCGCGTGCGACGATAAAAGGATTGTTGGAAGGCGATGTTTTTCCAGCGAATAATGGCGTAGGCTATCCGTTCGGGCAGGAACTTGCGCAGGACATGGGCGATTGCATCTTGGTCGGGTAGCGACACAATATATGTTGGTGAGCGCTGCAGCATGACCACGTGTTCCACATCCTGCGCCATCGCTGGAATTAACGTTACCGCGGTTGCCCCGGAGCCGATGACGACCACCTTCTTCGCGCGATAGTCGAGATCCTTGGGCCATTCCTGCGGATGCACGATCATGCCCGCGAAGCGATCACGACCCTTGAATTCGGGCGTGTAGCCGCCCTCGTAGCTGTAGTAGCCGGAGCACATCAGCAGGAAATTGCAACGGAAGCTGACAGTTTCAGCCGTATCCTGGCGTTCGACTTCAATCGTCCAAGCGGCGCGCGCGCTCGACCACGCCGCTTTCTTCACGCGGTGGCCATAGCGGATGTGTTTGTCGATGCCATTCTCGGCGGCTGTCTCCTGGACATATTTCAGGATCGACGGTCCGTCGGCGATGGCTTTTGCTTCGCGCCAAGGCTTGAAGTTGTACCCGAGCGTGTACATGTCGCTATCGGAACGGATGCCGGGATAGCGGAAGAGATCCCAGGTGCCGCCCATTGCGTTCCGGCCTTCCAGAATGATGTAGCTTTTGCCTGGACACTTGTCTTGCAGATGATACGCCGCGCCGATACCGGAGAGCCCCGCTCCAACAATCACAACGTCGAAATATTCCATGGACATAATCCCGCTCCTCCTGTCTCCGCCTTGAGGCAGTGAGCACGTTCACCCGGCTTTTCTTACTCGGCCTTATGACCATGTCCTTACAAAGCCTTGTCATGTGCAATTGCCTCCTCAATTTCACGATCCAGCTCGTCAAGGGAGATCGAACCATCCCTTTCCTGAGATCGCTGTGCCAGGAAATCCATAAATAGCTTACTCATCCGCAACTGTGCGATCTCTTGCTCAAACTCATCAGCAGCTTCGATCACGAGTATATTTCCATCTTTCGTAATAACTCGAATGGTCTCGCTCGTCGCATGGCGCAACAATTCGTCCATAGTTATTTGATCGGTACGCAAATCATAGGTAGTCATAGGTCTACCTTCTTTCCTTGGATATAAAGGTCATTATGGACCTTATATCCAACGCTAATAATGTATACCGTTGTATTCTCAATATCGTAGAACACGCGATAGTCATCAATACACAATTACCACTTTGCAATATTGTTTGATTCTAACACCCTGCGTTTTCCTGTTTCAACCTTTGCATCTTGTGCGAGATATGTTCGAATCCCTTGAGAGATAATACGCTGTTCGTATGCTCGAAAATATTGAATATCTTTTCGCGCGTTTGGTGTGACTTTGATCTCGAACTTCATAGAGCATGCCTCTAATGTTTGCTGCTCTCGCCGGCGGCTATTATCTCTACTCTGTCACTTAGCTGTTTAGCACGCTTGAACTAAACCAGAAAGGGCTTACTGATGCACCAAAAGCCGCTCTACCGAAGAACGAGTCTAGGTTAGAATCGACCCTAGACGGCTTAGTACAGTTGATCTGACAAAGTAGGATTATACGCTGTGCAAAATTAACTGCTAAGAACATCTGCCTTAGAAAACAAATGCCAAGATTTGGAAGTTGGATGTCGATACTCACCGCCTCAGGCTGCCCTTGTTTGAACGCTGCATAGGCGTTCGTACCAAGCAGTATGTCGGTCATGGCCATAAGATCGGATCAATGTGGTTAAGGTCTGCAATAGCGTGACGGAACTCATCAGTCTCTTCTGCGCTCTATGTTCCAGCAAGTAAGTCCAGATCATGATAGCGCCGCAGCTGAGTCTTCTGACGTTCCACTTCGAGTCCTCGGTAAATGAGTTGGCGTACAACGTCTTTTACCGGTCTACCAGTACATCGCGCCTCTTGTTCGATCCACTCAATCGCTATATCGTCGAGTTGACGGGTTGTCAATGGTTGTCCCATAGTCTACTTCCTACGTGTGCCTGGCTAGGCGTCATGATAGCACAAGAGGCGGCAGATCGTTGAGGTCAGATTTCAAGTAGTCGTGTCATTGGGTCTGACGCTTGCCCGCACAGAAACGTGCCGACGAGCGATACTGGATAGTCCAAGAAAACCTGTTGGCTAGTTTTACAACGAGACATGTCAGGCTGAACCCTTCGGTGAGCCGGTCCTGAGCCTTTCGGCTGTGCTCAGGGCTCAGGGTGACAAGATGCGAAATGTCTAAGTCAAATTGGTATTATTCATTGGATTGCTAGAACCTGTAGTCGGGGAGTTTGATGTCGTCGCGCAGGTTACGGCCAATGAGGAAATCTGCCAAGAATGGAATCCGCAAGAGCCGGGTGACAAGGTTGCGGGACGTGACGCCGAAGGCGCTCTTCGGGACGAACGAGGATGCGAATTTCGCTGCCGCTTCTTGCTTGCGTTGCAGAAACGGCATCATGCGCTCCTGATAACGAGCGAAGGCCGCCGTGTGATCGCCTCCGCAATCACGCAGCTCGCCCGCCAGCACATACGCCTCGGCCATGGCCAACCCCGTCCCTTCGCCCGCCAGGAGGGAGGCGCAGGCGGCGGCATCGCCGATCAGCGCCGTGCGACCTTTGGTCCAGCGATCCATGCGAATCTGGCTGACCCGGTCGAAGTAGATGTCGCTGACATGCTCCATCGCGGCAAGAATCTGCGGGCATTCCCAGCCGACATCGGCAAAGACCTTTGCCAGCACGGATTTGCGTTCTTGCTCGCTCGCAGGACTCGCGGCGGGCAGATATTCGTCGCGAAACACGAAGAGAAAAAGCGTCTTGTCGTCGCGCATGGAGAAGCGTGAAATCTGTCTCCCCGGAACTCCGTGATTGACATAGACGAGTTCAGCGCGCGGTCGATAGCCCTCGACCGCGAATGCGGCGACGTGATAGCCAAGCGAGACGTTGAACCCGGCTTGGGGTCCGAACGCAAGCTGGCGAACGCGCGAATGCAACCCGTCGGCGCCGATGACCAGGTCGACTGCGCGTGGGGCGGCATGCTCGAAGCTGACCTGCACGCAATCCCCCACATCCGCGATCCCCGTGATAGAGTCGCCAAAGATCGTCTCGACCTGTCCGTCCAGCGCGCGGTAGATCGTTGCCGCCAGGTCGGAACGTTGCAAGCTCGTGAAGCGGCCGTTGGTCATACGCCCGAAAACGTCGACCGAGAAGCCGCCACTCGTGCGACCATGCCGATCCACGAAGCGTATGTCCCGCACCTGGTAGCCCAGCGCTTTGATGTGGGGAAGCAGGCCCATCTTCTCGGCGATGTCGTAGCCGATCCCCCAGAAGTCGATAACATAGCCGCCGCTGCGCAGCTGAGGCGCCGCCTCGATGAGGAGCGCTTCGTGACCGGCTTTCCGCAGCCAGTAGGCCAGCGTCGGACCGGCGATGCCAGCTCCATTGATGGCAATCTTCATGGGTGTTCCTCCTGTGGTTCTACTGATCGCGTTTAGCGGCATGGTGACTTTGGTCTATCACAGCTCCATCGCCATTTGCAACTAGCACAACTCCTGAATAGCCACCTGCCTCTAAACGATCAAGCGCCTTGCCAAGGGGCTCTTTTTGTAGAGCAAAATAGGCGACAAAGCTGAGGGCAATCGCTAAAAGTAACGCGCAAAGATAAAGAAAAATGCGGCGTTTAGACATAATGACTTTCCTGTTTGACATACGTTGTTTGCGATTCTGTCTAAATCTGAACTGGTAGATGAATCTGTAGACGATGAATCTGTAGACGTAGTTGCATCAAGTCTTCCTGGAACAAGTGCAGCGCCAATTGTCTCATATAAGCCCTTGGCTCGTCATCGACATCTAATGCAAGCAGCCTCTCGGCTTATATACTGTCAAACCGAAATTTTGTCCGCCAACTACCTCTGGCGTATTGGTCTTAATTCTTTGTTGGGCAGCCGGTTCTTTTGCGTAGAAAGTTTTGTTGAGCTGGCCGCCGAACAATTTTTAGCTGGAGCTTTCCATCTCAAATGCTTACCTAGAACCCTCCAACAGGTTCGTCGGGCGCGGCGTGTCACGCACACTGCCATCCGCGTAGCGCCGCGCCTGAGCGCTCAGCGTGGGCTGCGCCTCGATTATATACGGTCGGAAATTGCGGTGCGCATACAGTCGCCGCCCCGCCGATCGAAACCGCAGCACAAGATCGCGGTGCAACGTGTCCGCGAGCACCTGCACCTGATCGCCCCGCCTAGTGATGGCGAAATGGATGAACCTCTGGATGGCTGAAGATTGCGCTACCTCTGCGAAACAAGCTAGATGAGGCGGCGAGGTGCGGCGGTTTCGATGTTG
>JAKSDJ010000559.1 GCA_022360155.1 Chloroflexales bacterium | reverse complement strand
TCCAACCCCGGTCCTGAGCCCTTCGGCTTCGCTCAGGACGGGCGCCGCCGGAGGATGCCAACGTGTCAACGTTTTAACGTCCCAACCTTCACGACACTCGCATTTGATCTTCAAAGCTTCTTCACATCTCAGAGATATAGTGTTCTTGCGAACAACATATCGATACGTCTTCGAGACAAGAAAGGAGCACACACATTATGTTACGTACACTTCGTTACGGAGGAATCGTCGTCGCCGTCATCGCCCTGATGGGCGTCTTGGGTTGGAATGTCACGCCACAAACCCAAGCTGCTGCGGCAGCACAGACCGAAGAGCCATTCGGTCTATCGCCCGAATCCGGCAATCGAGCCGAGGCGTTTCGACCACGCGGGCCGCGCCATCAGACAGGCGCGCGGGATCAGCAGCCGGCCGGCGCATTGATCCGCACCACGGCGGAACTCACCGGCCTTGAGCCCAGCGCAGTGATGGAAGAGCTGCGCAATGGCGAGAGTCTGGCCCAGATCGCCGCAGCGAACGGACAGAGCGGCGAGGCGGTCGTCCAAGCTGTTGTTGACAAAGCAACCGAGCGACTGGATCGGCTTGTCGCCAATGGGCGGATCACTCAGGAAGAAGCCGACCAGATGATTGCGCGGCTTACCGAGCAGGCCAACACGCTGGTCAACGACACCGAGCTTGGCCAGAATATCGAGCAGCGGCGCGACCGATACCAAAATCGGATCGTGCAAGGCGCGCTGGTCCAAAGTACGTCCGAATTGACCGGCCTATCCAAAGCGGAGATCATGGAACGTCTGCGTGATGGCGAGAGCCTAACCGAGATCGCTGCAGCGGAAGGGCAAAGCGGCGCGGCTGTTGTTGATGCAGCGGTCGAAAACTTTCGCACCGCAGCCGAAGAGGCGATAAACGCAACACCGTAGGAGATTGAGGCTAGAACCAATACTTTTCAAAAGACCTTCTAAGGTCTTGAGGAAGGCTTCCGAAAGCATCTATGCAAGATTTTAAAAGTCTTCCATTGCGCTTATCCGAAAAGTACTGAGGCTAGAACGTTAAAACATTGAACCGTTGGAACGTTAGCGCGTCCCAACGGTTCAATCTGTTGCGTCCCATTACACAATCGTTTCGCTCTGCGTTACAATACAGGGCGCTACCTGAACTTGACCAGCAGCGGAGACCGTTATGCCCCAACGAGTGCTTATTGTCGACGATGTGCGCGAAATCGTGCATGGCCTGATCGGCTACTTCCGCCAGGCCGGTTTCGACACGCTGACCGCCTATGATGGGCGGAGCGCCCTGGAGATCGCTCGTCGCGAACAGCCCGATCTGATCATTCTCGATATCATGATGCCCGAACTGGACGGTATCGAGGTTTGCCGCCAGCTTCGCCGCGACTCGTCTGTGCCGATCATTATGCTCACCGCGCGCGTCGAGGAAACCGACATGCTGATCGGCCTGGAGATCGGCGCCGACGACTACATCAACAAACCCTTCAGCCCGCGCGAGGTTGTGGCGCGATCCCGGGCGCTGCTGCGCCGGGCCAGCGGTGCGCTGACGCCAACGACGGTGTTGCACGGCGGCGGCGGTGCGGTGACGCTCGACTTGGACCGGCGCAGCGTTCAGGTCAACGGGCAGCCGGTCGAACTTACGCCAACCGAGTTTCTGCTCCTCACCGCGCTTATGCGCAACACTGGTCGCCCGCTCAGCCGGTCGCAGTTGCTCTATGTGGCCCAGGGCGACGCCTTTGAGGGATACGAGCGCACTATCGACGCGCATATCAAAAACCTGCGCCGCAAAATCGAACCCGATCCCGCCAACCCACGCTATATCGTGACGGTGTTTGGGGTGGGGTATAAGTTTAGTGAAATATAACCCATAACTCGTATGGCTTCTCTGCGCAGCCGCCTAACCCTGACCCATACGCTGGTCGCGCTACTGACCGTTGTGCTGGTCGTGCTACTGGCGAGTGGGCTGATCGTGCGAGCCTATCGCGAATTCTCACAGCAACAGGCGGTATTGTTCAGCCAGCGCCTGGCCGTCGCTCTGGGCCAATTCTATATTACTAACCGGGGGTGGGACAATATTGAACAGTCCTTAGAGCAACGGTTAGACGCCCAATCTCCATTGGCGGGGCGGCGCGTGATCGTCGTTGACAGACGTGAGCGTATCGTCTACGATAGCGTCGAGGTTTTGCAGATAGGTGAGTCGTTGCCGCCGACCTTCTTACGCCAACAGCCCAGCGCGCCAATTCAGATGCCGCCGCGATTCGCAGGGCGGGCGCGCGAACGGATTGTTGGGCATGTCATTGTGCCTACTACTGGACCAAACAATCAGAGCGAGCCCGAGCGAGCTTTTCTGCGCAGCATTATCTGGATCGTGGTCGTTGGCAGCGGCCTGGCCGGTGGGGTGGCGCTGGTCGTCGCCCTCTTCGTATCGGGCCAGTTAACTCGTCCTCTGCGACTGCTCACCCAGGCCGCCCAGCGCTTGGCTACCGGCGAGCGACAGCAACCGCTCCCCATCAACGACCGGGGTGAGTTAGGCGACCTGGCCCGGGCGTTCAACACCATGACCGCCGAACTGACCCGCCAGGAAGACCTTCGTCGCCAGCTCGTCGCCGACATCGCCCACGAACTGCGCACCCCGCTAAGCGTGCTGCGACTGCAGGTCGAAAGCCTGGCCGACGGCGTCGAGCAACCAACACCCCAGGTGCTGGCTTCGCTTGGTCACGAGGTCGGCTTGCTGTCGCACCTAGTCGACGATCTGCGCCTGCTCTCGCTGGTCGATGCAGGGCGACTCTCGCTCTCTATCGAGGCCCTGGATGCTCAAGCCGCGCTGGAGCGCGCCGCCGCTGTCGCCGCACCGCGCGCACGACAAGCGGGCATCGACCTGCGAGTCGAACCCCAAGGCGTGCTGCCGCCGGTCCGCGCCGACGCGCAACGACTGGCTCAGATATTGGGCAACCTGGTCGAGAATGCGCTCCGCTATACAGCTCAGGGCGGCGCTGTCACACTGCGTACGCGGGCTGCCACGAACGACGGCCTCCCATCGACGCCGCAGCCGAGCGCGACGAGCAGTTCGTTTATTCCGCGTTCATCGGTTATCATATTCGAGGTTTCCGATACGGGCGTCGGCATCGCCTCCGCAGACCTGCCTCACATCTTTGATCGCTTCTACCGCGCCGACCGCACCCGCACCCGCGAGACCGGCGGTAGCGGCTTGGGTCTGGCGATTGTGCAACGCCTAGTCGAGGCGCAGGGCGGGCACGTCAGCGTGGAGAGCACGCCGGGGCAGGGGACGACGTTCCGCGTGATGCTGCCGGTCGCGTAAGCGCCGGAGCGCCATTTGTTCTATGCTAACACTGCTTCATCTCTACCTCGGCTTGCTGGTTGTCCTCAGCAACGGTGTTGCTGCGCTTGGCTTGTTTCTGTTCGATCGCTGGGGGCGCGAGCTTACAGACTGGCCGCTCCTGGCGTTGTATACAGCGCGGACCAGCCTGGCGCTCCAGATAGGCTTGGGTATCGTGCTGATTGGCAGAGGCGGAGTCGGCGTCAACACCCATTATTTCTTTGCGATTCTGGCCGGCGTTGCGACCTGGATCGCATTCACACGCAGCCGCCGCACACCGAGTCATCCCCTGCGCATCCTCGCCCTGGGCTGCGCGCTGACCTGTGCGCTTGCTCTGGGCGCATACCTCGCCGGGCAAGGTGGAGTTTGATCAAGGCGCCGGCGTTGGCTATCGGCGCTTTTCGTGTTAGCCCCCATGTGGAGCTACGGGAGGCATAGCGATGCGGCGATTGTTTTGGCTTGGCGTGTCAGTGCTGCTCCTTTTAATTGACCTTTGTCAATCGCGATAATCCGAATCGGATAGTTCGGCGCCGCGCCAGGGTTGGGATCATCCTGGCAGTTGTTGAACAACGGCGGCAGAGTTGAGGTCGGCAATGGGTTGATCGGGTGCGCCCGGCCTGCTACCGCCGCGAGATGCACGTTCCCTTCGAAACAGTTCCCGGAAGGCGTCGCCGATACGCCGGCGCCCAATCGGGTCGCCGGTCATGTCTTCGGTCTGGAGTGCGAACTCCATGAATTTCAGGATCGAGTAGAGATTGTAGTGGAACGGCTTGATCAGCGCGGCGGCAAGTGAGATCGACCCGGTCGGCAAGCGCCTGACTTTGACTGGACGCTCCAGAGCCTGAAACGCCAGTGCGACGATCGCGCGCCGACTCAGGATTTCCGGCCCGCCAACCGGGCGTATGATGTTCCACCGCGACGAGTCGACGATCGCTTGCGCAACCTCATCGGCAAAGTCGAGACCGTGCAGTGGATTCATACGGACTTCAGGATTCCCGATCTGGTAATACACACCCCGCTTGGCCGCTGAATAGAAAACCTCCTGTATGTCGTTGAAGAAAGCCGTGGGTCGATAAATCGTGTAGCGGAGACCCGAGCCGACAATCGCGCCCACCACCATCTCACGCGCGACAGCAATTGGGCAGATACGGGCCATCTCGGGCGCACGGAGGGCGCTGATGAAAATAACGTGCTTGACGCCAGCCGCTCGCGCCTCGTTCAGGATATTGATATTGGCGGTGTAGACGACCTCCCAAACAGTGGGTTTACGCGCAAAAGAACGAATGCCTATCGATGAGAAAACGACGTCGATGCCATCACACAAACCGCGCAGCGTTTCGGGGCGCGTGGCGTGACCAACGAACACATCGTCACAAAACTGCGGGTTCTTCAGGCGGGCGGGGTCACGAGTCAATGCACGAACCCAGAACTCATGCGAACGT
Source organism: Chloroflexales bacterium (assembly GCA_022360155.1). Lineage (GTDB taxonomy): Bacteria > Chloroflexota > Chloroflexia > Chloroflexales > Chloroflexaceae > JAKSDJ01. The sequence continues at coordinate 6,864 of JAKSDJ010000559.1, read as the reverse complement.
AGTCCTTCGACCACGCTCCCGCCAACGTAGCCGGTGGCGCCAGCTACGGTAACTCTGATATTGCGTGTCATAGTACACCTCCTATGGTGCTGATGACCAAGGCGAATAGTATTTCAATGAAAAGGTTCGGAGTGCATAGCGAAAGAAGGATGTTTGAGTATACTCCATCCCCTTCTCACTATACTTCGTCTGAATGCATTTGAGAAAAAAAGGCTTGATATTGCTGGTGGATATTGCTCAACAATACATCAGAGCGCTCAAGGTAGGCGGGGTTTGAAGAGAAGAAACATGTCTTTTCGAGTTTTGAGTTGTTGCAGCTCGGAACGACGATTCAGCTATCGTTCCGAGCTGCAGTAGAGTTTTTCGAGCGCCGACACGCTAGTACGGTGCATCGCTCGCCAACGGCGCCACTCCCAATTCGGCGGCGATTGTGTTGAGTTGCTGGACGATCGACGCAGTCAATGGGACGCCCTGAGCCGTCCGCTGTTCGACCTCGCGTATGCGGCGCTCGCCGGGGATCATCACGGCCTCGTGGCCGGCTGCATTGGGCGTCTGCTTGAGGCCCGCGATGAGTTGATCGACCCGTTCGCCAAACACCTCGCGCGGCAGAAACGACGCAATATTGATCGCCCCAACCATGTGCCCCGTATTCGAGGGCTGTTCCCAATTGTCGAAGTAGGAGGGGATCTCAGGGCTGAGGCCAGCGCCCGTCAACGCCGAACAGAGCGTCTCCACGGCCAGGGCCAGCGCGTAGCCCTTGGCGCCGGCCATCGGCAGCAGCGCACCGCGCAGGGCTTCGTCGGGGTTCTCGGTTGGTACGCCGTTCTGATCCAGCGCCCAGCCCAGCGGAATCGACTGACCGTTGCGCGCCGCCACAATAATGTGGCCGCGCGCGACGGCGCTGGTTGCCATGTCGATGCCTATCGGGTTTGTCGCGCCGCCAGGGATACCGATGCCAATCGGGTTTGTGCCCAGGTAGGCCTGGCGACCGCCGTACGGAACCATACCGGGCGGGCTGTTCGAGAAAGCAAAGCCGATCATGCCCGCCTCGACCGCCATGTTGCAATAGAACGACGCAGCCCCGAAATGATTGCTGTGGCGCACCCCGACCCAACCGGCGCCCAACGTTTCGGCCAGCCGGATCGCCTCGCGCATAGCGGTTGCCGCCGCAACCTGGCCCATGCCGTTGTCGGCGTCGAGCAACGCAGTGGCGCCGTCCTGGTGAACCAGGCGCATCTGCGGCTTGGGATTGACCAGGCCTTTTCGCAGGCGAGCTGCATAGTTGGGCAAACGCCCCAGCCCGTGGGTTTCCACGCCTTCCAGGTTGGCCCGCACCAGCGCCTGGGCGACGAGCGCTGCATCCGTCTCGGACAATTCCAGCCCCATCAGCAGGTCGGTGACAAAGCGCTCTAGAGTTTCTACGCGAAAGCGCAACGCTTCGCTCATTGTTGGTCTCCTTCTCAAGCTACAGGATTGAGCGGCGCCTGGCCGTACAGTACGCGCAACACGTCCTCGACCACCATCACGGCGGTGCGCTCATGCGACTCGTTGGTAATGCCGGCAATGTGGGGCGTGAGAATGACATTCGGCAGGGCGGCGATCTGATCGGCGACGCCGGACGGTTCTTTCGCGCGCACATCGAGCGTCGCCCCGCCGATGCGCCCCGCCTGCAACGCCTGGTACAGCGCATCTTCGTCTACAACCCCGCCGCGCGCCGTATTGATCAGCCAGGCGCCGGGCTTCATCGCGGCAAGCCGCTCCTGGTTGATCAAGTGTTTGGTCGCGGGCGTCAGCGGGAGGTGCAGCGATACGAAATCGGAGCGCGCCAGCAGCGTCACCAGATTGACCAGTTCGACCCCGAACTCGGCGACGACCAGGCTGCTGGTGTTGACCAGGGGATCGGCGGCGAGGATCTGCATCCCGAAGGCTTGGGCGCGACGCGCCAGCCGCCCGCCGATATCGCCCAGCCCAACGATGCCCAGGGTTTTGCCGTACAACTCGCCGCCGGTGAACAATTTCCGGTTCCAGTGTCCAGCCTGCACGTCGGCGGTGGCTTCGGCCAGCCGTCGCGCCGCGGCAAACATCGCGGCAAAGACGTATTCGGCGACGGCAATCGCGTTCGAGCTGCGCACAAAGACGACCTGCACGCCACGTTCTCGCGCCGCCGCAACATCGATGTTATCCAGACCAACGCCGAGCCGCCCGACGATCTGTAAGCGCGGTGCAGCGGCGAGCAACTCGCTTGTGACTTGCGTCTGGTTGCGCACGATCAGCGCCGCAGCATCGGCCAATTGCACTTGCAATTCGGACGGGCGGCGCCAAAGGTCTTCAGCATAGACAAGCTCCGTCTCCTGGCCTAGCGCATCGGTCGCCGGCAGCCAAATGAACTCCGTAATGACAACTTTTTTCTTCATCGTATGCCTTATCTGCTGGTGGATACGGGTGACTTCTTGCTTCGAGCGATAGTACAGGCGGCTATTATACATCACCCGCAGCCCAGCCTTGACAGTATTTCCTATAGGATATAGGATATGGTGAATTTCACACTGGATCATAGACTGCGACGGGGGAAATGGTCGTAGCCAAGAATCGCATCCAGCGTACGCCTCATCTGACCGAGCAGGTTTACGCTGCGCTATGCCAGGCGATCACACGGGGCGAGCTTGCGCCGGGTCAGTTGCTAATCATCGACCGGTTGGCCGCCGATATGGGGGTCAGCCAAACGCCGGTTCGCGAGGCGTTGGCGCGGCTATTGCAGAAGGGCATCGTCATCGAAGCGCCCGGCGGCAAGCTGCAAGTCATCCCGCTCACCGAGGGCTACGTCAGTGAGACGTTTCTAGTTCGCGGCGCGCTCGAAGGGCTGGCGGTCGAGTTGGCGACGCCCCGGCTCAGCATCGCGCAGCTCGAAGCGCTCGACCAGATGTTGCAGGATAGCTCGACGGCGCTGGCCGAAGACAACGACGCCGCCTACATCCAGTCGGACGGCTACCTTCATCGCCTGTTCTGGGATATGGCCGGCAATACAATGCTGCGCAACGAACTGGAGTCGCTGGAGATCCATATCGATTTTATTCGCAGCTACTCGCAGCGGCGCAGCGGTACGCACATCCGCACGTCGCATCAAGAACACTTGCAGATCCTTGCGGCGTTGCAGCGCCACGACCCGCTTGCTGCGCGCCAGACAATGGAACAACACATTCGCAGCGCGAGCGAGCGGATCGTGAAACTGATCGATTTCTATCACCCGTCTGGCGGCGAGACGGAGTAAGTTCAGGGAACGAGCGCGGTTTTAGCGCGGGGTTTATCCTGCGTGTTTTCTCTTTCAGCTCAGCAAAGGAGCGCCAGATATGCACAAGTTCCTCATCCACAATCACGGCGACCATGTCGGGGTCGCCACGGCGGACATCGACGCCGGCGAGAAGGTCGTTGGCGTCTTCATGGACAATAATAGCACAATCGAAGTCGAAGCCCGACAAGCGATTCCGCTTGGCCACAAGATCGCAATTGCCGCACTTGGCGCCGGCAGCGATGTGCTGAAGTACAACGTCAAAATCGGAACTACGCCCGAAGGCTTTGCGCTCGGTGATTATGTGCATACGCACAACTTGAAAACGGCGAGGTGGTGACATGACACAGCGGATGATGGCTTACCGCCGCGAGAATGGCCGGGTTGGCGTGCGGAATCACGTCGTGATCCTGCCCGTGGACGACATTTCCAACGCCGCCTGCGAAGGCATCGCTCACCTGATCAGCGGGACGCTCGCCTTGCCCCACGCCTATGGCCGGCTGCAGTACGGCGAAGACCTCGATCTCCACTTTCGCACGATGATTGGCGCTGGCGCAAACCCCAACGTCGCCGCCGCGATCGTGATCGGGATCGAGCCGAACTGGACGAAGCGGATTGCCGACGGGATTGCGGCAACCGGCAAGCCGGTCGAGTCTTTCTCCATCGAGGGCTATGGCGATCTGGAGACCATTCGCCGCGCTGCCTGGAAAGCGAAAGAACTGGTGCAGTGGGCGACCGAGTTGCAACGCGAGCCGGTCGAGTTGGGCGAGTTGACTGCCAGTATCAAATGCGGCGAGTCGGATACCACGACTGGATTGGGCTCGTGCCCAACCGTCAGTGTGGCGGTCGACCAGATTCTGGAGGCTGGCGGGACGGTGTTCTTTGGCGAAACCTCGGAACTGACCGGCGGCGAGCACTTGATCGCTGCGCGGATGGCGACGCCGGAACTGCGCGAGCAATTCATGGCTGTCTACAACGACTACGTTGGCGAGATCGCGTCGCAGGGCGTGGATCTGCTGGGCTCACAGCCGACCCAGGGCAATATTGCGGGCGGGCTGACCACCATCGAGGAGAAGGCGCTGGGCAATATCCAGAAGACCGGCAGCAAGCCAGTGATTGGGGTACTGAAGCCCGCCGAAGCGCCGCAGAATGGGCCGGGACTCTACTTCATGGACAGTTCCTCTGCCGCCGCCGAGTGCGTGACACTGATGGCGGCGGGCGGGGCGGTCGTTCACTTCTTCCCCACCGGCCAAGGCAATGTGATTGGCAATCCGATCGTGCCCGTGGTCAAGGTATCGGCGAACCCGAAGACGGTCGCGACCATGAGCGAACATATCGATGTCGATGTCAGCGGCCTGCTGGCGCGCACCCTGACGCTGCCCGCTGCGGGCGAGAAACTTATGGAACAGTTGCGTCGAGTTGTGAATGGTCGGCTGACTGCGGCTGAGACGCTGGGCCATCGCGAGTTTGTGATGACCAAACTGTATCGCAGCGCCTAAAAATGATGAGGCGAGGAACAGAGGAACAGAGGAGGCGCTGTAGGGACGTACCACCGTGTGCACCTGGACGCAACGAGGTGGGGAACAGAGGAGGCGCTGTAGGGGCGTACCACCGTGTGCATCTGGACGCAACGAGGCGCATCCTCTCTTCAGCTCCTCAATACAAAGGATAATCTTTAGTTATGGATTCAACCCATACGCTCCTGATCAATGGCGAGTGGCGCACAGGCTCGGTCAGCGGCACAGTGTATGCTCCGGCGACCGGCGCGAGCCTGGCCCAAATCACTCTTGGCGGTCAGGTGGAGACAGTCGCAGCGATTGATGCGGCAGCCCAAGCGCTGGAAACGTGGCGACAAGCATCCGGCATGGAGCGGAGCATGCTGCTGAGTCGCACCGCGGCGCTGATCAACGAGCGCGCTGAAGCGATTGGTCGTACGCTCAGCCAGGAGAGCGGTAAGCTCCTGCGCGAGGCCATCGGCGAAGTGCGCTTCAGTGCGGACTATTTCGCCTGGTTTGCCGCCGAGGCGCGCCGCCTGGAATGGCTCAACGGAGTGAGCGGGCGCAACGGCGGACCGCAGTTGGTGTTGCGCAAGCCGGTTGGCGTTGTCGCGACACTGACGCCCTGGAACTTCCCTGTTTCGATCCAGGCGCGCAAGATCGCACCGGCGCTGGCGGCTGGCTGTACGCTTGTCGCGCGACCCAGCGAACAAGCGCCGCTCTCGGTGATCGCGCTGTTCCAGTGCCTGGTTGATGCCGGCCTGCCGCCTGGCGTCGCCAACCTGGTGATCGGTCAAGCTGGTCCAATTACCGAAACGCTCCTGGATGATATGCGGGTGCGGCTGATCAGTTTCACCGGCTCTACCCCGGTTGGCCAGATGCTCTACGAGCGGTCGAGCCGTACAATGAAGAAGCTGGCCCTGGAGTTGGGCGGCTGTGCGCCGTTCATCGTCTGCGCCGACGCCGACCTGAATCTGGCTCTCGATCACGGCATGATCGCCAAGTTCCGCAACTACGGCCAGTCATGCATTGCCGCCAATACCTTCTTTGTCGCCGAACCGCTGTACAATGCCTTCGTCGGCGAAATGGCCAAACGGATCAGCGCGCTGCAACCAGGCGACCCACTCGTAGAGACAACAACCTTTGGCCCCCTGATCAATGCCCGTCGCAAGCGCGAACTAGAGCAAGTACAGGCGCAGGCCGAGGCGGCCGGGTTCGCGCTGGTCGCCCGCGGCCTTGGTATCGAGCAGAACACGGCGCTCGCGCCGGATTGTTATTTGCCGCCGGCGCTGCTGGCCGCACCGGACATGACAAAGGTTGAACCGGCGTTCCTCGAACAGGAGATCTTCGGTCCGGTTGCGCTGGTCGTTGCTTATCGCGACCAAGAGGCGCTGCTTGAACAATTGGCGCGGCAGTCGCTGGGTCTGGCCAGCTACGTTTTCGCTCAGGACATGACGCAGGCGCTGCGCGTAGCAGCGCGGTTGGAAGTTGGCATCACCGGGGTCAATGACGGGTTGCCCAGCGCGGCGAACGCCCCCATGGGCGGTGTCAAACAGAGCGGTCTGGGTCGTGAAGGCGGGCATCAGGGCATCGAAGAATTTCTCGAAACGCAGTACCTGGCCCTGGGCAAGCCCTTGCTGTAGCAATTCGCTCTGAATCTATAACGTTCAGACCAGCCAGGCTGCGGCAACCTGACTGGTCTGACAGAATGAGACTTCGGGACGGTGTGCATCTGTTGTACGATGGCGCCGACTATTACTCAGCCAGCACTGCGCTAGCTACAGTGTAGTCCTCAAGCGTCGAGTGTGCAGGGAACTGCCGCGATGCGCCTGAGTGGGCCGCAGCAAAGTCCGGGCTCTTCACCCATGCTCGATACTCTCCTCATCTTGCCATGTCGACTCGGAAAGCTAGATGCGCACATCATCAATGGGTGCATTCGCACGCAGCAGACGAAAACTGACAAACCCCGGATAACTGCTGAGATGAGCGGCGGAGTTGGCTTTTGCCAGCTCGAAACGTTCGCCCATCTCATCTTTGAGGCGAAGCCGGTTGAACTGTACAAACATTGTCTGGTTCTCCTTT
>JAKSDJ010000841.1 GCA_022360155.1 Chloroflexales bacterium | reverse complement strand
GACGTGCCGATGCTCCGCTCTTTCCCAGTTTGTGATCCCGTTCTTGCCGGGTCAAACGGCTTTTCAGACAGCTTCGTAGAAAAAGAGGGCGGAAACCCCAGTAGCTTTAGTCCTCGTCCTCATCCTCATCTTCACGCTCGTCGTCTTCACGCTGGTCGCGTTCGTCGCGCTCATCTTCACGCTCGTCACGTTCGTCCTCATAGCCGTCGCGCTCATCGTTGTCGCCATCGCCTTTGAGCTGGGCATACACAACCTGACCTGCTACTGCGTCTACGTAGATCTCGCTGCCATCGGCGAATTTGACTTCATAGACATCGACGCCATGCTCGTTTTCCCGTTCCACCTCAACAACCGTGCCGCCGCCTAGATAAGCGCTTGCGGTTTGTACGGCTTGCTCCTGCGTAATTGGCTGAGCAGGGGTGAAGGCCGATGCAGGCGCAGGCGGTGGTGCAGCGCCGTTATAGAGGACTTGGCCGCTGTTTGCATCGATATACACATTACCCTTGTCCAGCGCAACCTCGTAGGCGACTGTGCTCTGGAAATTCACTAGTTCGGGATCTCTCGTGAGCGTGGCGCCAGGTACGGTATCGAGCGCGATCTGTTTTGCCTGATCAAGACTCACAGGATAGGCTGGAGCGGACCCGGACGAAGCGCCGGACGAAGCAGCCGGTTGGGCCGGAGCAGGCGCAGCTTGCGTATTGGGTTGAGGGTTCGATTGGCTCTGGATCAGCTGATCACGTAAGGCTTGCTGATCCTGGTACGATTGCTGGAGTTGATCATTCGCCTGTTGGAGCGCTTGTTGGTAGGCTGCCTCGCGTTCCTCGATGAGCGTCTGGACTGTCGGATCGAAGCCCGTCGTAGCAGTTGGAATAGCTGTTGGCTCGATCAGCGTGATGCTTTCCGGCCCTGTATTTGGAGTAGTCTGTGCCAATCGCGTTGCCAGACCGCCAATCAGCACCAGCACAAACGCGGTCAGGGCTGCGGCGATAATCAAGGTTGTTCGCTGGGTCATGGCAGGTTTTCTCTTCGCTAATCACTGGAAGTTCTGGATCAACAATTGTTTTTCGGTTTCGGTGAGTTGGGCTTCTGGGTGAAGTAATAGATAGTTACGCATGGGCATCGAGCCGTCTGTTATCGTCTCGGCGATCTCTTCTGCAATATCTTCGTCCTCGTGGGATGCTTCTTCATCATCGTTGCGCGTGGCGACGCCCCATTCGGAAAAGTTCAGTTCTTCGCGACCCTTGACGACATCATAAGCCACCAGCCACGAGATTGGCGCGATTTTACTATAGATGGGCCAAACCGTTTCGTTGCTGTGGCAATCGAAGCAGGCTCGTTGAGCAACCTCGCGCGCCTGAGGGCTTTTCCAGGCCGGTTCCGCCATAACTGGCGGATTGGTCTGTTGCCCCCAGACCGGTACAAACTGAATGACGACAAATAAGATAAGGAGAACGATAAATCCCCATTTGAGAATCCTTGACATATCAAACCTCTCTCGCCATCTTCGCATTATGTGCTTGCAGCATACCAACAGGAAGTTAAGATAAGATTGGAAGCGACTTGGAGGTTTCCAATCTTTTTCCAATCTTTTCCAGTTACACTAATGCAGCCTTCCTGCGGTCTGTGGTAGGTTATGATGGAATGACGCGAGGAGTGGAGAAGCGGATGATGCGACGAGCAGTGATGCGATGAGTTGATAAGCAGATGACATGTTGGCCTCGTCTCTTTGTCGTTTCATCGTTTCCGCACCTCATCGTCTTGTCGCTTCTGCATCTCGAACGTCCGGCGAGCAGTACGAGCAACGACCTGCTATACTGCCTGTACCACATAGACCGCTTGCGAAGAAGACGGAGGAAGACAGCCCCATTGGAAGGTGACACATGCGCGTATTGCTCATTGAAGACGACCAGCGCCTTGCCCGCCTGGTCAAGCGCATCTTGGAAGAAGAGCATTTCACGGTTGATGTAGCCCATGATGGCGATACGGGGCTGAGTCTGGCGCTGCATAGCGTATACGATGTTGCAATCATTGATTGGATGCTGCCAGAAAGGGACGGCCCAGCCATTTGCCGCGCCATTCGGGCGGCTCATCTGCCCACTGCGCTGCTGCTGCTCACCGCACGAGGACAACTCGAAGATCGCGTGCGGGGCCTCGACAGCGGGGCCGACGACTATCTCGTCAAACCGTTTGCGTTCGAGGAGTTGCTGGCCCGCGTGCGTGCGCTGAGTCGCCGCTTTACCATCGTCGCGGGCGATCCCGAAGAGTTGCGTTCCGGCGATCTGGTCTTAGACCTACGCGCCCACACTGCCCGACGGGGCAATCACGTCCTCGATCTGACGGTTACCGAGTGGAACCTGCTCGAATATCTGCTCCGCAACACTGGCCAGACGCTGACTCGCCAGCAAATTCTGGACTATGTCTGGTCTTATGAACGTGACGTGCAGTCAACAATGGTCGATGTCTATATCTCTTATTTGCGCCGTAAATTACACATATCTGGCCGCGCCGACCCAATCCGGACCGTCCGCGGCATTGGATATCGCCTGGAGGTCATAGATGTTTAGCGGATTGCGCCTACGCCTGACGCTGCTCTATCTGGGCGTGGCGTTGGCGCTGCTTGTGCTGCTTGGCTTCGGCACGTATCAGATAATCCGGTCCTACTTTCAGATGACGACTGATCTCGCCCTACAGCATAAGATGGCTCACGAGTTCCAAATGCATGGCGCTCCGCTGCCGCTCAGCCTGACTATCGCCGATCGCGACTGGTCCCTGCTGCGCGATGGCTTGCTTCCCGCCGGGCAGGTTCGCCCGTATCGAGAAAATCCTGGTAACGGCTATGCAGCCGAAGTCAGCTACGATGGTGAGCTGGCGGCGATCTTTGTCCTCCCGCTCAGTTCCGACGGGCGGCTCTTATTCGACCCCAATCCCTACACGCCCCCAATCGCTCCTGATAGAGAAGCGGTCGCCGCTGCGTTGACCTTGGGCAGCGACTGGCGTACGATTCGCACCGCTGATGGGAGCTCTGTGCGCTTGTTGACGTACCGCATGACTCGTAGCGATGGACCGGCGGTGTTGCAGTTAGGGCGCACCCTCAACGACCAAGATCGGG
>JAKSDJ010000064.1 GCA_022360155.1 Chloroflexales bacterium | reverse complement strand
GACCTGTGGATCAGCCTGGCGAAAAATAGCCTTTCCGGCTTCGCGACACTCTGGCGGCGTGGCATCGCCATAGAAATACGTGAAGAGTTGCTCGACCGTTGCGGCAGGGTCGTTGATCATGCCTTCTAAGAAGGCCGGTGCGACACGCAGCCGCGCAGCCGTACCAATGAGCGCTAGGCCAGCGACGCGTGTCGGGGCTTCAAGCGCAGTCTGGAGCGCAATTGCCCCGCCCATCGAGTGACCAGCCAGGATTACGCGGGTAAGGCCCAGCGCGTCGAGGGCCGATACGAGCGTTTGGCTGTATTCCAAGACGCTGCTTCGCCCCGGAGGGGACGAACGTCCATGTCCAGGCAAATCGAGCGTAATCACCCGCGCACAATTGCTCAAGCTGCGTAACTGCAACCCCCAATACTGATGTGTTCCGCCTGCGCCGTGGAGACACACCAGCGCGGGCGCCTTTGCTCCGCGCTGTGCATAGAACAGCAAACCTTGCGATGTTTCAAGTAGCGGCATATATCAATAGAGCCCAAAAGCTATCCCATAACCTCATCAGCAGCGGCGGCGAGATCGAAATCCTTGGCCGTCAATCCGCCCGCATCGTGGGTTGTTAGACCCAACGTCACCTTGTTGTAGCGGATGTCAATATCCGGGTGATGACCTGCAGCTTCGGCCAGAAAACCAACGTGCATTACAAAGGCTAGCGCTGCCGGAAATGTAGCCAGTTTGTATGTTTTCCGGATCTGATCACCTTGCCGACTCCATCCAATCAATCCTTCCAAAAACCCTGTAATCTCTGCATCGGTGAGTTTGGACATCAAGGCTTCTCCTGCAAAGAAAGTACATCGTGCATCGATCAGGCGTCCCAACAACAGTGATGATCATAACGAACGCTAGGATTAGAAACGACGCACCAGCAACTTCGTTCATGTTCAATACGCTTGTTGATAGGAAGTATACCACCTCGCCCTCGCAGGTCAAGCCACTTGTCGGCAACCATGATCCGTGCTACACTTGCGCTATACCTCTGCGTCTCTGCGACCACTGACATCCGAACTCAAATCCGGATTGTCGGCGTATGGCTGTTACAGTTACTACAGTCAGTTTCACCCACAAAGGGTGTATGCTACACCTTTGCGGGCCTAGCTGGGGAGTCATTCTAAATCCTAAATAGTTCGGTTGTGTATCCGGAGGTCATCAGTATGCAGTACTACTACCGTTTGAACTCACAAGAAACGTGGGTTGGTCCGTATGCCGAAGGTCGTCTCTGTATATTCGATGCGGCTTGGGCCGCTCAACTCGGCAATACGCTTGTTACGGCGCTAGCTGTTCCCAATGATATGGACCCAGAGGAAGCGCTGGCGGCCAATCGGGCTATTCGCGCGAACGTCCCCCAGGATACCTTAATTGGGAACATCAATCATACCATCTACGAGCCGCCTAGCGAGTGGATCATGGCCGCTGACGACGGAGATCTTCCAACCGAAGGGCTCAAAAAACCACAGAGGCTCGATCGGCTGGTTCGCAAACCCCCGCGACGCAACAGCAAGGTTGCGGTACGTCCTGCCATCCCCAAAGACGCTGCGGCCATTCTTGATATGCAACGACGCGCTTTCACTCGCTATCTGACCGTATTTACCGCTCACCAGGTCAATCCGCTCATCGAGACGATTGAAGAGGTTCGCCAAGCAGTGCAGAACCAAGATGTGTATGTCGTGACCGAGGATGACATACTGCGTGGGTCGGCACGGGTCTTCATCAAAAGCGGGGTGGCTCTCCTAACGAATATCTCGATCGATCCAGACCACGAGCAACGGGGGATTGGCACTTCGTTATTAAAACTGATCGAGAATCAAGTTCAAGGCAAAGCCCACAAGCTGTACCTGGAAACGCCGCTCCTCGCCCCACAGTCACTCCGCTTCTATGTGGAACTCGGCTACGAGCCCGCCGGTATTCTGCGGCGTCACTATGTCGGGGTTGACTGGCTAGCATTCGAGAAGTTCCTAAGTTAGAACTTACGGGGGCATAGGAAAATCCGGCGATGGCCAAACCCTAGAACCAGACGCTGTGAATGGTGTGGAAGCAACGTCCTGAACCGCCGATTGAAAAGCAGCTTAGGGCGCCTGCCCGCGATGCTATCCCTTGAAAAAGTACAACTGCCGCTCCCCTTGGCGTCTATGTCAAGATAAACGCTTTTCTGACAGGTTCACTCAGCAAAAGAAAAGGGAAGAGGGAGGCTCTTCCCTCTTCCCGCAGCTGTGTTACACCACGTAGACTCGTGTAGGAACACATGAATTCATGAGTTCACTGTTTAATCAAGATATCCACGTAGTTTTTTACCAAGGTACGGATGGCGCAATTTACGGAGCGCAACAGCTTCAATTTGGCGAATACGCTCACGAGTAATACCAAATTCAACGCCAACTTCTTCTAGCGTACGATAGCGGCCATCTTTCAAGCCATATCGCAATTGGATAATTTTGCGTTCACGCTCTGGGAGTTTTTGGAGAACTTCTTCGATTTGTTCACGAAGCATCGAGGCAGCAGCAGCCTCGGCGGGCGTCGAGACGCGATCATCCTCAATAAAGTCGCCCATTCGACCTTCGCCCTCTTGCCCCACCGGCATCTCGAGAGAGAGCGGATGCATCGAGGCTTCCAGCGTGCGGCGAACCTTGTTGGGGCTAATCCCCATAGCATCGGCTATTTCTTCGGGGGTTGGTTCACGTTGCATCGATTGCTGCAATTTGTGCGACGTTCGTTTAACCTGACTAATCGCCTCCCCCATATGCACCGGCAGCCGGATTGTGCGGCTCTGGTCAGCGATGGCGCGGGTAATCGCCTGACGAATCCACCAAGTCGCATAGGTCGAGAACTTGTGCCCCTTGGTGTAATCGAACTTCTCGACAGCGCGCATGAGGCCAATATTACCTTCCTGGACCAAATCCATCATCGTTAAGCCGTAGGAAGTATACTTCTTAGCAATAGAAACAACTAAACGTAAATTGGCCTGGATCAGATGCTGGCGCGCCTCACACCCAAGGTTATACAACCGTTCGAGCTCGCAGCGTTCTTGCCAAGATGCATAACCTTCACGATCGAGGTACTGGCGGGCAGCATCACCAGCCTCCATGTGCTTCGCGAGTTCGACCTCTTGTTCAGCAGTGAGGAGCGAGACTTGGCCGATTTCCTGCAAATACATCCGTACGGGATCATCGAGAGCAATATCAGCGAGATCAGGGAGATCAGCCAAGGTTTCATCGTCGTTGGAAGTCTGACCCGCCTCTAGTTCTGCAGGCGTCTCAACGACCTTGATGCCCTCAGCCTGGAGTGCTGCATAAAGTTGATCAACCTCAGCAACATAAAGCTCTGGTTGGGGGAACGCTTCGAGGATATCGCTATACGTCAGATAGCTGCGCGTGCGAGCTATCTCTAGCAATCGCTCCATCATCGGCCCCAACTCCTGTGCGATCTGTTGTCTTTGAACAACCATGTCCTTACCTTACGGCCTGTAATTGAGTGAGTATACTTGAATAGCGCATGACAATCTTAGCTATCAACGCAACCCTTGGTGCGCGATGGGTCGAAAAGTATCGAGAGTGTAAAATTCCACTGTGTATAGACATAATACACGCTTTGTCAAGATACTCCCAAAACGATGAACCAATACTGTCAACAACCAAACACAACGGTCCAGACGATCCGGTTGCCGCATGATCGTTAACAAGAATTTCTCCCGTCCGCTCCACTGCATACCGCCGCTTCCCCTCTTAATCAAACCAAGAGAGGCCGGAACAAGACTCGATTTTCTTGCCCAGGCCCCTCGTTTCTGAGGATGTAACCGCGCATCGGCAACAAGATGGGGCTGAGAGTAGACCCCCAGACCCCAGATTGTTACAAACAATTGAGGGACGCAAACAGGGCACCCCATTGATTTGATAAAGCTACTATAGCACTATGCAATGGTTAAAGTCAACCCCTTTCTCCACAGATCTTTCTACACTTTCTCCACTTTTCCACAACGACACTACCGAATCAGCACAATAAGAACATACGTTTTCACACATGAGCCGTCAGGTTGTGCTGCTAACGATACTCTTTGCTATTGCGCTCGGCGCAGATCTTTGATGGTGAGTTGGAGCGAACGCTCGCCATTCCACACCCGCTCGCCAAGAGTATAGGCTATATCGATAGATGGATGACGCCGGAGTGGTTCAGCGAGGTGGCCGAGTCGAAATGCCATAGCGTCAATCGCACGCCCTCTCTTGGGAGCCAGTGACAGCTTGAGATGCTGGCCTTCATTGCCTTTCGGCCACGCCCCAGTGACCTGCACATTGCGGGTCATCAGTGTGGGTTGCGGATTAGCTTGACCAAATGGCTCGAGTTGAGCAAGTTCGGAGAAGAAAGACTGGTTTACATCTTCTAACGAGACTAAAGCATCAATGTATAATGTTGGCGTCAACATCTCATCACGGAGATGAATATGGGCTAAATCCTGGAGGCGCCGTTCTAGATGGGGAATATTTTCGTTCGCGATGGTAAAACCTGCCGCCATCGAATGGCCGCCGAAACGCACAAACAGATCTTTGCAATCGGTCAGCGCTTCAATAATATTGAAACCTGCGATCGAGAGGGCCGACCCGCGCGACTCGTGTGCGCCACGCTCGATCAGCAAAACTGGACGCGCCCATTCCTCGACCAGTTTCCCTGCAACCAGCCCCACAATCCCCGCCGGATAGTCGGCGCCATCGAGAATAACAATACGCTGCTGGTGCTTGCCGGTCAGCTCAGCTTGCGTGCGGGCTGCAGCCTGAACTTGCTTGGTCAGTTCTTGGCGTTGGCGATTCGCCTGGTTGAGTTCCTGAGCCAGACGCTGCGCCGCCGCATAGTTGTCAGCCAGGAGGAGGTCGTAGGCGCGAGCGGCATCGTCGAGACGTCCGGCGGCGTTGATCCGCGGGCCTAGCATAAACCCTATGGCCATGGCATCAACGTGGCCAAACGCCAGGCCGGCGACTTCGATCAAGGCTTTCAAGCCAGGGCGTTCCGTTGTGTTGATGGCCTTCAAGCCGGCCTTCACGAGAATGCGATTCTCGCCATTGAGCGGCCCCATATCGGTTACTGTACCCAGCGCCACGACATCGAGCAAGTCGCGCCCACGCAAGCCCTGCAGACGAAACCCGCGCTTGAAGAGAGCCTGAACCAGCTTATAAGCGACCCCAACACCGACAAGCTGCTTGTAGGGATAGTTGCAGCCCGGCTGCTTGGGGTTGACTACAGCAAGGGCTTCCGGCAATGTTGCCGGGGGATGGTGGTGATCGGTGACAATGACATCAAGACCCAATACCTGGGCGCGCGCAACTTCTGACACATTCCCAATCCCGCAATCCACCGTAATCAGTAAGCGCACGCCCTCTGCCGCCAGTTGCTCGACAGCTACGTTATTCAGGCCATAACCTTCGCGCGTACGATGAGGAATATACGGCTGTATCACACCGCCCATCGCGGTAAGAGCCTGCTGCAACAGAGCCACGGCTGTGACTCCATCGGTATCGAAATCGCCATATACCGCCATTGGCTCACGATTGGTAATCGCCGCTCCAATACGCTCGCTTGCCTCGGACATACCTTTCATCAAAAAAGGATCATGTAGACCGCTTGGATATTCTGCGTGCAGAAACTCCGACACGGCATCCGGTTCACACAGCTCGCGCTGGTGCAACAATGTTGCAATAACTTGGCTGCAACCTAAACATTCAGCCAACTCCGGCGGTGCAGGCTCGCGCAGATGCCAGTGTTTATGATGTGCAGACATACTTTCCTATCAACACTATCGATATCGATGCTTCATCCATTGCTGCATTGTATAGGGGTTACGCCTCGACTGTCAATAATAGGTCTTTTGTCAGATAGGAATAGAAAGGCTTCAGTCTCTCTCTGCTATATTCAGTCGGCTGTCACAGCACTAGGATGCATCAGATCGAGTTTGACGCACAACCATCCCACCGCTATAATGAACCTGACTTATAAAGATCAAGCAGGCGATCGAAAACGCTTACGGAACGCAGTATTGTGCAATTCCAGGAACTATTCGCGGTGCGGCTGTGTACCCCGGACGATGCTAAAGCCCTGGCGCTCCTTATTCAGGCGCTTATCGTCGAGAAAGGGGATCAATTACAGCCTGAGCTTGACCCGTTGACTGAATTGATCCACGCCCTTCTAACCAGCGGTTTCAGCGATTTCATTATCGCTGAACAGCACAGTCAGAATGTCGGGTGTTTACAGATCAACTATCGACTCTCAACGCACGCTGCAGCGCCCTATGCCGCGCTTGAAGACATGTACGTCATGCCCGAAGCGCGAAAGCAGGGTATCGGCGCAAGCATGCTAGACTACGCCTGCCAACGTGCGGCTGGTCAGGGCTGCGCCTTCATTGAAGCCCAGATCCAGCCTGACAATCAGACAGCTATAAGCCTCCACAGACGGCAGAGGCTTACTCCCAATCCAAGTATGCTCATGCGGCGCGATCTGCATTGACGTCGGCGGTGCATCTTAATCTTAGATATCACAGGACGATAACATTTTCGGAGGAAACAAGAATGAGCTCACAAAGCCAGCGTGGTCGCCGCGTTCAGGCTGCAAAACGCACTCAATCGCTGCGCATCTTCTACTGGGTGATTGGCGCTGTCGTGATCATGGGCGCCGCCTTTCTGATTACAGTCGCCGTGAGTGGCGGGTTCAACACGCCTGAAGTTGAACAGATTACTGTCACCCCAGTGAATGCTCCAGTAGGGACGACGCCCGAAGGCTTTTACTATAAAGGCGACCCCGATGCACCAGTGAAGGTCATTGATTATTCGGACTTCCAGTGTCCGGCCTGTGCGGCCTTTTCCGGTACATTGGGGCAAGATATCACGCGAGATTATGTCGAAACCGGCAAAGTCCAATTCATTTACCACGACTTGCCATTGAGCCAACATATCAATTCGGTTAAAGCATCAGAGGCCTCGCGTTGCGCCGGCGAGCAAGATAGCTTTTGGCCAATGCACGATGTCCTCTTCGCGCGCCAAACCGAGTGGGCGGCTTTGAGTTCGCCAGTCAACCAGTTTACTTCCTACGCTGCAGGAATTGGCTTGAATCGCGGCGAGTTCGAGAGCTGTCTCAACAGCGGCAAGTACACGACACAAGTTGCTCAGGCTGGCCAAGTCGCCGCGCAAGTTGGCGTTTCGAGCACACCCTCATTCATCGTGAACGGCAGCGATCCAATTGACAGCACTGAGCTTGTTGCCGCAATTGAGGCTGCTCTTGCCGCAGCCAACGAGTAATATTATGCATCTACGCCCGCCAACAACGACGGTTTACAATAATAGATTTGTATTGAACTCGTTTTGCCTCATTTCAAAGGCTCTTCATGTATCCCCGTCTGCTGTAGCAAAGTAGCGTCGGGGATGCGCTTTGACAGGGTTCTAGCCTGAACCTATAATGCAATGATACTTGGTTTGGGAAAGGAGTAAAAAGCTATCGTGCGAAGTAGAGAGCTCTATTCGCTGTTATTAATACTTGTGTTGACCAGTCTTGCATTGTGGATCGATTTTGCACCAGACAACAATTTTTTGGGGCGTGATGTGAGCACCCGTTTGGGGCTGGACTTGCAGGGTGGAATCCAAGTTTTGTTACGCTCTGAACGCGCCGAAGTGACCAGTGAAGAAATGCAAACAGCCGCCGGCGTGCTCGAACGCCGGGTTAATGCGTTGGGTGTTGGCGAAACCGTTGTCCAAATCGCCGGGAACGACCGCATTATCGTCGAACTGCCAGGGGTTGACAATCCGGATCAAGCGGTCGAGACGCTACGCGGCACCGGCCAACTCGAGTTTATCGATCCTCAGGGGCAGTATCTCCCCAACGGCCAGATTGTGCGCACCACCAGCAACCCTGAACCAACGCCTCCCCAAGCTACCCAGGTTATCACCGACAGCGTTGTACCTGCCCCCCCAACCACAGTTCAGGGGCCGGTGTATAACACTATTGCCTTCGGCGAAGACCTGGACACCAATGCTGTGCAGCCCGCCTTTTCCGGGCAGGGCGGTCCAACTGGCAATCGACCATCAGTGGCCTTTGCCTTCCGCGGCGAGTCACAGCAGAGCCTGGCCCGATTCACCGCCCAAAATGTCGGGCAGCCGATGTGTATCGTTCTCGACAATGTGATCGTCAGTTGCCCGGTCATCGACGCGCCGCTGAATGACGGTAGCGGTATTATCACCACAAACAGCAACGACGACCGCGACCGGATCTACAATCAGTTGAAGTTTGGCGCCCTGCCGGTTCCGTTACAAGTCGAGACCAACCGTTCCGTTACCGCAACACTTGGTAATGAGTCGGTGCGAGCTAGCTTCATCGCGGGCGTAGTTGGCTTAACTGTTGTGGCCCTGTTTATGATCCTTTTTTACCGGCTGCCCGGGGTTATCGCCGTTGTCGCCTTGCTGATCTACACGGCAATTAGCTTTGCTCTCTATCGGCTTATCCCGATTACACTGACCCTGGCGGGTATTGCTGGCTTTATTCTTTCGATTGGTCTTGCGGTTGATGCGAATGTGCTCATCTTCGCACGCCTGCGTGAAGAGTACCGTCGGCGTAAAGATCTGCGCGCGGCGATCGAGCCCAGCTTCAAAGAATCCTGGCCCGCCATTCGCGACTCCAGCGTCTCAACCTTGATTACGAGCGCAATCCTCCTCTGGTTTGGCAGTAACTTTGGCGTCAGTATTATTCGCGGATTTGCCATAACTCTGGGGCTAGGCGTTCTGCTGAGCCTCTTTACCGCTGTGGTGATGACCCGTACCTTTCTACGCCTGATCGTTCCGCTTGGCATTGCCAATAACCCATGGCTCTTCGCGTTGGATCGGAACGTGCCCAAACCCATTGAAGTATCAGCCGAACCAGAAACAGTCTGAGCCAGGAGTTCTTGCATTATGGAAAGTCTCGTCCGCCATCGCTACTGGTGGTTTACCCTATCTCTGATCATTATCTTGCCAGGGTTCTATTTTCTACTGCTTCACCCTATGGTGACGACTGGGCAGTTCTCACTAGGGCTGCGCGCCGGAATCGACTTCAGCGGCGGAACGCTCTGGGAAGTAACCTTTCGCGAGCGGAGCATTGACGAGCTTAGCACCGCCGATATAGGACAAGTCTTTATCGAAAATGGCTTTGAAAATCCGCAAGTCCAACTGAGTGAACTTACGATAGAAGACCAAACACTCCCAGCTGCCCTCGTCCGCACTGGCGAGTCGCTTAGCGGCACCGATCCGAACAGCCAATCTCAACAGATAGTCGATGCATTGACCGCAGAATTTGGTCAGGTCAATCGTGAACGCCTAGAAAGCGTTGGAGCGACCGTCAGCCAAGAATCGACTCGCTGGGCGGTTATTGCGGTAATTAGCGCCTCGCTCGTCATTCTGACGTACTTGACGATAGCCTTCCGCAGAGCGCCGCATCCCGTTCGCTATGGCATCTGCGCCATCATAGCGATGTTGCATGATGTGTTTCTTATCCTGGGGATTGCCTCAATCCTGGGAACCTTCGGATGGATGGAAGTCGATGCGCTCTTCTTAACCGCGCTACTCACCATTCTTAGCTTCTCGGTCCATGATACGATTGTGGTCTTCGACCGAATCCGTGAGAACCTGATCGAACGCCGAGGCGGCGAGTCCTTCGACGACATCGTCAATCATAGCATCGTTCAAACGTTGCCCCGTTCGATTAACACCCAGCTCACGACTATGTTTACCCTGACGGCGCTTTTGCTGTTCGGCGGCACAACCATCAGCGAATTTGTGACTATTTTGCTGATCGGGTTGATCAGCGGAACATACTCGTCGATCTTCAACGCTGCACAATTGCTGGTCGTTTGGGAGCACCGGGAGTGGGAGACCTGGTTTAGGCGCCGTCCCATTGAAGCGGCTGTAAGCAGTCAATAAGGTTTTGCTCTTTGATGTTTAATCGGAGGTCGCCAGCCCCATTCTCTTCCGGTGGCAGCACACGTCGCCGGAAGAGAAGTAGGGGCTTCCTACGCTCAGACAATCCTACAGATGATAGTCCCACGAAAAGTTTTGCCGCAATCTGTTAGTTTGTAGCTAGCGGTTATTCTACAAGAGATATGCTATGCAGCGACCAATTATCACCCTTACAACTGATTTTGGGTTGCGTGATAGCTATGTCGGCGTCATGAAAGGGGTCATCCTCGGTATTTGCCCCAACGCTCAGTTGGTCGATATAACGCATGACATTCCGCCGCAAGATATCACAGCTGCTGCGCTCACCTTGCGCACTTTCGTTCCTTTCTTTCCCACCAACAGCATCCATCTCGTCGTTG
>JAKSDJ010000519.1 GCA_022360155.1 Chloroflexales bacterium | reverse complement strand
GCCCACTGTCCTGGGAGCACCCAGCTATCGAGTACCGGCGTATGCCCGCCCAATAACGCATCGATCATCCCTTGGCGATTGATGCCGTGAGCGATGGCTTGGCGCACCCGAATGTCTTGCAACAGAGGAACATCCAGATTGAAGTTCAGATGTTCCCAAACTGGACTAGGCGTGTAGGCCACGCGAAGCGCACTATTTTGCGCATCACGATCCAGCGCTGCGAGGTGATCGCTGTTTGTCTTGTCTGTGACTGCAACGTCTAGACTACCGCCGAGGACCGACGAGTGTATCTGTTCGATGCTGGCGAGAAAGACAAATGACACCGTTTCGGCCAGCGGCGCTGCTCCAAAATAGTGAGGGTTACGCACCATACGAATCGCGCCAGGCTCACGGCTTTCAATCATGAAAGGTCCGTATCCCGTCGGTTGCAAAGCATAGTCGCTCTGGAGCAAGTCGGCGGCAGGCACGTTCTGGAGCAGGTGGCGCGGAAGCGGCGTCCAGGCAGTCTGAATATACATGGGGTCGGTATAATCCGGTTTCAGCGTGGCACGCGAAATGTGTTCATCCACCTGCTCGTAGCTTTCGAGAAGTCCCATACGGCTACGCAGATCTTCGCCGAGGGGCAATTCTTTGGCAAGCTCGTAGGCGAACACCGAGTCGCCGGCTGTCACTGGCGTTCCATCAGACCAGCGTAGCGCCGGATTCCAGCGATAGGTGACCACAAGTTGTTGCCGCGTGGTAATCACATCTGTCGCCGTAACCGTGATCGCGCCGGTCGCATCGAGATAGACCTCCACCGGGCGCAACTCTATATCGCCATTCTCGAACGACGGCGCCCGTTCCAAGACGCCTGTCGGCGTGTAGGTGTAGTTCAAGGCCGGCAGCGGCTCGGGGAAAAGTATTTCACTTATCGGCGCGGTGATCCGCAGGTCGGTTGTATCGCTATAGTAGGGCAAAAGATCGGTGGGTTCATCCAGCAGGCCAATCCGGAAACCGGTGGCAAGGGAGTCCATCGTTGACAGTGCGACTGGAGCAACTGATTGGGTAGACGAGGCTCCTTCGCCAGGAGTCGAAGGCGAAGGAACTCCGCCCTCGATTTCGCAGGCAACGAGCAGAAGCAATAGGAATGTATAGCTTATAAAATGTAGATACTTCATTGGAGGCAGGATTGTACCTCACGTAGGCGATTTTGTCCAGAACGTAATGATCGGCGGATAACCCCCCGCATCCGGCTGACCGCCGTAAATCAGCCCGAAGGTCCGCGACGATCAACGCAGAGCCTGGAACGCCGCGAACACAACTCGGTAGAACTGCATTCATGGATATTATATGCTGTTTGGGGCATGATTTCATTGCTGCGAGATGACGAACAGGCTACAAGCTCCGTAACACCTTCAGCCCATCTTCTTGGGCGACACGCCGCGTTTGAGCCAGTATCCGCGCTGAAAGACAACATTGCTCCACGAGAGAATGGGTCGTGGTTGCTTGGCAACAGTCCGCGCTCTCTCGATGATCGCTCCCGGAGTTTCGACGCTGGCTTGCTGCTTGGATTCGACGGGGCGAACAGCGGTGGCTTGTCCTGATTGCTGAATATCATCAAAGCACTTGGTTGTCATCGCTCCTCCTCCTTCTGTAATATCCGTTGTAACCTCTAAAATTAATTTTAGAGGTTACAATTATATATGATATAATTGTAACTTGTCAAGAGCGCTTTATTGGTTACAAGAACGAGGCAATGTATGACACAGACGCGATCAAGCCAGGTTGGTTTTAGATTGGGCGCTGGGGCGTTGTGCCTGGATTTCACCCAAACACTGCGTTGGCGTCTCAAACAACAGCGCAAGGAATTCCTGACCAGCTACGATGAGCTTGTTCGTTTCGGCCAAGAGACTGCGCTCTTGAATCCCGATCTGGCCAATCAGTTGCGCAATGCCGCCGTGCGGCGCCCCGCCGACGCAGCAGTTGTTCTCAACGAGGCGATGACCCTGCGCGAAGCGATTTATCGTGTATTCACAGCTATCTCCATCAAGCAGCAACCTGCGCAGAAAGATCTCGAGAGCATCAAGCAGGCGCTCGCCGTTGCGCTGAGCCACCGTACGTTTATTGCAAGCAATAATGGTTTCAGTTGGGGATGGATTGAGCAGCCGCTAATGCTTGATCGTGTGGTATGGCCGATTGCCCTGTCCGCGGCTGAGTTACTGACTTCGGATCAGCGGGAGATGATCCACCAGTGTGCGGCTGAAGACTGCGCACTACTCTTTCTGGACACCAGCCGGAATCGCCGCCGCCGCTGGTGTGATATGCAAACCTGTGGGAACCGAGCCAAGGTCAGCCGCTTCCGGGCGCGACGTCAGTCAGATGGGGATTGATCAGATATACCGGACCAACGTCTCAATGGGGAGGGAGAAATACCTCGTCATCTCTTCGTCTCCTCGTCTCTGCGTTTTCTCGCATCACCGCCTCGCCGCCTCACCTCTATTGTTGCAGCAGCTCATACGTGAGGCGCAGGGTATCGTCCAACGGCAGCGAAGCCAGGCGATCGAGATCGGCGTTTGCGCGAGCATCGTCGCCAAGCGCCTGCGCCGCCGCCGCCCGACCCAGCAGCGCCGCCGCATCATTGGGCTTTAACTCCAGCGCCCTGGTAAAATCATTGATCGCGCGGGTATGATCACCGGAAGCGCTATAGGCTAGGCCGCGAGCGTAATAGGCGTTGACAGCCCGCGGGCTTAGTTGCAGCGCCGCATCGAAGTCGGCAATCGCCTCTGTTGCTTGTCCCTCTGCAAAGCGCACCAGGCCGCGCTCATAGAAGGCGTCCACATGCTGCGGGTCGCGTGCGAGTGCGGCATCAAAGGCCTGGCGCGCCCCGGCAAGATCGCGTAATCCATAACGCGCACTCCCTTGCCGGTAATAGTAGTCGGCGGCATTCTTTGGATCGAGCATTGCCAGCGTGGCGTAGTCATCTGCCATCGTCGCCCAATCACCGCGCTGCTCCAGCAAAACTAGCCGGTTCTTGTAGGCCCGCGTATAGTTCGGGTCGATCCGAATCGCCTCGGTATAATCGGCGAGCGCCTGATCGACCTGCCCCAGCGCCGCGTGTGCCAGCGCGCGGTTGTTGTGTACCCGAGCGTTGGTCGGGTCCAGGATCAGCGCTTGATCATAGTCGGCAATCGCCATTGCGGGGTCGCCCCGATCGAAGAGCACATTGCCGCGCTCGTAGTATCTTACCGCCTTGAGCACATCGTCGTTTTCCGCCTCAGCAGCGGCGATGGCTGCATCATACGGCGCAAGGGCGGAGGTCGGGGCGGGCGGCGGCCCCGAGTCGAGACCTGGCAGACTGGCGCAGCTAGCGAGTGGCGTTATCACCACGAATGCCAGCATGATCTTGGCAACAGCCTGCTGCCAGCTTACTCCAGTTTGTCTTTCGATCACGGCTGAACTCCAAAGGCGGCAGCGAGCACTGTGCGCGCTACCGGCAGTGCGGCTCGGCTTCCCTCTCCGCCCCGCTCGGCAATAACGGCAATCGCAAAGCGGGGTTGTTCGACGGGCGCAAACGCCACAAACCAGGCATGCGGCGCTCTGCTGGGGGCTTCGGCAGTGCCCGTCTTGGCGCCAATGTTGACCCCAGGCAGAGCAACCGGTTTCGCATACCCGATTTCGACCGACCGCTGCATCACCGTACGCATCGCCCGAGCGCTCTGCGGCGAAATCGCCTGGCGAATCACCTCCGGCTGTGCTGTATACTGCGCCTGGTCGCCGGAGCGCACCTCCTGCACGATGTATGGCCGCATGAGCTTGCCCTCGTTAGCAATTACTGCCGCCATCCGCGCCATGTCCAGCGGAGTGACGAGGGCTTGCCCTTGACCGAACGCGGTATCGGCCAGGGCGACCGGGCGTTGCAAGAACGCAGCGCTACCGGCGATACTGCCCACATCGGCAGGCAACTCGCGCAAATCGGCCACTCCCGCAGCCGCGTCAGCATAGCCCAAACCGAAGCGCGTCGCGTAGTCGCCAAAGCGGTCGGCGCCAAGCGCTAGCCCGATCTGGGCGAAGGCGGTATTGCACGAGAAGGCATAGACCCGCAGCAAATCGGAAGGGTTGCCGGTGCGTCGCTTCAAATCCTCAACGGCGTTACGCACCGGCGGGGCGCCATTCTCCGTGGTCAGGCGGTTCGGGCATGTGACCCGCGCCTCTGGTCCGCTCAAGACGCCGGCATCGAGCGCTGCCGCTGCAGTCAGCGTTTTGATCACCGAGCCGGGGGGATAGCGCCCCTGGGCGGCGCGATTGAGCAATGGGCTATCGCCTCGGCTTGTAAGGGCGGACCAGGTTGACTGCAGTGCATCGACATCGGCCTGGCTAGCCTGTGCCGCTAGCACCAACTGGTTCGGGTCGAAACGCGGATAGTTGGCCATGGCCAGGATCGCGCCAGTCTGCGTATCGAGCAACACAACGGCGCCAGGGCGTTCGCCCAGCGCCGCTTGCGCCGCCCGCTGAAGGCTGCTGTCGAGGGTGAGATGAACGTTAGCGCCTGCGGTAGCGGGCGGCGTTGTTCCGAGCAGCCGCGCCTCGAGCAGCGCGGTTGGCGCCAGAGTGTTCGCCCCGGCAAGCGCCTCGTCGAAGCTGGCCTCGATGCCGCTAACGCCGTACAGCCGGCTTTGAAAGCCGACAATATGCCCCAGGTCTGGATTGGGGTAGACTCGACGCCCGTCCTGGTTGCTGGCCAGCACAACATCGTTACGATCCAGAATGAGGCCACGAGTAACTGGTTCGCTTGCTACCGGCCAAACACGGCCACTGCCCAGTGCAGTGCGATCACCTGGACGCAGCGCGGTCTGGTCATTGGGCTGGGGTACGGTTTGGCGCAGCGCGGTCACGCGCTCGCGGGTATGCGCCGCCTGGGTGACCTGCTCGCGGGTGAGTTGCAGCGCTACAGCGGCGAACCCCAAGCAACAGACCAGGGCCAAGCGGCTGAGGCTGCGCGCTACCGCCGGCATACGCTGAGCAAAGCTGGCGCGCGGCAACAACGAGAGCAACCAGAGGCCAACCAGCAAGTGCAAGCGCCATTGATCCGTGTTTTCCAGGAATAATCCTGAGCCGATCAGCACTAGGCCAAGCGGAACGGCAAACCAGGCGATTGGAGTGCGCCAACGTGCGAGCTGCATAGCTTCCCCAAACTCATTGTAACTGTGGCGGCTTGTGCAACGCGGAAATGCGCAGCAAGATTCCAACCATTGCAAAATTCACCAGGGTCGACGAGCCGCCATAGCTGATGAACGGCAAGGTGATGCCCGTAAGCGGGATGAGATTGGTTGTGCCAGCGGTAATGATCAGCGCCTGGGCCACAATTGCGGTGGTGAGGCCGGCAGCCAGAAGCTGTTGGAACCCGCTCTGGGCGCGCAGCGCTATCTGGCAGCCGCGCAGTGCGAATAACGCATAGCAGAGCAAGACGCCCAACGCGCCAATCAGCCCCAACTCTTCGCCAATCGAGGTAAACATAAAGTCGGTGTGGCTCTCGGGCACAGAGGTCGGATCGCCTTGCCCAAGCCCAACGCCAGCCCATCCGCCGCTCGCCAGCGCGTAGAGCGCTTGCACCATTTGAAAACCGCCTCCGGTGGGATCAGCCCAGGGATCGCTCCAAGCATCAACACGAACGCGGATGTGACCGAAGACCGGATAGAGTGCGGCAGCCCCGACGGCGAACGCCGCAAGACCGGCGCCCACATACCAGGCATGTCCAGTGATCAGGTAGATCATTGCCAAGAAGATCACAAAGAAGAGCAGCGCCGCGCCCAGATCTTTCTGCACGATGATCAGCCCAATTGTCAGTCCCCACATCGCGCCGAGGGGCAGCAGGTACGGGAGGGGCGGAAGCTGAAACATCCCTACCCGGTATGAGGCTCGCCCGATCAGATCCCGGCGCTCGTCCAGATAGGTCGCCAGATAGATAACCAGCAGGATCTTGAGCACTTCTACGGGTTGAAGTTGGAACGGGCCGAGATCGAGCCAAAGCCGCGCCCCATTGCGCTCGACCCCAAAGAATACCGTGAGGGCGACAAGCACCAGACCAAGCAATAGCCAACTGTAGCGATAGTGCCGTAGCCAGCGTAAGGGCCAGGGCACAAAGCTCACCGCGCCGAGCACTGCCGCGCCGGCAAACACCCAGATGACTTGTTTGAGAGCGATACTACCATAGAGGTCGCCATAGCGCGCCGCGAGATCCGGTTCTAACCGCCGGGTCATGATCATACCGATCCCGGCAAGGAAGGCCGCCAGAGGCAACAGGATGGGATCTTCTCCCCAGCCGCGCAGGGCAAGCGCGATGCTCAAGCTCACGAACAGGCCGACAAAGGCGCCGGCGATAGCCAGATCCATCCAGCGCACGCCATCGCCGGTTCCGAGGATGATCGCTCCTAGCCCAGCAACGAGCAACAAGCTCGCCGTAATCAGCAACTCTAGCTCCAACGGGCGACCGCCGAGCCGGCGCAACCACGAGTTGGTGGTCATCGCTCGTGTCCTTCCTCGCGCGACGATTAGCGAGATTCCACCGATAACGGCAGCGTAAGCCCGTGGTCACTGGCAATCGTGTTGATCCCCATCATGGCTTGCCGCATCAGCTCGTGTGGGATGTTACCATCATTGACCGCACGCAGCAAGTTTTGTTGCAGTTCAGTTAGGTGAGTTGTCGCTGTGGCAGTGTCGCCCTGTTCAAGGGCTTGTTGAGTTTCGTTGAGAGCAGTAAGCAGCGCCTCGCCGCCTGAGCCAATACTGCCATCGGCAATACCGTTGGAGAAAAGGGTTTGCAACTCGGCAACGGGGCCAGCCGGCGGCGGATCGGTGATCACGCTCGGTTGATGGATCTCGGCGGACACAGCAGGGCCTGTCGTCATTGAGGGGCTTGTCGTTCCTTGGCCGATCGTTGCAGGAGCGACAGTAGAACCGTCGCGCAGGGCCAGAAACGCCCCACAGGCAAAGAACAGGAACAACAACGCGCCGAGTATCGGCAACAACAATGAGGTGCGCTGACTAATCCTGGGGGAGGAATGCTGCATCATCGGCGCTGGCGGCGGCGCGGTGCGCGGCGCTACCAATGGAGCAGGCGGAGGGCTGGGTGGTGATTGGCGCGACGCCCAAGCTTGGGTTGCTTGCTGATGTAGGGCTTGGGGTTGCTCAACGCTAACCGGATCAGACTCAAACGTCCAGGCGCGCTGGAGCGCTTGGGCCAACTCGCCAGCGCTGCTAAATCGCGCTGCCGGGTCTTTGGCCAACGCGCGCTGCACCACGGCATCGACTGCGACCGGCAGATCAGGCTGAAGTGAGTGCAGGGAAGGCGGCGGTGTCTGGATATGATGAATCAAGACCCCGACCGGTGTAGGTGATTCGAACGGCGCCTGGCCGGCGATCAGCTCGTAGAGTACAACGCCGAGAGAATAGATATCGGTAGCCGATGTCAGCGCTGTCCCCTGACTCTGCTCCGGCGACATATAGGTTGGTGTGCCCATAACCATACCCGCCTGGGTCTGATTAACCGGGGCGACCGTATTCTTCGCGATCCCGAAGTCCGTCAACACCAAAGCTCCAATGGCATTCCAGAGCGCATTTGCCGGCTTTACATCACGGTGGATGACCCCAGCAGCATGGGCGGCGTCCAATGCACCGGCCAACTGGGTGATAATGGTTATAATCTCATCGGAGGCAAGGCGCGCCCGACGGCGCGATACATCAGCCATACGTTGCTCCAGCGTTGGGCCGGGCAGCAACTCTTGCACCATATAGATGAGGCCGCGTTCCTCGCCAAAATCATAGATATGGACAATATTGGGATGACGTAGATTGGCGATAAGTCGAGCCTCTTGGCGAAAACGATCAGTGAAGCCAGGCATCGCCGCTGCCGTCAACGAAAGCACCTTGATCGCGACCAGTCGCTGCAGGTTGGGGTCAAAGCCGCGGAAGACGCTCGCCATGCCGCCGCTGCCGAGGAGATCCTTTACCTCATACCCCCCAAGCCTTGCGCCAATCAGCTTCGCAGTTGACACCGTATCTTGCTCCTCTTCATGCACCTTGCCCAGCTGTATGTTTGACTCTGGTTACAAGGCTTAAACGCTTGAGAAACACCATAAGGCTTTCCTCCCAGGAATTACATTTTACCTAACACAAACAGGTGCGTCCGTCTTGCTGACCAAACAGGCAAAGTTTGAGCGTGTTACAGTCGGTTAAACTACTCTATCCGGAATGATCGCATTGTCCTGAGCAGCTCGATACATTACCCAGAGGCGGCTTCATCAGTCGTGCCAATAGTATCTGCTATGCGAGACATCCGCTGCGTTTCCCGCCACACCTGAATACCAGCAAAGACAGGAATGAGGATCATCAGTACGATGAGGATGAGCCAGAGCATCTTCGTTCTCCTTAACCAAATGTTGGAATAGTATACGCTGACGCTTACATCGTATCGCGCCGTTATAGCTATAACAACTTACAGTATTGGAGGTTACGGGTCGATTTTGCAGAATAGGAATCTATTTATACTTTCCGGCTAAACGATGGAGGTAGGCGCAAAATATTAATCCACTATCGTCACCCCGTTATTTGATCAACCTGTAAAGCCGAAAGCCATAACGCAAAATCGTATCGTATTCAAGCTCCCTGCTTACTAGTCATCATCATCATCATCATCATCGTCTTCTTCTTCTTCTTCTTCTTCTTCTTCACCACCACCGCCATCCAGCAAGTCTGGCAGTTGGTAGTAGGTTGCGATCTCGACAATCGCCAGCTCCGCCTGCTGGGCAAAACCCGAATCGATTTTGCCTTTGCGCGCCCTACTCTGCAGCATCTGGAAGAGATCGCGCAAATAGCGAGTTGTTTTCCGCTCGTTGCCATCGGCAAAGGCCGCCGCTGCTTTATCAAAAGTTTTAATAAGCTCATCGCCCTCATTTCCAGCCAGGCCCTCGGCTCGACCATTCTTTAGTATTTGGTGTAGGCGGGCAAAAGGTTCGGTAGCTACAACTGGCGGTGCAGGCGTCGCTGTCGGCGGTGGAGGCGGCACGGGCGTCGCCGTCGGCGGTTCAGTCGGCGGCAGCGGCGCAGGCGTTGCCGTTGGCGGCGCAGGCGTTGCCGTCGGCGGCGCAACAGGGTTCGCTGCTACGGGTGGCGCCGTTGGCTGAGCCGTTTGACCTTCAATAAGAATATCTTGGGCCAATAGCGTTCCGTCATCACGAATGATGCCACGCACATTCGCCGTTGCTCCAGCCACAGGGGCGCCGCTGATCACGGTCTGCGCATCAAAAGCAATCGTGAATCCCTTCATAACCAGGCTCTGGGAACCAAGCTGCTCGATCTGGCCATTGAGCAAAAAGTCGGTTGCAGGCGTAAGAGCCGCCGATTTAGGTTGTGTCGTTGAGGCGGTATTGATGATCGCCCGCGCTGCTGCAAACACACCGGTCCCCAACATCAATGCCAGCAACAGAGCAGCCATCGCTGCACCAAGACGCAGCCAGGTTAGGGATAAAGGCCCGCGATACCCCAACGCCCGCACCATACCCGCTAGGTATGAACCGGGGTCCATTGCATGACCGCTAGACACGGCAGGCGAAGGTTGCAATGTTTTAGCGACTGAGCGTTGGTCGGCGACCTGGGCGAGCACGCGCGTCTCCAAAGCGGCGCGCGCTGCTGCCGGAAGCATCGCCGGGCGCGGCAAGGCGCGCATACCCGTGACAACTCGCAGCAAACCCTCGAGTTCGGTTCGCTCGTTGGGGTAGGCCGCCAGGCAATCGTCCAACGTTGTTCCCGCCTCTAGACGCTGGAGGCACGTTGCAAAAATATCGGCTAATTTCTCATCCATCATGGCGAGTCCGTCGTTCTATGAGGCGCTCCAGCGCTCGTAAAGCGCGGAACTGCATCTGTTTGACTGCATTCTCTGTCTTTCCCAAAATTCTCGCCGAAGCGGCGAGACTCTGCCCGCTTACGAAGCGCAAGGCAATAACTTGCTGTTGCTCCTCGGTCAATTCGAGCAAAACCGCTCGCAGCACTAGTCGCAACTCTTCCTCTTCAAGGCGGGTCGAGATGCGAATTGCCGGGTCAGTGATTGGCCGGGCGACATGTTCCAGGTCAGGCGTGTTGACCGTGAAACGTGCATGCTTGACGGCGTTAATCGCTAGGTTGTGCGCAATTCGATATAGCCAGGCTTTGAAGGGCGCGCCTTGGTAGACATAGGTGTCGATACGCTCGACCATACGCAGGAAGGTCTCGCCCAGAATATCTTGGCTGAGTTGTATATCGCCCGTAATACCATAGATATATGCGTAGAGCGGATCACTGTTCCGCTCCAAAACCTCACGGTAGGCTTCATCTTCGCGGTTTTTTAGGCGAACAACAAGTTCGGCGTCGGACAAAGCGCCTCGTCCTTTCGAGCTAAGGCACGGTTACACTGTGGGTTTCACCGAATCTACATGATCATAACAATGATAAAACGCTGGGGTTATGCCCGCATTTTTCAAGATCGTAGTAAACGATCGTAGCGTCTGGCACTGCCGCTGTGCGTAAGCGATAAACACTGCGGCGTGTGAACCAAATAGGGGTGGTATGATTGATCTCTGCGTATCAGGCAGAGCAACATTCGACTTTGTATCGCGATCGAAAGCCTTAGACTGTTGGAAGATCAGCAAGATAAGCTCAGCACACAAGCAATGCGCGCTGTCTGCGGCGAGATGATGCAGGAATTGCTCTGAGGTCGATTGTAGTAACAGCACCCGCATGATAGAACGATAGGATGCACTGCAGTACTTGCCAAAAGTGTCGAACTGCGCAATACGGGGACAGTACAGATCGGCGATCCGGCGGAGTCTTAACAAGAAGTGATCGGTTTCCGCAGTCAATACCTTTGATGGTAGAGCAACGCCCCGTCTTCAATAATATTGACTGGAGTATAAACCACATATTGTCGCGATAATAACAAGCAGTACATCAAGCTTGTAGAAATCCAGTTACTTGCCAGCAAGCGATAGCGCTGCACTCATGACGGCTCGACAAATCGCAATTCGTCGAGCCAACCGCTTTCTCGCTGCAAAATATACATCTTCTAGTGTATCAAGGCCATGGTAACGGCATTGTAGAGCACTGTCAAGTAACGAAACTTTAACTTCGCATAGTGACTGACTATGCAGTATATTTAGGATTTTTCATTCCTTCCTCATTGACACCACTGGCGATTGTGCGTATAGTTGTTGTTAGTGCGCGTCTTTGCTGTGTGTTGCCAGGAGGTATCGTGTCGGTTGAGCAATCTCCCCAATTCGGTCCGTTGGATCACCGTTCCGAGGCAGAAATCCACCCTATGCAACCCTTGCCAAATGCCGGCGATTGGTCTCACAGGCAGGAGTCGTCAGGCCAATCCCGACGTGAAGTGCCGCCCCTTCGCCCCCATGCACGCTCACCACGTCCACGCAGGCGTTGGATCTGGCAAGCGCTCATGCTGCTGCTTGCCATCGTCTTGGGGACAGGAGGGATGCTCTTCTATCTTGATCAGACCTTTGCCGGTCTGATCTATCCCAATCTCTCGATCCGGGGCGTCGCGGTTGGAGAAATGACCCCAGAAGAAGCCAAGGATACATTACGGTCTCGCTACGCGGCATTCCTCCAACAGCCATTAACTCTCACCTATAACGACCAGACCTGGACGCCCTCGCTCGACGATCTCGGCATTCATCTTGAAATCGACGAATCGGTAGCGCAGGCTTATGGAGCAGGTCGTAACCACGGATTGATTTCCAATCTGCGTGAAGTGGCGGCGGTTTGGCAAAGCGGACTAGAGTTACCATTGCGCGTCACGGTAGATCAGACAGTGATGCAAAACTATTTGTTTGCACGCGCGGCTGAAATAGACAAGCCATCTACCGATGCGCAACTCCTGATCCAGGATGGGCGGCTTGGCATGATCTCGGCAATAGTTGGCCGTCAGGTGCTTATCAACGAAACATTGCTCGATATTACTGCTGCGCTTCAAACATTAGAATCTCAGACGGTTGCCGTACGCACGCGCGAACTCCAACCGATGTTGAATGATGTCGATGTTATTGCAGCCCAAAACATCACTACGCCGATTTTGCAAGGCCCGCTTTTGATTGAGGCTGATGGCAAGATTTGGCAGTGGTCGCTCAACGAGTTGGCGGAGTTGGTGCAAGTCCGTCGTGAACCAAAAGAGTCGGGATTAGGCGACCAGCTTGTCGTTACAGTGGACCGCGAGCAAGTTCGTGAGCGCATCAAAGAAATCGCTGATGCGACAGAGCAAAAAGGCGCCTATCCACGAGTCGATTGGAATGGCGGCGACTTGAAAATTATCGGCCCTGGTGAACCAGGATCACGCGTCGATGAGGAAAAAGCCGAAAAATTGATCTTGGCTGCGCTTGACTCATCGGATCGAAGCGTCACTCTGCCTTTCCAAACCCTGGATACAAAGGTAACAGCAGCAAACCTCGACCAGCTTGGCATCAAAGAGTTAATCGCGGTCGGGCGGAGCGACTTTAGCGGTTCTGCGGCTTACCGGATCACCAATATCCAGGCCGGTATGCGCTTATTGCATGGCATCCTACTCGCCCCAGATGAGGAATTCTCGTTTAACGACAACATCGGCTCAATCGATGCTTCGAACGGCTTTGTTGAAGGATATGCTATCATCCAGAATCGGACTCAGCTTGAATGGGGCGGCGGTATCTGCCAGGACTCCACCACAATGTTTCGGGCGGCTTTCTGGGCAGGCTTACCTATTACTGAGCGGTGGGGCCATTCCTTCTACATCAATTGGTACGACAAATATGGCTACGGCAGATATGGCGATGGTCCTGGAATGGACGCGACAATCTTCACCGGCGGACCAGACCTGAAGTTTGTCAATGATACTGGCCATTGGCTTCTCATTCAAACCTACGTGGACACGAGGCTTACAGTGGCCGAAGTGCGGATCTATGGCGCCGATCCAGGCCGAATTGTGCAACTGGAAGGGCCAGTTATCTCGAATCGTCAGCCAGCGCCGCCGACGCCCGTCTTCGTGAGTGACCCAGGCCAACCACGCGGAGCTATCCGCCAGAGCGACAAAGCCCGTGGCGGGATGGACATCACTTATACGCGCATCATTAAGGAGCGGGGATCGGTCGTAAGTCGTGATACTTTTGTAACCCGCTTCCGACCCTGGCCAAACATTTTCGTCGCGAACCCGGCTGACTTGGGCGAGGATGGAAAACCAAGGCCTCCCGAAGAAACAACACAGGAGAACCCGGACGATCTTTCAGTAGCGGATGGAGCAGCACCGCCCGCTGACGGAACGCAGCCGCCCACTGACGGAGCGCAGCCGCCCGCTGAGCAGAGTCCTCCAGTTGGAGGAACACAACCACCCGCCGAGCAGAGCCCTCCGTTTGGCGGGGCGCAACCACCCATCGATCCCAATCAACCCCCGCCTGCTGAAGAACAACCGCCAACCAGCAATGGCTAATGTTCAGGCAACAGTAATAAATTGGGGCAATGCTCAAAGAGTGATCATTGCCCCATTCGTTTAATCTCTGCGAAACGCCCTCACGCACTCCAGCTTCGAAATCAACAGATTGCCTGCTCGATGGGATAGGCGCTTCCCCACAAGCGTGCCAGGACTGGAGCAACCTGTTCCGGTACGCCTGTAGTTGCAAAGCGCAATGCGGCGACTTTGCGCTCTGCTTCTAACGCCGTTACAACACGCGCAACCTGCTGAGCGACTGCGGGGCTGGTGTCGATAACTGTCACACCTGGCCCAACCATCTCATTGATCAGCGGGCTCAAAAAGGGGAAATGGGTGCAGCCCAGCACAATCGTATCGACACCTTGTTCTTGCAATGGTGCGAGATAATCTCGCAATACGTTGCGGGTTGCCGGGCCATCCAAATCGCCGGCCTCAACCTGCGTCACAAGCCGTGGACAAGAAATAGTATGAACAACAACATCAGCAGCGAAACGCTTGACCAAAGAAGAAAATCGTGCTCCGGTCAGTGTTCCGTCGGTTGCAAGCACCCCAATGCGTCGGGTGCGAGTAGCAGCGACAGCCGGTTTAACACCCGGCTCCATACCAACCACAGGAACAGGCAACTCGGCTCGTAAAAGTTCTAGAGTAGCGGAACTGGCAGTATTGCAGGCGACAACAACAACACCCACATCTTGGGCGATAAGCCAATTCGCGCAAGCGAGCGCACGCTGACGCAGCTCGCCGACAGGGCGGGGGCCATAGGGGCAGAAGGCCGTATCAGCCAAGTATACGAGACCATAGTTGGGCAACTGCGCTTGTATTGCACGGAGCATCGACAGCCCCCCCAACCCGGAGTCATACACGCCGATGGTCATAGGCAAGTCTTGTGATAAGGCAAGCTTCGGCTTATAAATGTGACAGATTAGGCGACAAGCAGAGTCTGTTGCTGATAGGCGACGCAACTAGTGACAAACGCGGCAAACAAAGCCTGCCAACGCGTATCAGCCTGTCCCTGGAGCGCCTCAGGATGGCATTGGACACCCATAACGAAGTGACCGTTAAGGCCCTCAACGGCCTCAACAACGCCATCTGGAGCCCAGGCGACCACTTGCAACCCCGAGGCCAGTTCCTTGATAGACTGGTGATGCAACGAGTTGGTCATCATATTCTGCAGGCCAAGAACATGGGCCAGTTGCGAGGCGGGGTCGAGGTTCAATTTGTGGGCCATATAAGTCCAATCCTCCCGTGTATAGGAGGAATTATGCTCAAGAAGCGTCTCAAGCTGTGCAGGAATATCCTGGTAGAGCGATCCTCCAAGCGCCACATTCAGCACTTGCATGCCCCGACAAATCCCTAGGATCGGTTTGCCTTCGGCAAATGCCCAACGCGCCAAAGGCATTTCGGCCTGATCTCGCAAGACGTCGACTGGGCCAAGATGCTTGTGGGGTTCCTCGCCATAGTAAGTTGGAGCAATATCGCCCCCGCCAGCCAGGAGTAAACCGTCAATACGCTCATAGATTGTGCGCAAGACTTTTTCATCCTGGATAGGCGGAATGAGTAATGGTGCGCCGCCAACGTTAACAATGGCGTCGATATATGGTTTACGGTGCCCAAATGAAGGCGGGCACCAGGCTCTATCATGAAATGTACCACACGGAATACCAATGATAGGTGTCATGTTTTCCTCAACTTTAATTTGCTGAAAAAGCTTACGGTATTTATTCCACTGAGTGTAATACCATTATTAGTGCATATTATAGCATAGAGTTTCGTCTTTTCACGGTTGACGTTACGCTGCTGCACTACTACACCCAATACGCAACAGCGCCTGTCTGCTGCTTTCGTTTGCAGCTAAATAACAAAAGAGAGTTAATCTAACCTTCTCCTAGTATTACACTAACACAAATCTAACACAACATGCGTATCCTTATTATTGGAGAGTTTCGAGCAACCATATTATGTTTACGAGATGGCGGCGATGCAGAACACGAGTACTTCGAATTCTATGCCGGCTTGTGCGTATATGTGACGGCTTTGCCTTATGACAAGACTTTGCATAGAGTTGCCCTACAATGCGCCACGTTGCGGTAGAGGGAAGGGTTGAGATAATGAAAATAGGGTTCAAAGATTATTATGCTACGCTTGGGGTTGCCGCCGACGCAGACGACAAAGTAATAAAGCAAACCTATCGTAAACTGGCCCGCCAATATCATCCGGATCTGAACCCGGATGATCAAGACGCTGAAGTGCGTTTCAAGGAGATCAATGAGGCGTTTCAGGTTTTAGGCGACCCAGAAAAACGCAAGAAATATAACGACCTGCGCCAACAATATCAGTATTGGCAAGAGCGCGGCGGGTCCGACAGATTCGATTGGGGCGACTGGCAACAGGCGCCAGAGGATAAATACACCTATACATGGTCGACATCGCCGGAAGACATGCAGGATTTGTTTGGCCAGGATAGCCCGTTCACCGACTTCTTCGGTTCGATTTTTGGGCAGCGATTCGACGCCGAAAGCGCAAGCGGTCCGCGGCGAGGACGCAATATCGACATCGCGGTCAAGGTTAGTTTAGACGAGGCGTTTTGGGGAACAAAACGCACTGTCCAGCTTGGTGATCGCTATATTGAGGCACAGATACCACCAGGTGTCTACACCGGCTCACGGGTTCGCCTCGCCGGGCTAGGTCAACCAGGGATAAATGAGGGACCAGCCGGCGACATCTACCTGACGATAGAGGTGCTGCAACACCCGCGCTTCGAGCGCAGCAGCGACGATCTGATCTGTGTGTTGCCCGTGGATATCTACACAGCGGTTGGCGGAGGTAAAGTTCCTGTGCAGACCATCGACAGAACAGCGTTCCTCACCATTCCACCGCGGACCCAGGCCGACCGTACATTCCGTCTACGCGGGTTGGGTATGCCGCGCCTCAACCGTCCAACGGAGCGTGGTGACTTATATGTTCGTGTGAAGCTTGTGCTGCCGGAGCAAGTAAGCGACGAAGAGATCGAGGCGCTGCGCAATCTAGGCCAACGCAGACGTTCCAACGGGTCGAATGTCAACAGCGACAAAAGAAGTGCAAAACGTGAGCAGTAATGTATAAGCTTGCAGCGCCGACATGTACGGGACAGAACTATCGGGCCAAAACATACTCCATATTGCCGACCTGGCGCACGTAACCCTTCAATTCGAGCATAGCCAGCGTTGCCGCCACCTCCGGCGCTGGCATCCGCGCGGCACGACCGAGCACGTCGGCATGCTGTGGCTCGTACGAGATCAAGGCCAAGAGTGCCGCCTCGGTTGGGTCGTCGGGGAGTTCGGCCCGTACTTCTTGTTGGGCGAGCGCCACGCCCAGATTAAGAGCTTCCAGCATATCTGTGGCTTTGGTAATAAGGCCGGCGCCGTCACGGATCAACTGGTTGGCGCCAAAGCTGGTTTTGCTGAATATAGGTCCAGGGACAGCAAACACATCGCGGCCCTGCTCCAACGCAAAATCTACGGTAATCAAAGCTCCGCTTTTGAAACCTGCTTCGGTAACGAGCGTCCCCAACGACAAGCCGCTGATAATACGGTTACGCGGCGGGAAGTTGGTGGGCGCTGGCTTCGTTCCCAAGGGAAACTCGCTTACCAACGCTCCCTGGGTGATAATACGCTCGGCGAGTTGCCAGTTACGCACAGGGTACGGAACATCCACGCCGCAGCCCAGGACGGCAATTGTTCGTCCACCCGCTTCAAGAGCAGCCCGGTGGGCGATGCTGTCAATTCCCAGGGCGAGGCCGCTAACGATCGTGATCCCGCTGTTTGCCAGATCTGTCGCTAAACGATACGTGACTTCTTTGCCATAGCTGGTCGGCGAACGAGTGCCGACGATAGCCAAGGCCCAATCATCGGCGCTATCCAAGATTCCGCGCACATAGAGCAGTGGCGGCGGGTACGGCGCTTGGGCGAGCAAAGACGGATAGTCCTTGTCTGCAATCGTCACCAGCCGAACGCCAGCAGCTATTGTTCGTTCTAGTTCAGCATCAAGATCCAGCTTAGCGCGTGCGGCAAGCAGCGTAGCACTGCTTTTCGCATCCATCCCCGCTGCTGCCAGATCGCCAAAAGTGGCGTTCCAGGCTGCCTCGACCGAGCCGCTATATTCGATCAGGCGAGCGAGCCGGATCGGACCAATGCCGCTAACCAGATTGAAGCCAAGGTAGTAGCGAGTGTCTGACGAGTAGTTCATTGTGACATTATATTCGCTGTGTAGCAAGCCAGTAGAGAGTCCAGTTTGTGGAGACAGCCTTGAGGCAGATGTAATCAGATGTACGGAAGCGCTACGATGACGCCTTCGCGCACCAAGACACTATCAAGCTGTTGGCACATAATGCCTCCTTGAGTGCATTACGCAATATCGTATTATACCCCATCGTCAATTGGAAAGGTAGGGAGCGTGAGGCGCAATCAGAAAGAAGTGCCGGCGGCAACCGTGAAACTACACTCATACAATGGCAAAGCGTTGATAATACTATATCTTTTTTCCTTATCTGAGGTATACTGACAAACACGTTGCGTATCGGTATTCGCGTTAAGAGGAGTTTTATGACTTGCACACCAATCATGCGTTGGACGTTACTCCTGCTTCTTACATTCACCTTGGCTACGCTTCATGTTACTGCCCCACAAGCCCAATCCGCTTCCGATCGTCCGGTTATGGCTTTTTATTTCCCCTGGTGGGAATATAGCGACTGGTCTTATGACCGCATGCCCGATCTCCCAACGCCGCGCTATTCCGGCGGCGAGGACGAAACCATCAAGCGCCACATCCAACAAGCGGACGACGCCGGTATTGATGCATTGATCTGTACTTGGTACGGTCCAGATGAAACCCGCCTCAACAGCCGGTGCCAACGCCTCCAAGAGTTAGCTGTTGCGAGTGGTCGCGACCTCAAAGTCGGCATTATTCCCGACCAGTCGGCATGGCAAGCGCTCCGTAGCGTCGAAAGCCTGTCGAATGCGCTCGCAGCGCTCCAGCGTGACTTTATCAGCAAGCCAGGATATATGACGTTCCAGGGCAGGCCGGTCGTCTTCTGGTTCAATCCGCCTTCCCTTGGCGGTGTCGACACCTGGAGTCGCCTGCGCGACATAGCCGATCCTAATCGACAGCAGTTCTGGTTCGGCGGTACGGACAACTTCAATTACCTGGACGTGTACGATGCGCTCTATTATTTCGATATTAGTTGGGAGACCGCACCGGGGCGTGCAATGGCATCATACGCCAGCCGTCTGGACACATACAATCAGAGCCGGGGGGCGCAAAAACCGTTCATTGCGACAGTGATGCCTGGCTACGATGATTTGCGTTTGCGTAATGGCCATGCCCGCGACCGCGTGAACGGCGATTACTACCGCGGCACATGGCGAACAGCTATTGAGCGTAATGCTGCTGCAGTAGTGCTGACAAGCTTCAACGAGTTCTTTGAGGGCAGTCATATCGAACCCAGCGAAAATTACGGCGATCTCTATTTGCGGCTGACCCGCGAACTCAGCGACCAGTTCCGCGCCCAGGCAGGACAGGTCATTCCTTCAAGCGAGTGCCAGTTCTTCCCAGAGACGAACTTTCAGGTTTGTGGCCGGCTGTTGAGCTATTGGCGCGAAAATGGCGGCTTACCAGTATTTGGATATCCAATCACAGCGCAGCGTGGCGAAAACATCGAAGGCCAAACCTTCCAGGTGCAAGACTTCGAGCGCAATCGTCTAGAATTGCACCCAGAGAACGCTCGCCCCTACGATGTGCTCCTTGGTCGTCTTGGCGACGAAGTCTTGCGCCTTCAAGGGCGCGATTGGCAGAGTTTCGCCAAAGTAGATTCCGCCCCGTCGGGGTGTCTCTACTTCCCAGAGACGAGGCATAGCCTATGCGAGCCATTCTTGAGTTACTGGCGCAATCAAGGTCTAGAATTCGATGGCCGCCCAGGATATAGTATTAGCGAGAATATTGCACTGTTTGGATTGCCGCTGAGCGAGCAACAGCCCGAAATGCTTAGCGACGGCGCCGTCCATACGGTGCAGTGGTTTGAGCGCACGCGCTTCGAATACCATCCCGACAACCCTAACCCTTACAAAGTGCTCCTTGGACTGTTGGGTGTTGAGAAACGCGACTCATGATACATCACCTGCCTCGAAACCATTTTCACAGACTTGCTCAATGCTAGCACACGTACTGGGTCAAAATTAACTATTGGCAAGAGCAAGCATCATAGAACAGCAGGTTTTTGACAAACCCCTTCCGACGGTGTATTCCGGCTATACGTGATACACCGTCGGATCGCGTTGAGAGCGTCAACAGCGTATAGATTGGACCCAATCTCAACTGAAGCGCATCCATACTGTTAAGATCTGGATCGAAGGTACAGCGCTGTTTGGCATGATGCGGCGCTTTCAGCGCATCACCGCCCATCGCTGTCGGATAAGCGTCAAGCGGGAACGCCCTAATCTGAAATTTTCCAAAGCAGATCAAGACTATGTCTATAAAAATGCAGGTATTCGACCGAATCCCTATAGATTTGGGTAGTTTTTTGGACTGAAACATGGTTGAACTTGCGCAATGATGTATAATGGTCAATACTCATACTCTTAGGCATCGTATGAGAGTAATCAACGAGCAACCGCCAGAACGTTGACAGTGGAAAATGGATGGATCATTATGATCGACCAACCTGACGATCGCAGCCGAGAGTCATCCCGTCGGATATTACAAATAGCCGAGCGCGAGGTTGGACGCATTATTCTCGACATTCACGACGGCCCCGTGCAAAATATCTTTGCTGCACTCTCTCAAATGTATATCGTGCAACGCCGCTTGGGGCGCCATCTCGGTGATGGTTTCGCCGACGAAATCGAACGACTAGGTCGCAGTGTCGGCCTGCTTGAACACGCGCTCAACGATATTCGTACGTTTATGGGCGCTTTTCGCCCGCCGGAGTTTGAGCGACGCGACCTTATTTTGGTGCTCGAAGGATTGGCAATCCAGCACGAAGCATTGACCGGCAGCACAGTGGTGTTCGATGTCGACGGCGATCTGCCCGAAGTTTCATTGCCAGTCAAAATTGGCCTTTATCGCATTTTACAAGAAGCACTCTCGAACTCAACCCGTCACGGCAAAGCCGACCACCACTTTGTTACGCTCTATAGCGATGGCAAAGATATTGTTATGGAAGTTACCGACGAAGGCATTGGCTTTGATCTAGCAACTGT
Source organism: Chloroflexales bacterium (assembly GCA_022360155.1). Taxonomy (GTDB): domain Bacteria; phylum Chloroflexota; class Chloroflexia; order Chloroflexales; family Chloroflexaceae; genus JAKSDJ01. The sequence goes on along the minus strand of JAKSDJ010000519.1, from coordinate 5,684 downwards.
CTTGAACGGGTTGGAAGGGATTCATATTGGCCTTGAAGGTATGCGTGAGCGAGTTGGCATTCTTGGCGGTAGTTTTCATATACAGAGCGCACCAGGTAATGGCACACAGGTTCGAGTGGTTGTACCCTGCCAGTAATGCTCTTCATCACGGATCGGCTGTACAATGGAGCATACCCGTCCTTGCTGTTGGATACGGCCTGCGACCGCCACAATCAGGGGTGAGGAAACATGAGTGTGATGCTTTCGCATACAAGAGATACTGGCAAACCTATGACTTCCATTCGTATAATCCTTGCCGATGATCACGCGCTCGTGCTCGAAGGGCTACGCTCGTTGTTGGAGGCCGAGGAAGATATGGAAGTTGTTGCAACAGCCCACAATGGCGCAGAAGTTCTGGTAGCGGTACGCTCCTTGCACCCCGATGTGGTTGTGCTCGATCTGCAAATGCCCACTATGGACGGCTTGACCTGTCTGGAGCATATCCGCGCCGAAGGGTTGCAAACAAAAGTATTAGTCCTCTCGGCTTTCAACGATGGCGACTCGATGCAGTCAGCTCTAGAAAAAGAGGCCGATGGCTTTGCGCTCAAAACCGAGCCGCCGCAACAGACCATCGCCTCGATCCGCCAAGTCTATCGTGGGCAATTAGTGTTTCCGCAAGCTGCCAAGCGCTGGCTCCGCACACATCGCCAACGCCCGGTCCCCTCAAGCGACGATCTGTCCGAGCGCGAAACTGAGGTGCTATCACTCGTTGCCCAGGGTCTGACCAATACCCAAATTGCTCAACGACTAAATGTTAGCGACAACACCGTTAAATTCCACCTCCAGAACATCTATCAAAAGCTTAATGTAGGCAATCGAACCGAAGCGGCTGGCGTCTACTACAAACTCCGACAGGAGGACAAAGCTTGATACCCTTTTTTCTCTTTCTTGTTTCGACCGTGGTTCTGGCAGGCGCGGTCTATTTGATCTGGCAGTTGTGGTGGGGTTACTCTCAGATCTCCTCTGAAGAGACAGAGTTCGAGACCCGTGTCGCGAGTTTAAACAACGATCAGGCGAATCGTATCAGCGACGGACAATTGATCCAGCCAGTTAATTCAGAGGACGCCTGGCGGCTCATGATTCGTCAGGGGCGGCGCAGGCTGCGAACTGATCAAAGCGGCAAGTACCAGACCGCAAGGCGCCGCCGCTCTTGAGGGAAAACCGTATGCCTACACAACCAACCGCGCCGGCTGTTGACCTGGCAGCCGATTTGCGCGCCTACACGCCCGCTGATCAGAGCGTGGCAGTCTGGTGGCTTGGTCAAAGCGGCTTCATCTTCAAGAGCGCCAACTCCGCTCTCATTGTCGTCGATCCGTATCTGACTAATAGCATCGCAGAGGGCGATCCGACGAGCATCTGGCAGCGATGCTTTGCGCCGCCTGTTCGTCCCGACCTGATCACCAAGGCGAGTGCAGTGCTCTGCACCCACGAACATGCCGATCATTTCGATCCGGCCAGTATCCAGCCTATTCTCGCCTCCTCGCCGCGTGCGGTCTTGGTCATTCCCCAATGGATCGCAGGTGATGCTTTGCGTGCCGGAGTGGAAACCAACCGTCTTCGAACAACTCGCGGTGAAGGCGATAGCATTTCCCTTCCTGAAGGCGTGCAAATTACCGCGTTTCCTGCAGCCCACTACGAACTCGAATATGACTCGCAGCACGGCCATCGTTGGCAAGGGTTTTTGATCGAGTTGGCGGGAATCCGTATTTATCACAGTGGCGATACAATCAACTATCCATACCTCGTACCACAGCTCCGCGCCCTCAATCTGGACATTCTGATCGTGCCAGTCAATGGTCGTGACGCCGCCCGAGATCAACAAGGGATTGTGGGCAACCTCTGGCCCGACGAAGCTGTTGAGCTAACTGCTGCGGTGGGCGCCCAACTCGTGATTCCCTGCCACTGGGATATGTTCGCTGTGAATAGCCTCCCGCCAGGCGATTTTGCTAACGCTATTGCAACGACACACCCCTATCAACCCTTCAAAATCATGGCTCAAGCTGAGCGATTTGTGTACACAAGATAAGGCTGGCAAGCTTGCGCCTTAACAAGACACAAAGGATAGCTCTAAAAAACTGCTAAATAGCGATCAAGCTCCCATTGCGAGACATACCCGCGATACTGATTCCATTCTTGCTCTTTGGCATCGATAAAGCGCTCATACACATGCGCCCCCAACGCCTCCTGGATAACTTCATCTCGCTGTAAAGCCTCTATGGCTTCGCCAAGCGAACGAGGCAGGCGCTCGAGGCCTTGGGTACGCGGATCGACGTGGAATAAGTCCTCTTCGGCGGCCTCACGCAACGAAAGCTGGCGCTTGATCCCATCAAGGCCAGCCGCAAGCATGACTGCGAAGGCCAGGTAAGGATTGCACGCAGGGTCGGGGCAACGCAATTCGATCCGCGTCGATTGTTCACGACCTACACTAATCCGAGGCACCCGCACGAGCGCCGAGCGGTTTGTTCGCCCCCAACTCAAAAATATAGGCGCTTCGTAGCCCGGCACCAGACGCTTATAGGAGTTGACCAGCGGCGCCAGGATCGCGATCATTCCAGGCGCGTGGGCCAAGAGTCCGGCGATGAACTGGCGCGCCAGCTGCGAGAGTCCATAGGTGTCATTGGGATCATGAAACGCATTCTGCCCAGTTTCCAAATCGATCAGACTCTGGTGAATATGCATGCCATTCCCGTTGATTCCTGCAATAGGTTTGGGCATGAATGTGGCGTAGAGTCCATTCAGTTGCGCAACAGCCTTCAGCGTCGTGCGACAGGTGACCGTATGGTCGGCGGCGCGGAGAGCGTCGCTATAACAAAGGTCGATTTCATGCTGACCAACTGCGACCTCGTGATGGCTGGCCTCGACGGCGATGCCAAATTTCTGCAACGCCTTGACCATCTGGCGGCGGATATGCGTAGCCTGATCGGTCGAGACATCGAAATATCCCGCATGATCATGCGGAATCGGTGCAATGGCGCCATCTGCCGTAAACTTGAACAGGAAGAACTCGAGTTCTGGACCGACGGTATAAGCATAGCCCAGGTCGGCAGCTTTGCGAGCCATCGTCGCCAAAACATGGCGCGGATCGCCAGCAAAAGGCTTCCCGTCCGGCGTATAGACATCACAGATCAGGCGGGCGGTTGCCACATTCTCGCCTTGATCCCAAGGCATCCGCACATAGGTAGAAAGATCAGGAACCAGATACATATCGCTCTCAACGACACGGGCAAATCCCTCAATTGCGGAGCCATCAAACCAGACGCCGTGATCGAGGGCCTCTTCCAGCTCTTCGACCGGAATGGTGACGTTTTTGACCATGCCCAGAATATCAGTGAACTGCAAATTGATGAAAGCGATTTGCTGCTCGGCAACCTGTTGCAAAACGTCCGCCCGTAGGATCTCGCTCATACTGTATCTCCCGTGCGTTGAAGACTGCTTTAGCGTTTCGGTTTCGCGATCGAGACGCGCACCTTTTTGCCCCGCAGGGTCGTGCCATTGAGCACACGCATCACTCGTTGCGCATACTCGGCGGGCACCTCAACAAACGCAAAGCGGTCGTAAATATCAATACTGCCAATGGTACGACCCGGCAACCCTGCTTCATTAGCAATAGCACCGACGATATCTGCTGGACGTACTCGGTTGGAACGGCCTACATCGAGGAACAAGCGGGTCATACCTGGTTCAACCCCAATTCCGTCGCCCTCGACGCTGGTAATCGTATCTTCTTCCTCGGCCTCATTGAGGAGCAATTTGAACGCTCCTGCCGCGAGATCGACAATATCGAACTCCTCACCCATCTCTTCGACCATCAAAATATAGGGGTCGAGATTATCCTCAGCCATGACGTCGCGCAGGGCGTCTTTAAACGCCTCGCGGCGGCGCGCTGCGACATCGGCCAGAGAGGGCAAACGTTGGCGAGTAATGCGCGCCTTGCTCATACGTTCGATCTGCATCATCTGGCGGCGCTCACGCGGCGTAATGATAGTAATAGCTTCGCCAGTGCGCCCGGCGCGACCCGTGCGGCCAATCCGGTGAACATATGACTCCGCGTCGTTGGGCACATCGTAGTTAATAACATGGCTGACCTCCGGAATGTCGAGGCCACGTGCAGCTACATCCGTCGCCACCAACAACTCAACCTGGCTTTCGCGGAAACGCTTCATCACTCGGTCACGCTGAGTTTGAGCCAAGTCGCCGTGGATCACCTCGGCCAGGTAGCCACGCCCTTGAAGGCTCTCGCCCAGGGTGTCAGCTTCGCTGCGCGTGCGACAAAAAATAATTGCCGATGTCGGCATCTCTGCATCGAGGATACGGGTCAATGCATCGAGTTTGTCGCGGGGCAGCACTTCATAATAGGTTTGACGCGTGCGCGGCACGGTCAATTGTTCGCTAACAATGTTGATCCTGCGAGGATCTTGACAATAGCGATGAGCCAAATTAATGACATCGGCAGGCATTGTCGCCGAGAATAGCGCCGTCTGGCGTTCTTGCGGAGTTTGTTGCAAAATATATTCGATGTCTTCAATGAAGCCCATATCCAACATCTCATCGGCTTCGTCAAGGACAACCGTATGGATCTGGTCCAAGGCCAAGGTACCCCGGCGCATATGATCCATAATTCGACCAGGCGTGCCAACCACAATTTGGATGCCTTGCTCCAAAGCACGGAGTTGACGAAAAATCGGCTGACCGCCATAGACGGGAACAACACTAACCTTACTGCCTTTGCCATAGCGAAATATTGCCTCGGCGACTTGCATCGCTAATTCTCGCGTTGGGGTCAGGATCAGGATTTGGGGGACTCGCTGCTGTTGGATTTTCTGAATAATCGGCAACGCGAATGCAGCCGTCTTCCCTGTGCCCGTTTGGGCTTGTGCAATAACATCATGTCCCTCCAAGAGCAAAGGGATCGCCTGCTCTTGAACTGGAGTGGGCTCTTCATAACCCAGTTCACTGAGGGCGTTCAAGATGGATGGCTTCAGGCCAAAATCAACAAATGTTTGCATGGGTTCAATTCACCTCTAGTCGTATGGTATGCTGTAATGGTACATCTGTGTCTCTTTCAGACAAAGCATCCCGATACCAGACCTCACATTAGAAATAAGTTATAGAAAACCGCTTTTATGCGCAAATTTTTGTCTAAGTATAGTTTATACTATATCACCAGACGCATGTCATTATAGCGCAGATAAAGAGAGAGAATTCGAGCGATAAACCACAAGCAGATCTGCGCCGCATATGGTATGCTGTAGTAAAATTAAGCTCGTTGTTTAAATATAAGGAAGCCATGCAAACCCTGCATTTATCCGTTCCTTCCTGCCAGCTCACAGGGCTGCATATGACACCACAACCACGGATTATAGTGGCTGATGACGACCTCGTATTATGCACGCTTTTGCGAGAGACGTTGCTTGATGCTGGGTATGAAGTGCTCGTTGCGCACGATGGCGATGAACTGGTCCGAATGGCTCAGGAACAATCGCCGGATTTGTTACTGGTGGATCTCATGATGCCATTGATGGATGGCTTTGAGGCTATTCGCCAGCTTCGTAATGATACACGCACAGCACACCTGCCCATGATCATTCTCACTGCACGGGGCGATTCATCAGAAGTTGTAACTGGATTCGACAGCGGCGCTGACG
>JAKSDJ010000593.1 GCA_022360155.1 Chloroflexales bacterium | reverse complement strand
TATGACGCAACCGGAAATGACCGTCGAAGAGAAGCGGATTCGACTATTCATCTACGAGTTCGTCGTGCGCTTTGACCGATGCCCGACCCTCAACGAGATCGCGGAAGAGGCGCAGCTCACGCCGATGGCCGCGGAACAAGTCTTACAGCGACTCGAGTCTGTCCACGCGGCATCGTGCTTTCACCCGGGTCGGCCAACCTGTGGCTCGCTGACCCCTTTGCAGCTCTTCCTACCCCGTATCGGGCGGTCGCTGGCGCACACAGCTGGTTCGGTATGTGCTTGTGGGATGCGTTGGGTATTCTGGTGGTCGCTGGAGTCGACGGTCATGTGCCGTGCATCTGTCCTACATCAGGTCAGCAGTTTGAACTGCGGGTTGAGAACGGCATTCTGACCCGCTTTGCGGGGGTGTTCCATTTCGCGGCGCCGTCCGCTGACTGGTGGAAGGACATTGGCTTTACGTGAGCGACGATGCAGCTCTGGGAGCTCGCGAAGCGCTGGTACGACGATCGGTTGCAGTTCGACTGGTATCGACGCACGGTCGCGGAGCGCCAGACCCTCCTGAACGAGGCCGGCCTAACTGGTGAATCCTGGAACCTGTCTGTGCCGCAGTAGCGGCATGCTGGCCACGTAATGAAGAGCGAAGTGAGGCGCCGCATAACTACTCCCTGCAGCGGACGGCGGGCCTTCCAGCCCGCCACCGCTGAGTTCGAGGCCAGTTATGCGGCAAACAACCAGCGCGAATAGCAATGGACGTATGGAACCGTCTCGCAAAAATCACCGCATTGCGATTCGTCGCACGCTCGGCAAATGAATCCGGATGGAATGGCTCCGGAGATGGATCGGTCGTGGTCGCCCAACCCAACGCAACCACGATCACATTCACGGAAACAGGCAAATGGCAATCTGACGCCGGACAACAACTCAACTTCACCAACGTCTTGCGGTGGTCGCTCGATGATTCGGGCAATGCAATCCGACTTGAACATCTTCGCTGCGGTCCAGACAACCTGGTTTACTTGTTCGACGTGGCCCCCGAACATGACCATACATGGCAATCAACCACGCCGCATGTGTGCCGTGATGATTTATACTCAGCCATACTGACCCTGGCGGCGGATCAAATCGAATTGCGATGGACCATCAAGGGTCCGAACAAGGATGCAGATATTCACTATTGGTATTCGTGATGTTCGTTGCGTTGGGATTGGTCGCACGGAATGGACACCGCAATGCCGCATAACAAGGCGATGCACCGGAGCGGGCTGCGTTTTCGGGTTTTCCACGTCGTTTGCATCGATTGAGGTGTTTGGTTTTTCAACGATCTCTCGCGTTGGTCCGCCCGCCCGGTGATCTTGGTCGTTAGGTTTTACTCGCGGTTCTCCAAACGTTGTTTTAATCACAGTTGAATAATGAATGCAGAACAGATTAGCCATTGTATTGCTCGGAGGCGAAATGACTATAGCTCAATTGAGATTCAATGTTATGAAGATTATTTGCATACTGCATTGAAGAAAAAGGAATCGATGCCTTTTAATTTGCCTTATCCAAAGCACAGGTTCCTTTCCTATTTAACCGATGAAAAAAATTATTTGGCACATGGTTCACCGTTAAAAAACTTGACTGTGCTAAAGGCTATACGAAAGAGTAAAGATACAGAAGAAACAGGTCATGAGAAACTACTGTTAGCGGCCTCAGATGCTATCTGGGCAATGTGGTACGCGATATTAGATAAGTCGCGTATGGGTAGCCTGACCAGTAATGACTGCATCGTCAAAACGAACGATGGAAAACGGTGACGTTTATAGCTTATATTATTTCAGCATCGACTATAAGGCTGTAGATCAGCAGCCTTATCAAAGCGGATCAATTTATAAACCATCGGCGTTCATTTATAAAAGAGGCGAAGAGAGAGGGAGTCGAGAGGCCGTGAGGCCGTTATTTAAGATTGACATTGATAAAGAAGATTTTCCTTATTTATCATATATCAAAGGTGTTGACGCTGAAGCGATAAAGCAAGCGTTGAAGAACAGTCCTGAAGAAAGACCGTGGTTGTCGGATACGGTGGTATTCCCTATATCGCCAGAAATCCCAGCCGAACTCAAGTTAATTGAAACGAATGAATAAGAAAGGAGTGGTGTCGTCCAAACCTAACAAGGCGCTGCAGCGGACGCCTACCATGCCGCCTTTCAACGTGGTGATCTCGCGTGGCGCGGTGCGGTGAGACAGTCGCTCTTTGCGTGCTGCTAACGCGCAAGCCGTTCGGCTACAACTCATCAATACCTGACACTCGATCACTGTCGAATTATAATTTTTGACTTTCGTAGAGCTTTCGATAAAGAGGTTATATTTTGCCATTGTCAATTGTTTCCTCGCTATAGATCCCCATGCTATAATAGCGGTGGTTGCACCTGATGAGCGGACTGTGAACAGGAGGCGGTCATGTCACTGGTTGAAACCCGGTACGAGCATATCGTTCTCGATGATGCTGGCGTTCCAAATATCGCCGGCACAACGATGAAAGTGATCGAATTGGTATTGGAGCGATCCGCCTATGGATGGAGTCCCGAAGAACTACACTTTCAGCATCCCTACCTGTCGCTCGGACAAATCCACTCCGCCTTGGCCTACTATTGGGATCATCAAGACGAACTCGATCAGGATATCCCCCCGTCGGCGGGCGCGCGTTGAGGAACTGCGCCGCACGACTCCACCCTCACCTTTGATCGCACGCCTCAGATCCCAGCGCTAACATCGATGCCGCTCAAGCTCTCCATGGATCATCATGTGCCACGAGCAATCACGCTGGGCTGACGCCTACGCCAGGTGGCCTACGAAGACCAGAGCCATGGAGTCGCAGATCCCGATCTGCTTGATCGGGCAACGAGTTTGGGCCGAGTCCTGTTACCCAAGACGATGATTTGCTAGCCGAAGCGACACACCGAC
>JAKSDJ010000010.1 GCA_022360155.1 Chloroflexales bacterium | reverse complement strand
GCCCAGTCAGTTCGCATCCCGCCTAGTTCTATGACGGTGACTTTGATTCCCAGGGGTGCGACCTCCTGCGCCAGACCGAGTGAAAAGCCGCCGACCGCCCATTTGGCGCTCTGATAAGCGGTCAAGCCGGGCGACGCCAGCCGGCCGCCGATAGAGGAGATTTGAAAAATGTGCCCCGAGCCCTGTTTGCGCATCACCGGCAAGGCCGCTTTCGTCATATAAACGACACCGTAGAAATTAGTGTCGATTTGAGCTTTGAACGCTTCGAGAGTGACATCTTCGACTGCGGCGGTATCACCATACCCTGCGTTATTCACCAGAACATCCAACCGACCAAATGTGTCAACCGCTACTTGCACGGAACGGTTCACCGCCGCTGGGACGGTGACGTCAAGTTCAACGGTTAGGATATTCTTCCCATAGTGGTCTATTAGATCCTGCAGTTGTTCCGGTTTGCGTGCCGTGGCGATAACCCGATGACCAGCATTGAGAGCCGCTTGAGCAATGGCACGCCCGAGTCCTCGTGAACTACCGGTAACGAGCCATACTTTGGAGATAATAGACATAGAGCACTCTTCTCTTTTTATAAAACTTAGAGTGTATCAACGCCCAACGGCCAGCTTCAGCCGCCACGATAGCGGTCGGGTGGAGTTGCTTGTTAGATTTTACCTTAATGTTGTAAGCCCTATATTTTTCTGGCAAGAATGTCCTTAAATTTCTGGTCAACAACAATACCGCTAGCATCGGCCAGGTGGTTGTAGAACACGCTCATTCCGGACATGGCAATGATCTCCATTATCTCCTCTTCGTCGTAACCAAAAGATTTAAGATGGTTGATATCGTCCGCAGAACCAGATTTCGAGTCTTTAGCTAGCTTGATGGCAAAATCAATCGCGGCCTTATCTTTTGCATCGCCGTCTTCAATTGTGTGATTGTGGATCAATGACTGGATCTGCTCATTGGGAACACCAATGTTGGTACAAAAGGCCGCATGGGCATCCTGACAATAGTGACATGCTTTTAAGGAAGAGATAGCAACAAAGATCATTTCTTTCAATCTTCGGCTGACACGCCCGCCGCAAAGGATATGACGCATCACTGGCCAAATACCCTCAAGTGATTCCGGAGACATGGCCCAGACCTGGAAGAAGTGTGGTGTAAACGGCGCCTCAAGGGCATCGGCGATGGCGTCAAAGGTCTTCTGGATTTCCGGTGTCACCTCAGCGTTGTCGAACAGCTCACTAATGGTTCCCATTTTCCAACCTCCTATCGGTTATCACATAAAAGCCTCACAATATGCAGGCTTTTAGATCGGGATACTTTGGCACTCACATGAAAATGGTCAGTACCGGTTGGTGCGGATTCACTTTCATTTAACTCCGGTGCTTGGCGTAAAAGCAATAATCTCTGCCGGCGCTTTCCATCAACCCATCGCCGCCTTCCGGCAGCCCCACCGTCCTTGAATGAGAAGTCGGAACTGACCGCCAATCTTATACCGCCTGCAGGCGGTATACCTTTTTGAAATCCGGCCGATCCGAGATCCTGCCGTCCGCTAACTATAACTAGGCCGACAGCTTCCACCTAAGCGCTAACCACTTAGGCTGCACCCGTATCCATCTAGCATCTGCGAATAGGGCTTTTAGATGGATGATCAATTCGCCTAAAAATGTAACATGCCAGCAGAAAAACGGCAAGCTGCAGTATGTCCTGTTCCTCTAGAAAAGCCACCACCATATGTTGGGCATGCTCTAATTTGTCCCCACCCCTCTTTCACCCCTCGACTGCGCCCCAACCTGGCCGCTCTGCCAGGGCGAAAACGAGGCGCCTGGCCCATAGATCATCTCGCCACGCACCTGATGCATGAGGTGGTCGAGCGAGCCGGGATCGCCCGAATCGCGGCCCGGCTAGAGCCACTGCTGGTTGTGAAGGGGTGATTGCTAGAGCGTCGGCAGCGTATTCTATTTTGAACAGATTGCACGAAGATAATAGCACTACAGATGGCTTTCTGACACCGAAATGACACAAACTCATCCTGCCAATCCTGTTCATTCTGTCATATGCTACCGGTGTTCTAGAGACGGAAGGTTGGCGCCGACTAGGGTAAGCTGCGTAGGCTGCCGACGTGAAGACAATAATGCATCTTCCTGCCAAGCGCGACACGGCGCCGCACTTGGTATTGTCAATACTGATGGTGAATGGGGTTCGATGGCTGCACGCCGCCGCCACATCGACGCTTAGGCGCCAGAAGCTGGTTTGTTCTACTCCTGATATGCTCGAACATTTAGTTCAGCATGTGTTCTCAGCGCCTAGGCGCCAGAAGCCGGTTTGCCCCACCCTTCGGCGCGTAGAAAGTCTTCCAGGGTCAGAAATCCGATATGCCAGCGCTTTAGATAGCGAGGATCACCGTCCATTCCGAACTGATCGAAATATCGATACATGAGCGTAAGATCCTCGCCTTGCGTTTTGCGGCAGGTTTCCCATGACATTTGCTCATAACGAATTTCGCGACCCATAACGCGTGAGAATATCCCTGCGATTTCGATCGATGTGGAAACCTCTCCCGCCAAAGGTGCGATTTGGCCGATCCAGATATCAGGTCGCTCCAAAGCAATGACGACCATAGCTGCAATGTCCGCGACTGCCACCTGGCGGTAGACTGTATCGGTCCGCAGTGGCAATGTAATCACGCCATCGTGTTCGATTGCCTCACGATCCCATGTCCAGTTGTCCATGAAGGCGGCAGGTCGAAACACAGTCCAAGGGATCTCAAGCGAGCGGATACGTTGTTCTATCTGCCACTTGCTGTCGAGATGCGGAGCGCTAGTGTTGCGGTCTATCGTGGAGGCGCCACTGTACACGATGTGGCTCACGCCAGCGGCGCCAGCTGCATCGGTAAGATTAAAACCCATACGTAATTCTTTGTCGACACCCGCTTCCAGGAAATCCTGGACCGAGAAGACAGCCCTAACACCTTTTAAGGCTTCATCAAGGGAAGCGCGATCCGTGAGATCGGCTTCAACAATTTCTGCACCAGCATTTTTAAGTGCTTGAGCAGCAGGTTTATTTGCATTGCGGGTCAGCGCGCGCACTGAATTGTCCTCGTGCAAGCAAACGCCGTGCGACAGCGCCGCCCTGGCCACCTGTAGCGCCAGCAACAACAACAGGCTGGTCATAGATTTTGACAGAGGGGTTTGCATCGGCCATCTCATTTCTCCTTAAATACAAGCAGCTTAGTACTACAGTTGTAGATGTGGTATCACGAGTCTCTGTGATTGCATCCGACGACGGCGGCAGCGATGCTGGAACCAGACACGACCGACCCCCACATGATCAGCGAACGCGCTGTGCCGAGCTGGTATCGCGTGTATGGGGCTGAGATTGAGCGTCATAGCAGCCCCATCTTTGCCCGCTCCGCTGCGCGAGCACGCGCCCTTGCCTATCTGGCTGGGTTGCGTTCTCCCGCCGCGCGCAAGCACGCTTGGCACCTTGCCGCGATCACGGGCGCGGTGCATCCCGACGGTTTTCAACATCTGCTTGGGCGCGCCCAGTGGAATCCCGACACGTTGCGTGACCGCTTGCGCTCCTACGGCAGCGCCTATCTCGCCGCGGCTGATGCCATTGGGGGTCTCGACGCGACGGGCTTTGGCAAGAAGGGGCGGCATGCGGTCGGCGTCAGCCGCCAATCCTCTGGCACCGCAGGCCGCATCGCGCATGGCCAAGGCGGCGTGGTTTTGCGCTCCGCCGCTGCGCTTGGCCATACGCTGCTGGATCGCGAGCTGTATTGGCCGGCTGGTTGGACTGCTGATCGGGCGCGCGGCCGCCGCGCCGGTGTTCCCGCCGCACGCGCGTTCGCCCCCAAGCCCGCCCTGGCCCAACAGATGCTTGCACGCACCTGTGCCGCGGGCGTCACCGTTGCTTGGCTTACGGGCGATAGGGGCGCTGGTGCCCAGCGCCCCGTGCGTCAATGGTTGGAGCAGCGCCACCAGGCGTCCGTGCTGGCGGTTGCGGGCCAAGCAACCGTTTGGCGTCAGCCGCAGCAATGTGCGGTCCACGCGCTGCGGTCCAAGCTGCCACGGGCGGGCTGGCAACGCTTGAGCGCGGGCACCGGCGCCCAAGGCGGGCGCGGGTATGCTTGGCAGCGCGTGGCGTTGGACGCGCCGGCACCGACCGGCTGGCGACGCTGGGTGGTGGTCCGCCGCTCGCGCAACGATGCGCGCGCTCGGACGGCCTCTAGCGCTTGTGCGCTAGCCGAGATGCGTTTGGCGCCGCAGGTCGCGGTGGCGGGCACGCGCTGGACCGTGGCGGAGCGGATCCAAACGGGCAACGGCGCAGTCGGCTTGGCCCATGACGCGGTGAGCAGCGGGACCGGCGGGTAGCGCCACATGAGCTTGGCGATGTGGGCGCAAGCGTTTTTGGCCGTGATACGGGGAGCGCTGGGCGCCGTCGCCGCGCCCAAAAAGGGGCCGCTCACACCAGCAACCAGCGGGCGTATGGCCCGCTTCAAAGCCCGCGGCGGGCTCCTGGGCGCCTGAGTTGGTGCGACATGCGACGGCTGGGGTGGCCGTTGGTGGTGGTGGGTGAGCGGCGTGCAGCGTTGCGGTTACGCTGGTCGTGGTGGCGGGGTTGGCAGCAAGCGGGGGCGCGCTGGTATCACCATCGCCGACCGGCGCGCACGCTGAGCGAACCGCCGCCGCAAGCCCAAGGGGCGGACGAACCACGCGCCCAGCCGCCCGCCGCGCCGCCCGCCGCGCCGCCGCAAGCGGAGATCGCGGTTGGCGGGCAGCGATTGGAACCCTTGTTGCCAGCCGAGCAACGAACGGGACGACCGGATGCGCATGGGCGGCGGCTGCTCGTAGCGGCGATGGGACATGTGATGCGGACAGATTGTGGTTGGCGGCATCGTCCAGCGCAATGTCCGCCCGGGCCAACGGTGTCCAGCCAATGCACACAATGGCGCAAGACGGGCATCTGGGCCACGATTTGGAACGGGCTGAAGCAACCCCAACCCCTAGTAAATGAAGAACTACAACTGTAGTATTAGAGGCTGTCCAATATTCTAACGATAAGATCTCTTTCCAAAAGTAAGGCCTAGACGGTTCTCAAGGGCTCATGCTTGGCACAAAGCAATCGCCCCCCCTTTCCGTCGTCCAACAGCAGCGAAAGCAAGAACCGTCCTGACCTTTTCTGACCCCTAATCTGAGCG
>JAKSDJ010000370.1 GCA_022360155.1 Chloroflexales bacterium | reverse complement strand
GCCTGGGAAGCGGGTGCGAGACCCTGCGCGGAGCCGGCCCTGAGCATGGCCGAAGGGCTCAGGGCGCCATGGGCGACGGCGTTCCAACGAGGTGTGTCTGGAAGTCTCGTTGTAGTACTAGGTCAGGATATCGGCTCCATATGGTTCGGTACGGTTCATCTGGCAAAGTAGAGGTAAGCAACCTGCGAGAAGCGAGAATTGACGATTGTACGATCTTTGCCTGGAACATCCATAGGCCTGTGTGAACGGCATTTTTTTAATGATGCCTTTGATGCATCGTAGTGGCGGTATAGTCATATTGCTGTTGTATGCTGCTGAGATGGATCCTCCTTCGTCTATTAAGAAAATATATAACCTTAAGCCTAACAAAATAGTTGTATTTAGGTAATTTCAAAATAGAAGCAGGGCATCACTCTGATATTTATCTGTAAGCATAACGTATAGTACTCTCTGTTGCAAGAGATATTACTGATCTTGAGGGGGATGATGCGGCATGTTGATCATTGGCTTTCCCGAGGTTGTTAGTTGCCTCACTTTTTTCGCTCCAGAGCGGCGCCAGACAGGCATGGTTTTTCAGGATTATATGCTCTTCCCTGATCTATCAATAATATGGGATATTGCATATAGTCCGCCCGCGATGCCGCCGCGCTTCGCGGGTGGCAATTTTATGGACTGCAAGGCCTCGCGCAGCGTTCGTCCATTCGTTTCCCGGTTGTCTGTCACAACATTTCGTGTTGGCTCGTGTACTGACGTTGCGTCCCGAGTGTTGCTGTTTGATGAACTCTGCTCGAACCTGAAGGCAGGGCTGCATCGAACGGTGCGGGCTGAGGTTTGTCAGATTCTAGTCCAGGAAGGCGCTAGCCTACTGTTCGTGACCCACAACCAGGAAGCGGCAGATCCTATTCGACAGATTATGGTGATGTTCAATGTCGAGTAGTGCAGATGGGCATTACGCACATTGTCTGTCAATCTCCGGCAACTGACGAGGCGGCTGTGTTTATTGGCGCGGTGAATTTCCTGTTTGGTGATGCAACGAGTAACATCGTTCTGTTAACTCGGGAGGTTACTGTGCGTCAATTGTGATTTGTTGCCCTGTGGAATTGTTGGTTCGCTCAGAGATGTTGATCGTCGAGTCTCGGCTCAGTGGCATGCATACGGTATCCAGCGCGTCTACTTTTGGACATGACCAACTTGGCGAAGCGGCCACGCTATCTGGGCATGTTTGCCTGCCTGGATCGAGGAACGGCTGAAGATGAGGGTGTGCGGTGTAGTGAGGGGATGTGTATTCGGTGAGACGTTATTGGGATGTTCGATTGGATGTGTTGCCCATAGCGTTATGAAAGTATGTACGGGGGTGGTTTTGCCGCCCCCGTAAGTATTCCTTCCGGTTATTCGAGAAGAACGCAGTCATTGCAACTGCCTGAGCAGTAAAGCGCTACAGGTAGCGCTCCAAGCATATTCGATGCTTGTGTCCTATGGATAGATGCCGCGGGTCATTGTGGCCTGGGAGACTAGATGAACAGCAACAAGATAGGCAGCGGTTCGCATATGAACTTTTCGTTCCTGGGCTGTCCGTAGTACGTTTTGGAAAGAAGTCGACATAATACGTTCGAGTTGTGCATTGACTTCGCGCTCGGTCCAGAAGAATTCCTGAAGTCCCTGAACCCATTCGAAGTAGCTGACTGTCACACCGCCGGCATTGGCTAAGATATCAGGGATGACAAAGCATCCCTGATCATACAGTATCTCGTCGGCTTCTGGTGTGGTGGGACCGTTGGCTGCCTCACCGATGATACGGGCCTTGATCCGGCTCGCGTTACGGGCGGTTATTTGATTTTCCAGTGCGGCAGGGACTAAAATCTCACAGGGTAGTTCCAACAGTGCGTCATTTGTGAGGGTATCGGCTTCTGGGAAACCTGTCACCGAACCAGTGTTTTGTTTGTATTGCTGCACCGCATTGGGCTGTAGACCGCCGGGATTGTAGATGCCTCCCTGACTGTCGCTAATGGCGACGATGGTAGCGCCCATTTCGTGCAACAGATGGGCGGCAACCGAACCAGCATTCCCAAAGCCCTGTATTACTACCCGAGCGCGATCAAGCGGGAGGCTTAAATGGCGTGCTGATTCATGAAGAACAACAGTGAGTCCGCGCGCCGTCGCTTCATTGCGACCGTGTGACCCGCCGATATTGATTGGCTTGCCGGTGACGATGGCTGGTACTGTATAACCCTGGTGCATAGAGATAGTGTCCATAATCCAGGCCATGACCTGTGGAGTGGTATTGACATCGGGAGCGGGTATGTCACGGTCAGGGCCGATCAAGACGCTGATCTCTGTTGCATAACGGCGAGTCATGCGCTCCAATTCACTGAGCGACAATTGTTTGGGGTCAACAATAACACCACCTTTGGCGCCGCCATAAGGCAGATTGGTCACGGCGCATTTCCAAGTCATCCACATCGCAAGCGCACGCACCTCATCGAGATCCACCTGCGGGTGATAGCGAAGACCGCCTTTCGCGGGACCGCGGGACAGGTTGTGTTGCACACGATAGCCGGTAAAGACCTCAATACTGCCATCATCCATCTTGACGGGAAATGAGACGCTCAACTCACGTTGGGGGTTGCGCAGAACCTTGCAGAGTCCTGGATGGAGATCCAACAAGTCTGCAGCGATGTCGAACTGGCGTTGTGCGATAGTAAAGGGGTTTTCTCGAATAGTATCCATATAGCGTAGTGCCTCCTCATCACTGAGCGGGCGACAGAGCGCCCAAGCATGGTGATCCGCTTCGACCACATGTGAAACGACAATGTCTCGTAGTTATTGTACCACTATTAGCAAGGAATGAATGTGACGGTTTTTGGGTCAACTATGATCGTGATCATTGTTTTCTATCTCAAGCGGAACCTTCATCACGTTTGTTGCTATGAAAGCGTAATGGTATATACAAAGAGCCATATTCGCCTGTATGAGTATAGCATTTTGTTTCAATCAATAGAAACATCAGCGCTAACGAAGAGATTGCCATTGCTAAGGATGGATTGTTAGATTGCTGGCAAGCAGATATTGCATCGTTTTGGCATTCAAGTGAAAGGGATTGTTCGCACAAGTATTGTGATGTGGAAAACTTGTGGATAAAAAGAATGCTTGTATGGTGACACTATACAAGATTATATAGAACTGAAGACAAAAGCAGCGCGCATGTTATTGTCAACATTTGATTCTCTCATCATTCTCTAAGTTGACAGTATGTGCAAGAAACGGTACGCTAGTCTAGATTCGGTTGTGTCTTTGCACATAGCATTTTACAAAAAACACCATGGCGGTGGGGGGGTATTCCCTGCCGCCATTTGTGTGATAAATTGTTGTTTTTCAGAGATGCAACTCGATAACTTTCATCGTATATCTATGATGACGGGATTACTGTATGTAAACTAAGGAGGATTGAATGCTACGTTCGTTTATGCTGGCGATCGGTCTCGTTTTGTTCTTGGCAGCTTGTGGCGGTACGCCCCCGGCTACCACTGACCCGACCGATGAGCCGACTGCTGCCGCCACAGATGTTCCGACCGATGAGCCGACTGTAGCCGCTACAGATGTTCCCACTGACACGGCAACCACCGACCCTGCTCAGGCTACAACCACGCCGAATGACGCTGACCCGTCTGCCTCAGGCGCCCAAACCTATGCCATCGTACCCGAGGAGTCGCAGGTTTCCTACGAAGTTGGCGAGGTCTTCATCGACCGCAACAATCAGTACAACCTGGCGGTTGGGGTCACTCAGGAAATTACTGGCAATATCGAACTTGACCTCGACAACCCGCAGAACAGCACGGTTGGCGAGTTGACCATCAATATCAGCGCTTTCCAATCGGACAGCACCCGTCGTGATGATGCTATCCGTGAACAGTGGCTCGAGTCAACAACCTACCCAATCGCTACTTTTGTTCCAACCCAGATCGACGGCTTGCCGGAAACCTATACTGAAGGTGAAGAACTTACGTTGACGATTACCGGCGACTTGACAGTTCGCGAAGTGACGCAACCTGTTACCTTCGAAGTAACTGGTAAGGTCGAGAATGAGGAAATGACCGGCGCCGCAACGACGAATATCAAAATGACCGACTTCGGGTTTGATCCGCCGAACATCCTAGACACCCTCAAGGCTGAGGACGATGTGAAACTTATCTTCGATTTTGTCGCTCGCCCGGTTGCCTAGGATGCGATGACTTCCATCTGCATCCCGACGACTTTCACTTCGCTTGTGGAATTGGGGGAGTTGTCTGGAAGATGGTGCGGGCTTCCGCGCTGCGGTTTTCGTAAACCCCAGGCCAGCCATCGCACTCACCACAAACGCGCTGGACGAGCGAAGCTCGTCCAGCGCGTTGTATTCTATATATCGGATTTTTGGACGAAGGCGTAAGCCTGGTGTCTGATCTGTACCCTCAGCAGACGGGTGTAATGCATTGACCGAAATTCTTTGTAGTAGTTTGAACGCTCTCTTGTTCTCTTGGCTCACAATCCAAGCGTCCATACCGCCCCATAGAGCAGCGGTGCAACCAACAGGAGACTGTCGATCCGGTCGAGAAGGCCGCCAAAGCCCGGCAACCATGTGCCAGCATCCTTGATGCCACAGGCCCGTTTGAGCATTGACTCGATCAGGTCGCCGCCGATGCTGCCCAGGCCGATTGCTGCGACCAGGAGCAGCCCTGCGAGTGGATGAAATGGCGGCAGAGCAGGGAGCATCAACGCTAAGGCGATAGCCGCACCGAGTATATTTCCAACGGCGCCCATCCAGGTCTTGCTCGGACTGAGCTGCGGGCAGAGTTTGGGGCCGCCAAGCATCGAGCCCAGGCTGAAAGCCGCTACATCGCTGACCGCCGAGCCGAGCAGCGCGAGCCCAACCCACGCTTCTCCCGAGGGCCTATCGGCTAATAAGATGAGCAGTGCGAGCGGCCAGCCTAGATAAAGCGCACCCAGCATTGTACGGGTAGCCTGGAACATATCGTTGGGCTGCCGGCGGAGGAGTCCAGGCCCAAACCCAGCCAAGAGCGCCAGCCCACTGAGCCATACCAACGCATCAGGTGCAACAGTAGCGATAGCGATAGACGAGAGACATGCGATGAGCAGACTAGCCGTATAGACTTTGCGTAAGCCCATCATCGTCGCGAACTCGCAAGCTGCCACAATTGCAAAAGCTGCTGCTAGCCCGACGATCGCCCATCGCCCGCCGGCCACAGCCAGGGTGAACACCAACACGAGGGCTATCCATGTACGATAGCGTATCCATAAGACGCTCTTGGCTAGACAGGCGAAGTTGCCGCGTACTGCCGCAACAATGCCTATGCCTCCCAGTCCAAAGAGCAACGCGAGGGCTTGCATCAGAGTGACGGTAAGTGTATCGGCAAAGAACATCACGCGTCTCCTCTACATATTCAGCTCGCGCCAACTGCGCTGTAGACGCAGAATAACGGTTGCTAGCAACCCAGTGACGAGGAGCCCGCTAAAGATCTGACCCAGGAAGAGCGGCGCGACACCGACACTCCCCATAATTGGCGCGACCAGACAATAAACGCTCAGCGCCAGCATTCGGTCGGCTTTGCCCATTGGCCCTTCGTAACGCCGACTGCCGCCTAGTGCTTGCGGTAGTGCGCCTAGGTAACTGACCAACAACAGTAAAACCAACAGCAGTGTTCCCATCCATGGTGCAACCATCCCACTGAAAACGAGAGCTGCGAAACAGGCCAGATCGGCCAGTCGATCACAAACCTCATTGAGCAGTGCGCCGGCAGGTCGAGCCAGGCCGCTGCTCCGCGCAACCAGACCATCCAAGGCATTGCAAGCTGTGCGCATGGCCAGCAGCGGTGGTACAAGGAGCAGGAGCCAGCGCGTCGGCTGTTCTAGATGGACGCCCGCGCTTGCGATGAGTCCAGCGGCAATCAAGGCGCAATACAGACCTGCCAGCGTAATTGCATCGGGGTAGATGTGCCGCCGGACCAGAAGCTCTGTTATGTTGGATAGCAGCAGCTGGAATTTGGGTTTGAGCGTGTAGAGCGTCATAATTGCACCTCCGCTAGATCTAGGAGTTGAGCGTCACAAGTTGCGCCAGTGTCCAAGATCAGACAACACAATACGTTACACCGAACAAACCGTTTGGTTCCAATGTGCTGTTGACGCTGTGAAAACCAGCTTCGCGCGCCCAGCGTTCGACTCGCGCAAGCGAGCGTGTGCCCATGACCCAGGGCTTACCTTCGCGATTGGTCAAAACATTGGCAATCAGTTCCAACTGAGGATGCTGCACCTGGGTCGTAAAGATCAGAGCGCCGCCTGGCGCAAGAATTGTGCGAATACCCCACAGTGATCGGCAAACCGCTGCATCATCGGTCAGGATCTCGTATAAGCCAGAGACGACGACTAGATCTGGTGCAGGGCGTATTTGCGCAAGATCGGCGGGATCGGTAGCATTGCCCTGTTCATAGCGCACCCGCTCAGCGAGTCCTCTCCCCGCGGCTAGCTGGCGGCCTTGCTCTAGCGCAGCGCCATCCAGGTCGCGGCAGGTCACGTGGATAGCATCATTGTCCAGTTCGGCGAGCAGTTCGAGGAGGTAACGCCCTGGTCCGGCAGCTACGTCGACGATGTGGGTGGCGAGTCCCTGTGCATGGCGCGTTTCAAGCGCGGTGCGCAAATAGTTCTGCAAGAGCATCTTCCGCGCGCGGATGGCCCGCCAGCCTATCTGGTTCAGGTAGATCCGGTCGGCGAGACGACCCACGATTGTGCGTCCTGATGGCTGATTGCGATAGACGTAGTTGAGCATCGGGCCAGAGTCGAACCCGTGCGCGAAGCCGGTTGCAATGCCATCGCTCAGGTATGCACCAAGCTGAAGGGCGGCACGGAGCATGGCATAATGGGGAGCGAAGCGGCGCAAGTGGGGTAGTGTGCGAGTATTCTGGGTTGTTACCAGTTGCATGGCAGTTCTCCTAAAATGTGCTATTTGAACAAGTACACAAGTCTTGGTGTAGTTCGCCCGCTAGCTATGTGTGTGCTTGCACAGTTTCATTGTATGAAACGGCAGGGTGAAATGTCATCCACCGAAAGGTGAACTCGAGGGTGAATTCTCCCGGCGAGTCACTGTTTGTATAGATACACAGTACCATAGGAGAACTGCGGTAAGACTGCGGTAGATGCAGCGCAATACAGAACATCAAATGATATAGGCTACCCTGAAAATAGCCCATGGTTCGCGCCTTTATTCAGGTTATTTTCATGCGCCCTGGTGTGCCGCAGGCTCATGATCAGCTATCTCTTGTGTTTGTATGGTTGGCATTCACTGGAATGATTCGGAGTGGCCTGGTTCGACTAAGAGATGGGAGTATTGCACCTCGACAGACAAGTGGATAAATCGCCGTATAATGAGCGCGTGTATTGCATCTCTTTCTGAAGCCTGAGAAGGAAAACCGTATGAACAAAGAGCTTTTTTCTGCTGTTGACCGCTACGTCGAAGAATTGTTTGTCCCGATTGAGGAGTCTCTACAAGCGACGTTGCGCGCTTCAGAAGCGGCAGGGTTGCCGACGATAAATGTTGCGCCGAGTCAAGGCAAACTGCTGCATATTTTGGCGCTACTCTGCGGGGCGCGCCGGATTTTGGAGGTTGGTACGCTCGGCGGTTACAGCGCCATCTGGTTGGGGCGAGCTCTGCCATTTGATGGCAAACTGATTACCTTGGAATATAGCTCTGCTCACGCCGAGGTTGCTCGCGCCAACATTGACCGCGCTGGCTTGGCTGATCGTGTGGAGGTGCGGGTGGGTCGAGCGCTCGATCTCTTGCCGCAAATCGAAGCCGAGCAGGTTGGTCCGTTCGACATGATCTTCATCGATGCCGATAAGCAGCCGTATACCGAGTATTTCCAATGCGCGCTGCGTTTATCTCGCCCCGGGACGCTCATCGTCGCCGACAACGTTGTACGAAATGGGGCCGTTCTCGACACGAACAGCTCTGATGCTCAGGTTCTTGGGGTACAGCGCTTTAATGCCGCCCTCTCCGCTGAACCGCGCGTTGCGGCGACGATTGTGCAACTTGTCGGGCTCAAAGGTTATGACGGGATGGCGATTGCGGTTGTACGCTCATAAGCGGACGAGCGTTCTGTAAACAATGAGCTGTTTAGCGCCAGCGCCAGACGACGCCGGCGTCATCCAGGCACAATAGGTCTCCGCTGCGGGTACGCTTGACCGCAACTGGGGGCGGATGTATCTCCGGCCAGGGTAGTTCGATTGGTTCTAGCAAGGATAAGCTCTGAAGGATGCGGTTGCCGGTGAGGAGATAGCAGAAACCGCTCGTGGGATGCACTGTCAAGTCGCGAATTGGCGCAGTGCAGGCAACGACCTGTTCCCATGCGCCGTTGTGCCAGCGCCAGACTTCGCGCTCGATGGCGACCCAGGCCTCATCTGCGCCGCCGGGCAGATCCAGCGTGCATGCGGGTTCGCTGGAGGCGCGGCGGAACCAGAGCTGCCACTGGCCCGCGGTGAAACGCCAGAGGGTGCATTCGCCGCTTGGGTTGGCGTAGCTGACCAAAACGAGCAGCTTGCCGTCGGGTGAGCAGCCTAGTCGAAGCATCTGCTCGTGCGGTGGAAGGGGCGGCAGTTCGTGCCATGTACTACCGTGGTCATTTGACTGCCACACCCGGCCATCGACGCTGCCGGCCCAGAGTTTGTCTTCGGTTGCAAGCAGTTCCGTCACCGCTCCGTCGTCGACAGCAAGAACGATGCGTTCCTCGCTGCGTGCTGTCATCCAAACTCCATCGCTGCGCGCAATGAAGAGCGCTCCCTCTGACGATGACGATGCAGCAGCGAGAATCGGCTGGTGTAGCGCTGCTGCCGCGCTGTGTTGCCAGTGCCGCCCGTCGTCGGTCGAGCGCCAGACGCCTTCGGTTGGGGCGATAGCGAGCAAGCCGCCATCGGGCGTAGCGCGCAGACGCTGAAACCCGCGCACGGTAAGCGTCGCGTCGGGAAGCCAATGCAGCCCGTCGTTAGACGAAGTAAGCAGACCCGCGTCGATCAGACCGGCGTACACGGTCTCTATCTGGGGCGTTCTACTTGGCGCTAGCGCAACCACTGCTGCTTCCCCGTCCCGCACTAAATCCCAGGTTAGGCCCGTATCGGTCGAACGCCAAATCTGTCCCTCGTTTGCGCCGGCGAGCCAGCATACACCCTCAGCGTATTCATAACAGATCAGGGCGTTTATCGCTGTCGCGTGTTCCATTTCACTGCCTATAGGAGACCAGTTGCGCCCGCCATCGGTCGATCGGTAGAGACCAGCGCTATCAGTTCCGGCGATGACTAGGCCACTGGCGGCAAAATCCGGGCTAGCCGCTACAGCCTGAACAGCCATGCCATCGAGACCGCTTGGCTTCCAGGCGCGCCCGCCGCCCGACGAACGGTAAATGCCATCGAGAGTCCCGGCGAAGGCCGTCTCGCGGTGTGTCCAGTCGGTCGCGGCGTTTAAGCAAAGGATGGTGAAGTTCTGCAAACCAAAGTTGTTGAGCAACCAGCGTCGTCCGCCATCGGTTGAGCGGAGTACCCCAGCGCGCGCTGTTCCTGCGAGGAGCGTTCGATTGTTGGCGTGGCGTGGCGCAGCCAACAGGCAGGTGATCGGTGCAGCGACCTGATCGGTCCAACTGCGATACCAGGTGGCGCCGACGTCGTGGCTGTAGACGATGCCGCCATCCAGTCCAGCGACCCACCAGGTGTTTTCTGCTGTTGTCAGGGCGCTCAACAGAGTCAGGGGCGGTTGCGAGGCGAGTGGTCGCCACCCTTGGTTGGTGTGTTTCAGTATCCCGGCGCCGGTTGCTAGCCAGGCCTGCCCGCCGCCATTGGCGGCTACTGCCATGACGCTGCCTCCGGCGGCGATCGGGCTAAGTTGCTCCCACGTTTCAGACATATTCACTCGGCGGTCTTATCTGAGGGTTCGGAGAGGGGCGCTTTGGGTGTGGCCGTCTTGGTTTTTTTCTTGCTGGAGCGTTTTGTTTCGGTTTGAGGGCAAAGCGTTTCGGTTAGCACTTCATCCATCTGCGAAACATAGACACAGATCAGGCGCCGCCGCAGGTTGGCTGGGATCTCAGCAATATCGTGTTCATTCTTACGCGGGAGAATGATCTTGGTGATCCCGGCGCGGTAGGCGCCAAGCACCTTTTCTTTAATCCCGCCAACTGGCAGAACCCGCCCACGCAAGGTGATTTCGCCCGTCATTGCCACATCGTGGCGCACTGCGCGTCTGGTCAGTGCTGAGATCAGCGCCGTGGCCAGCGTAATGCCGGCTGACGGGCCTTCTTTAGGCACAGCGCCTTCGGCGACGTGAATGTGAATATCGACTTTGTCGAAGCGCCGTGATTCGATACCCAAGCGGCGGGCATTCGTACGGGCGTACGAGAGCGCTGCTTGGGCCGACTCCTGCATCACCTCACCCAACTGACCAGTCAGGGTTAGATTACCCTTACCGTCCATCAGGGTGACCTCGATGGGCATGGTGTCACCGCCATTACTCGTATAGACCAGCCCGGTCGCCACGCCAACCTCGTCGGCCTCTTCGGCAAGACCATAATTGTAACGCGGCGCACCCAGGTGCTTTTCCAGGAGCGATGGCTTGATGACGCGGTTGTACGGACGCGCTTCGGCGATACGGCGCACAGTCTTGCGGCAGATCGCGCCAATTTCGCGCTCTAGGTTGCGCACGCCCGCCTCGTAGGTGTACAAACGAATGATCTGGCGCAGGGCTTCGTCGCTGAAGCGGATCGTGTCGGGTGACAGGCCATTGGCTTCACACTGTTTGGGCACCAGGAATCTGCGGGCAATTTGGAGCTTCTCGTCTTCGATATAACTTGGCAACTCGATAACTTCCATGCGATCGAGCAGCGCGTCGGGGATCGGGTCGAGCAGGTTTGCCGTCGTGATGAAGAGCACCCGGCTCAGATCATAGGGGATATCCAAGTAGTGGTCGCTAAAGGTATTATTCTGCTCGGGGTCAAGCACTTCGAGCAATGCAGCGGCTGGATCGCCGCGAAAATCGCTGCCCAGCTTGTCCACCTCGTCAAGCATGAATACTGGATTGATAGTTCCGGCATTCTTCATCGTCTGAATGATCCGTCCAGGCAGAGCGCCAATGTAAGTGCGGCGGTGACCTCGGATCTCGGCTTCGTCGTGAACGCCGCCGAGCGATAGGCGCACAAACTTGCGATCCAGGGCCTCGGCGATACTGCGCCCCAGGCTGGTCTTTCCCACCCCTGGCGGGCCAACGAAGCAAAGGATCGGCGATTTGTGTTTGGATCCAGCAAGCTGGCGCACGGCGATGAATTCAAGGATGCGCTCTTTGACTTTGGGAAGCCCATAGTGATTCTGCTCGAGGATGGTTGCTGCTGCTCGCAGGTCGCGGTTATCTTCGGTCGCTTCGGTCCATGGCAAGCCGAGCAGCCAGTCTACATAGGTGCGAATGACTGAATATTCTGGCGCAGCCGGCGGCATCACCTCCATACGCGCCAGTTCGTCCATGGCTTTGGCACGGGCGACGTCGGGCATCCCACTGGCATTCACCCGCTCGCGCAATTCGAGGAGTTCGCGCTGAATCGGGTCTTCCTGTCCAAGTTCGCGCTGGATGGCTTTGAGTTGTTCGCGGAGAAAAAATTCACGCTGGCTGCGGTCTACCTCTTTCTGAACCTGGTTTTGGATCCGGCTCTCGAGCTCGAGTACATCCAGTTCCTGGGTCAGCATGGTGCTAAGGCGGCGTAGGCGTTCTTCAGGGTCGAGCGTTTCTAGGATCTCTTGGCGATGGGCGACATCGAGCGGTAAGGTCGAGACGATCAAGTCGGCGAGCCAACCCGGCTCATCGATGTTCATTGCTGAAATATACGCATCGTCGGGAAGGGTGCGGCTGAGCTTGACAACTTTCTCGAACAATGAGAGCACAGCGCGCATCATTGCCTCGACCGCCAGAGTACGCTCTTCGTCGACATAAAGCGGCACAGCGCGCACTCGCAAAGTCGGGTTAGTCTGCGTTACCTCGATAATGCGCATTCGCCGCAGCCCTTGCACAACCACGCTGGTTGTTCCGTCGGGCATCTTCAGAGCGCGCTGGACTTTGGCTTCGACGCCAATGGTGTAGAGTTCGTTCAGCCCAGCTTCTTCCAGATCCGGCTCACGCTGGGCGATTGCCAGAACGAGCCGATCTTTTCCGGTGACCTCTTCAATCACCGCCACCGAGCGCTCGCGCCCTACAAAGAGTGGTGCAAGCATATGCGGAAAGAGGACGGTATTGATCAGCGGCAATACTGGCAACTCGCGCTCGGTTTCCTGTATGTCTGGAAGAGCGCGTTGCTGATGCGGAAAATCAAAGAAGACAGGGGTATCTTCAGGCATAAAATCTGGTATCTGTCGTTTCAGGTATCAACTGTTCTATCTCACAGGATATCTGCGAGCAGCTGATTTATTATAATGGCTAAATTATAGCATACCAATCCGTTGCAGTTTGTGGGTTCTTGATCTTGATTAGGACTATGTCGACTTCCTGCAATAGCACGCAGATGTCGTAAATAGGCGCAGATTTGTCGCAGATTCTGAGCCGATCTGGCAGGCGATCGGCAGCTCACCTGTAGCTGATGTCCGATGTTGACGGAACCCTAATGTCAGGTGTGGACCTTGACACTGAGGGGGCTTTCGGCTACAATTTGAAGCGTCATAGGCCAACGTAGCTCAGTTGGTAGAGCAGCTGTTTCGTAAACAGCAGGTCCGGGGTTCGAGCCCCCGCGTTGGCTCCAGTTTCGCCCATACAGACGCCGAGAATGCATAACGTTCTTGGCGTCTTGTCGTGCATGGTCCGTTTGATGGGCCGTTCACACGTTGAAATGCCCAGGATCACATCGTGTGATCCGCTGTATCGCCGTCATCGAGCGGCGGCCAGCGTCGCTCAACCTGGATCTGCACCAGATAGACGCCAATCGCCGCCTCCACGCCTTGACGCGATCCGGCTCGCCGATCAACGCGGCGACTTCATAGAGCTGGTCCGTCGCCGCTTTACTGATCGTGTAGCGGCGTTGTTTGGGGCCGGCGCCTGTGCGTGCGCCGCCCCACTTGTTTCGATCTCCACTCCAACCGAAACGCCGCCCCGCAGCGATGAACGTTGTTCAATTGGAGCGCAATGACCGTTGCACGACCGCTTGCTGCCTCGCCTGCTCTCCTTGCCTTGTCTCAGCGCCTCCTCACCTCCTCACCTCAATCATCCTTGTGAGACCACATCCGATCGTTGGCGGCAAAGGCGTAGATCGTGGTGGTCGTGTACTCCTCGCCCGGTCGCAGCACAGTCGACGGGAAATTGGGCTGGTTTGGCGAATCGGGATAGTGCTGCGTCTCCAGGGCAAAGCCATCGCCCTGCCGGTATACCTTGCCGTTGATCCCCACGAGTGTTCCATCGAGGAAATTCCCCGTATAGAATTGGATGCCAGGCTCCGTCGTATATACATCCAGCCGGCGTCCACTTCGTGGCTCATACACGCGGGCGGCCCGGATCAGCGCGCTGTCCTCCGGGCTTGATCGATTCAGCACGTAATTATGGTCGTAGCCGCGGCCGATTACGATCTGTGTGAAACTATCACGAATACGTGCGCCGATTGTCTTAGCCTTGGTAAAGTCCATCGGTGTGCCGAGCACCGAAGCGATGTCGCCGGTTGGAATCAACGTTTTGTCGACCGGCGTGTAGTGGTTTGCATTGAGATGCATCCAATGGTCATAGATATCGCCCGCGCCCTCGCCAGCCAGGTTGAAATAGGTGTGGTTGGTCAGATTGACAATGGTTGGCTTGTCGGTCGTCGCACGGTAGTCCATGCGCAGCTCATTCTTGTTCGTCAGGGTGTAGGTCATTTCGACCGCCAGCTTGCCAGGATAGTTCTCCTCGCCGTCGGGGCTGATCCGGCTGAGCTTCAGGCCGACGTTTGCGTCGCTGCGTACCTCAGTTGCATTCCAGACATACTTGTCGAACCCCTTGACGCCGCCGTGTAGATGGTTCGGGCCATTATTGGTCGCCAGTTGGTAGGTCGTGCCGTCGAGGGTGAATCTGCCGTTGGCGATCCGATTAGCGTAGCGACCGGTGATGCAGCCGAAGTACGGGTTGCGATTGATATAGTCGTCTAAATTGTCGAACCCCAGCGCCACATTCCCCGGATTCCCATGACGGTCAGGCGTCATAATCGACTGAACAATGCCGCCGTAGGTGAGAATACTGACTTGCATGCCTCGCGCGTTGGTCAATGTGTAACGATACACGTCGACGCCATCCGGGGTCGTGCCAAAAAGAGTCTTGCTGATGCTGGGCTCCCCATGTGTGCTCGAAGTTGCCGAGACGCTTGTGTTCAGCATCCCCACACTCGCCGTAACGAGCGCTGTCGTCAGACAGAAACACATGAATGTACGACGCATCTCTCCGCTTGGTCGAAGCCTTGACATACACCCTCCTTCACTATAGATGACAACCCATGCTCATACGAGAGCATCGTCTCCCTGGATTCCCGCGAGCGTTACAGATCATCGAATGCGGCGTGGAATTTAACCTTGCCCGAGGCGTCAACCAGATAATCAGGTTGCAGTTCAATCAGCATGAACGCCTCCTCTGGCGCTTCATATTCGCAGCCGATGTCAAAACGAACAGCGGGCGCAAACCCGAAGCGTGGGTAGTACTTGGGGTGGCCCAGTACAACGACGGCGCCAAAGCCGAGGCGCTGGCACGCTTCGAGACCGGCGCGCACAAGCGCAGATCCAATACCCTTGCGCTGATGCTCGGGCAAGACTGCCACGGGTGCAAGCCCCATAATCTTGCGGTTGGGATAGGCGGGGAGCATAACCGGCGAGAACATGATGTGCCCGACGATAATGCCGTCTTCCTCTGCGATAAGCGAGATAAATGGTTGCGCCTGTGCGCGTAGCGCGGCGACAAGCTTGGCTTCGGCCGGCATTTCAAAGGCGGACTCATTCACCGCCTGGACTGCCGCCCAGTCTTCTTCTGTTTCGGCTCGAATCTGCACACGACACCTCTCGAGCAATATTATTACAGGCGCACGATGCGAGAACAATAGAAAAGTGCGCTGAGTTGGTAGGCTGAAAGCGGTTAGTGGCCTGAACTTGTTAGCTGGCTTGGCTGTCAATGGATATGGCGCCTTGACATTTATAGGAGTAGTTATATAATTTATGCATATTAGCTAATTTAGCTAAAGGATGGATGTTATGGGTACAAAGTTAATAGCCTCTACAGAAGCTCAAAACAACTTTGGGCGCGTGCTTGATGACGTTGTGCAGAACAATACACGCTATATTCTTCGGCGACGAAACATATCACAGGCAGTTATCTTAAGTGTTGCTGACTTCGAAGAGATTCTCAACGCTAATGAAACTGAACGAACGAAACTCGGCAAACTGCTGCGTGAACTCAGCCCTGGTTATTCTTTTGGTGAAACAGTAGAGGAGTAAAGGGCTATGATTGCTCTACAGCAGTTCTTTCTTGACCACCAACATCATTCGTTTGGCAACTCGCTCATCGTACACGCCGACTGCTTTGAGTGGATGGGTGGAATTGCCAAAAACTGCATTCACGCTATTGTTACCGATCCTCCCTACGGAGTTAAGGAGTACAATGTCGATCAGATAGAGAAACGTGCCAATAGCAACGGCGGTATTTGGCGCATTCCACCTTCGTTTGATGGGAGTAATCGTGCTCCTCTCCCTCGGTTTACCGCCCTTAATCAAAAAGAACGAGACATATTATACCGTTTTTTTGTAGAATGGTCTAAGCTGGCTGTGCGAGTGCTTGTGCCTGGAGGTCATTTGTTCATTGCCAGTAATGCATTCCTTTCACAGTTGGTGTTTACAGCTTTAGTAGAAGGCGGTCTTGAGTTTCGGGGTGAACTTATTCGATTAGTCAGGACATTTCGGGGAGGTGATCGTCCGAAGAATGCTGAGGAAGCATTTCCTGAAGTTTGCTCAATGCCAAGAAGTTGTTACGAGCCTTGGGGTATTTTTAGAAAACCAATGCCGCAAGGAATGAAGTTAAGCGATTGTTTGCGAGAGTATGGAACGGGCGGGTTGCGGAGAATAAGCATCGACCAACCCTTTAATGATGTTATTTTCAGTGAGCGAACGCCGCGTAGAGAGCGGGATATTGCAGACCATCCAAGCTTAAAGCCACAGTCTTTTCTAAGACAAATTGTTCGTGCTTCGCTGCCATTAGATCAAGGTTGGGTTCTCGATCCTTTTATGGGCTCTGGCTCGACCGTTGCTGCGGCACAAGCTCAAAACATTGCTTGTATTGGTGTTGAGCGTTTTGCTGATTACTTTGAACTTGCGAAGGATGCCATTCCCAGGCTCGCTCATTTGTCCATTGAAGATAGAATGAGTCAGCTTTCATTGCTTGATGATTGGGAGATATAGGCTTTGTATATCCAATTGGCGCTCATTTTCTGATAACCAGAATCGGTTACGCTAGCAGTGATAGTCCGTCTGCTTGTAGTTGATCTGCCTGAAAATGACCAATCGTTCTTGGTCAATTGATCCCCAACGACTGTTTCGAACCGAAATGATCTTGGCGTTGTATCTTTAGGGCGGTTACTATCGAATACAAACACCATGAGCCATATGTTTTCGGGGTTATGACCTTGCCAGCCGCGATGGTAGCGAGATCCTTTGATCTCGATGCCCTCAGTTACATGTTGAGCTTCGTCATTAGGATATTTTCCTGCTGGAATTAGGTCAGGATGCCCATTATGGTATTTATTTTTAACGATTGTGGGGCAATATTTAGGCAGGGTTGATGACATAAACTCTCCTACAATACTACTGAAATTTGCAGACATAAGCATAGTCTCAAGTCTTTGAATGCCTTTTGTATTGAGTTGCTGGTTAACAAATCCAAGAAAATCGAGAAAGTCGGCCATTGCTGCCTGAACATGTTGAGTTTGCAGTCCATATGGTAATTGCGCTTGTGTGTTGAAGCCATCTGGATTAAGCGGTACAGGCATACAGGCTTGTCGCTC
The DNA here is from genome assembly GCA_022360155.1 of Chloroflexales bacterium. Taxonomy (GTDB): domain Bacteria; phylum Chloroflexota; class Chloroflexia; order Chloroflexales; family Chloroflexaceae; genus JAKSDJ01. The sequence goes on along the minus strand of JAKSDJ010000370.1, from coordinate 6,738 downwards.
AGTCATCGGCGGCATGTATTGTCTCTCCTCCATATGACTTTATGCTGCCATCTATGTCAAGGTGGGAAACTCGCTACGGATTGTCGCAAATCTATAGCTCATTCCCCAACCCGCACATGCGCTGTCGCGTCGAGCGCTTGCACCAGCGCGGTGAGCAGGTCGTTCACTGGCGTTGGGACGCCCAGCCGCCGGCCTTCGTGCACGATGGCGCCGTTGATCGTGGCGATCTCGCTGGGACTGCCGCGCAGCACGTCCTGGAGCATCGAGGAGCGGTTGGCGCCGGTGGCTTGCGCCACGGCCAACACGTGCGCAACCGGATCGGGCTCGCGCAGCCGTACGCCACGGGCTTGCGCCACAGCGACCGCTTCGCGGGCGGCCTGCTCGGCCAGCGCCCGCGCCTCCGGCGTCGTCGCCAGCGCGCCGTTGGGGACACGCAGCAGCGCGGTCAACGCGTTGATGCCGGCATTGACAATCAGCTTGCCCCACACGAGCGCGTCGAGGTCGTCGCTCATTTCAGCGGGGAGGCCGCACGCGATGAATAGATCGGCTAGGCGAGCCGTGCTCTCGTCGGGCAGGGCGCTGAATATCGTTGCGCCCTGCCCGGCGTAACGGACCCTGCCAGGGCCAAGCAGCGTCGCTCCCAGCGATGTCACGCCCTGGATCGTGCGCTCTGCGCCGAGGGCTGTCGCCAAGATATCACGGTTGCCGAGGCCATTTTGCAGCGTCACGACCAGTGTCGTAGCACTAGGCGCTTGGGGGTGGAGGCGCACGAGACTCCGCGCCTGCTCCGCAGCCCACGCCGTCTGATGGGCTTTGATCAACACCATCACAACATCGCAGGGACCGATGTCCGTTGTGGTGGTCGTTGCGTGCGGATGGCGCACGGCTGGGGCGCCGGTGTGCTCGCACCACAGACCGGAGCTGTTGATTGCGTCGATATGGCTTTGCCAGGGGTCTAGCAGCCAAACCTCGGCCCGATCACAGAGATGCCAGCCAAGCAGACTGCCCATTGCACCGGCGCCGATGATTCCTATTTTCATAATCACCCGTTACTATTCTAGCTCGCGCAGGATGCTCTCGTCCATCGGAAAGCTATTCTCTGGGGCGGGAAATGTCTTGTCGTGGACATCGGCAGCGTACTGGCGGATAGCCTGGCCGATCAGCGCGCCGGCGTCGGCATAGCGGCGACCCCAGGACAGCCCAAAGCCAGGAAAGAGACCAGTAAGCTCGTGGGTGATCAGCACCTGCCCATCACAGTCCGGTCCCGCGCCAATGCCAATTGTCGGGATACGCAGCCGCTGAGTGATCATGCCTGCGAGCGGCGCGGGAACCGCCTCCATCAGCACCGCCCAGCAACCGGCGGCCTCCATCGCCAGCGCGTCGTCGAGGATGCGCCGCGCCGCTTCAGCGCTCTCGCCTTGCACGGCGACGCCGCCCAGACTTGCCGCGGTCTGCGGCGTCAGCCCGATGTGGCCGATCACCGCGATGCCCGCGTCGACAATTGCGCGCGCAATCGGCGCTTGTTTGACTGTGCCTTCCAGCTTGACGCAGTCCATGCCGGCCTCTTTGATATGCCGACCGGCGTTGCGGATTGCCTCCGCCGGATCAGCCTGGTAAGCCATAAACGGGAGGTCGCCGACTAACAGCGCGCGCTTGGCTGTCCGTCCGACAGCTTTGGCGTGATGAATCATCTCATCCATCGTCACCGGCGCGGTGCCGCTGTAGCCCAGCATCACCATGCCGAGCGAGTCGCCGACTAGGATCGCGTCGATCCCCGCCTCGTCGACGAGTCGCGCGATCGTGGCGTCGTAAGCGGTAAGCATAGTAAATTTGCGTGTACCTTTGCGGGCTTGCAGTTCAGGAATCGTGACCTTTGCGTCTGGCATGAACGTCTCCTTGTGTTTGGCGAGCGTAGAGCCTGGAGCTTGCGCGGCGGCGTCAAACGCTCGCTCAACTTGTCGAGTCTGAAAGAAAACCGAGTGCGGCGATAATGTACACCTGTGCGGCGCGAATCACCTCATCAAGGTCAACGAACTCATCGGGTTGGTGGGGGATGCGCTTGTCGCCAGGGCCGTAGACGACGACCGGGATGCCGCGTTCCCGCACCAGGATGGTGCCGTCGGTTGATCCGGGTACGCCGCCGTAGATCGGCGCGGCGCCGTAAACCTGCTGGTGTGCAGTGGCGACGGACTGGACCAGCGGGTGATCGATAGGTGTTTCGGTCGATGGTCGGTCGTCGATCACCTCAAGGTCGAAACGATAGTCCGGGTGATCCACGCGGACCTTTTGGATCAGTCCGCGTATCTGGGTAATGATCGCCTCGTGAACGATCGTAGGCAGGCTGCGGATGTCGAGAAAAGCGTCGCATCTGTCGGGAATGCAGTTGATCTGGCTGGCGTCGCCGTTGAGGGGTGAGCGGATGACGGTCGGCGTGATGTAGGGGCGACCGAGCAACGGGTGGACGCCGTGCTCGACGTGTAATTGCGCCTCGATGCGCAGCGTCTGGTCGAGCAGGCGGATCATCGCGGCAAGCGCGTTGACGCCCTCTTCCGGCATCGCGCCGTGGGCGATACGCCCGTGCGACACCAGCCGCAGCCGTAGTGAACCTTTCTGAGCGATGCAGATCTCGCGCTCCTCCGGCTCGCAGATAATCGCCCCGGCGGCGCCGTCGGCGTGGCCGGCCGCGATCAACGCCTTGACGCCGATCATCATTCCTTCCTCGTCAATCGGAACGAGCAGGCGGATGCGGCCCGCGAACGGCGCGCCTGCGAGCTGAAGCGCCCGCGCCGCAAACAGCATCGCCGCGACGCCGCCCTTCATATCCGCCGCACCGCGCCCATACAAGCGCCGTCCGACGATCTCACCGCCAAACGGATCGTAGCTCCAGGCTTCTGGATCACCTGGGGTGACGACGTCGGTGTGGCCCTCGAACAGAAGCAGCTTGCCTGGTCCCGCGCCGCCGGCAAGATCGGCGATCACGTTGGGCCGGCCCGGCGCGACCTCTTCCCAGAGCGGCTGCCAGCCCCAGGCGGTAAGCTGGTCATATACCAGTTGCGCGGCAGCCTGCTCATTTGCGCCGGGCATGTCGGGCAGGTACACGCTCGGTGTGCGGACCAGCGCCTGCAGGAAAGCGATCATGCCGTCGGTGTCAAGCTGGGCGCGGGCGCGGGTTGTGGCGTCATTCATAGCATATTCCTGTAATGAGTAATGAGTGACAAGTGCTGAATGCTGAGTGCTGAGCGGTGCTGGTCGGGTTAAGATACGCATCCTTGGTTTGAAACTGGCCGATAATCTGCCAACGCGTCAACGTTCAAACCCCGGTCCCGAGCGTCGCCGAAGGATGCCACCCCCGGTCCCAAGCGCCGCCGAAGGATGCCACCCCCGGTCCCAAGCGCCGCCGAAGGATGCCACCCTGCAATGGCACGCTGATGGCGCCGATGAACGCCAATCACCACCGATCGAACATGCGAACGTGTCAACGTGTCAACGTTCAAACGTGCGAACTGGTCAACGGCTTCAGATATACACGAGTTGGCCTACGACCACGCCCCCCGCCGCAATCGCCACTGCTACCGCCAGCGCGAGGAGGTCAGCACGATGTAAGGTCAGCACACGGCGTTTGGTGCGCCCCTGGCCGCCGCGGTAGCAGCGGGCGTTCATTGCCATCGTCAGCGTCTCGGCGCGATTGAATGCGTTGATGAAGAGTGGAATGAGCACGGGGCCGAGTTTTCTGACGCGCTGAATGAAGTTGCCCTGGTCGAAGCGGGCGCCGCGGGCGGTTTGCGCTTTGATCAGCCGTTCGAGCTCGGCGACCAGCAGGGGCACAAACTTTATTGCGATCACTAGCACCATCACCAGCTCATTCACTGGCAGGCGCAGGCGCTTGAGCGGGCTGAACATCACCTCGATACCGTCGGCGAGATCCATCATTGGCGTGGTGAACATCAATGTGCTGGTCAGATAGTATAGCATCAATACACGCCAGATAATCAGTACGCCATGCCGCATCCCTTCCCACGAGAGTGAGAGGAGACCCCAGCGCCAGATTGGCGTGGCGTCGGCGGGAAGTGTATAGAACAGCATCTGGAAGATAAAGACAATGAGCAGCGTACCAAATAGCAAGCGCATACCGCGCAGCGTGTAGCTGGTTTGGATACGCGAGAGCGCATGAATGAAAACAATTCCCAGCAGTAGCAAGGCGAGACCGGCGAAGCTGCGGATGACGAACACGCTCAGCATAAGCGCGGTGCAGGCCAGGATTTTGGTACGTGGATCCAACCGGTGAATCGGTGAGTCGAGATTCAGGTATTGCCCAAAGGTGATATCGCGTGAAAATTCAATTGCCATAGCATTGCCGTGAGCGACGAGCGCTAAAAGTCTTAGGCCAAGCGTTCATCGCCAAGCGCCAAACGTTTCAGAAGCGCCTCTTCGAGTTCTTGCTCCTCCAATAGATCGCTGGGAAGGTCGGGAAGCAATGGGCGGAGGGCGAGCGCAATCTCGGCGGTTTGGCTCAACTCCAGCCCTAGTGCGTGCAATTCGTCCGCCCGGCGCAGCAGGTCACGCAGCGAGCCTTCCAGCGCCACGCGACCCTGGCTCATCACAATTGCCCGGTCAGCCAGTTGCGCCAGTTCATCCACGGCGTTGCCGACCAGCACGACGGTCAGGCCCAGGCGGCGGGTCAGATCGGTGATCAATGCGGCCAGATCGGCCCGCCCGCGTGGATCGAGCCCGGCGATTGGCTCATCAAGGATGAGCACGCGCGGCTTAGACGCCAACGCCCCAGCGATAGCGACGCGGCGTTTCTGTCCGCCGCTCAGCGCGTAGATGTATCGCAGCCGGAATGCCTCATAGTCGAGCCCGACATCGGTCAATACCTGCTCGACGATGGCCCGCGACTCAGCTGGCGGCAAGCCCTTGCGGCGCAGCGCATAGGAAACATCGCTCCCGACGGTGTCCTCAAACAGTTGCGTTTCGGGTTGCTGGAACACGACCCCCACACTCTGGCGGAGCCGACCCAGATCGAAGTCTGGTGCGGCCACATCCTGCCCCGCGAAGAAGACATGCCCCGGTTCTGGGAGGCGCAATGCGTTGAAGAACTCGATCAGCGTGCTCTTACCGGCCTGCGTCCCGCCCAGAATCGCCAGTGTCTCGCCCTCGGATACGGTGCAGTCCACCCCGTGCAACGCCTCACGGGCCAGCGGCGTGCCGTCGAGGTAGGTGTAGTGCAGGTCGCGTACAGCGATCAGGGGGCGCTCATCGAACTGCGCAGATTTAGAAATGCGATGGGGCATTTGACCGTCCGGCGGCGATCCGTTGCTTGACACTTCGCTCCATTGTGCGCTACGTCCTGCGTGCTGCCCCCGAGCTTCAAGCGCCCGCGCCAATTCCTCCGTCGTCAGTACGGCTTCGGGCAGGTCTACACCCTGGGTGCGCAGGCGCTGCGCCACTTTGGTCACCAGCGGTACGGACAGACCGATCGCTTGCAGTTCGTCCATGCGTGCGAAGACCTTGTGTGGCGTGTCGTCCATCAGCACGCACCCGCCGTCCATCACGATCACACGGTCGAAGCTGACCACCTCGCGCATAAAGTGGGTGATATGCAGTACGGCAAGACCAACGCGGCGGCGCAGGTCGTGGGCCAACGCGATGAGTTGGCGGGCCATGCGCGGCGCAATCATCGTGGTTGGCTCATCCAGGATCAAGTAGGACGGCTGCATCGCCAGTACGCCAGCGATCGCCACGCGCTGCTTCTCGCCACCTGAAAGCTCGCTGATCTGCGCGTGAGCCACGTCGTTCAGGTTCAGCGCGGCAATCGCCTCGCGTATGCGTTGGTCAATCACATCGCGTGGCAGGCCAAGGTTCTCAGGGCCAAACGCGATGTCGTCGATCACCGTATTGGCGACCAGTTGGTCATCGGGGCGCTGGAAAACCATACCGACGCGCCGCCGCACTTCCCATACATTCGCCGGGGTCGAGGAGATTCCATCGACGCTGATACTGCCCTCGGTCGGGGTCAGCATCGCGGTGAGGAGTTTGGCGAGTGTGCTCTTGCCGCTGCCGTTGTTCCCGATAATCGCCACCAACTCGCCGGGAGCGATACGCAGCGTGATATCCTGCAACGCAGGAATAGCATCGGGACGACCGGCGTTGTAGGCGAAGGAGAGACGGTTGGTTTCGAGCATAGAGTTACACGTTGAGCGTTACGAGTTACGAGTCCTGCGTTCCTGGAACATAACCCGTGACTGCTCAGTAGTATGATTTTTCGCGCGCTACAGTATCCTCCGCAGTGGTGCGACCAGAGCGAGTAATCATAACGCTACGGACAATGATTGGAGTAATGACGGCGGCGGTAACAAGCTCTAGGATAGCTTGCGGGATGATAATCGGAACGGTTTCGGCTGGGAGTAAGCCGTAGGCGACGAGCAGGCCGACGACCAAGATGCTATTGGTTAATGAACCCACAATACCGGCGACCGCCGCCGCCATGTCGCGATTGATCTCGACTAGGCTGCGATAGGCGAGCCAGGCCGTCAGTCCAATCATCAGGCGCGGCAGGATGGCGATGACCGGGTTTCGGAACAGGCCAGTCGTGTCATTGAGCATGCTAAACAGCCCAAAAATGCCGCCTGCCACAATCCCCACAACTGGTCCTTCGAGCGCCGCACCGATAACAGCCGGGATGTGCATAATCGTCGCACGGCCAGTGACATTGGGCACCGGTATGAAGCCAAGCTGCGT
>JAKSDJ010000649.1 GCA_022360155.1 Chloroflexales bacterium | reverse complement strand
TACGCCAGCGCACTGGCCGCGGCGGGTGTGGCAGCTTCTGGTGACACAGAGCGTTCTTGGCGCTTATAACCTGCTCCTTACCGACACGCCGGAGTGTCGTGTCGTGCTGGTGGATTACGACATCGTCCGCTGGGGCGGCATCATTGGCCAGCTCTACTATGCGCTACGGTGGATCCTCTTCTGGCGTGATCACCTGGTTATCTTTCGGCTAGGTCGCAGCGGTCAGCTCGCACGTATGTCAGGCGGTCGGGTGTGAAAATATCACCGCTACTCGCCGCTCCGGCGCAGTCGGCGTCGTAGATAGACACGGACCATAAACAACGCAACCACGATCACCAGCACGATGAGCGAAAGGTTCTGATACTGATTGATGTATTCCAGCAAAACCTTCCAGTTCTGACCAAGCAACATGCCAATGTATATCAACACCACATTGTAGATTGTCGCACTAAAGGAGACGTACAACACGACCTTGGGCAGCGGGAGGCCCCGCATCCCGGCCGGGATTAGCACCAAGCTGCGCAGCATGGGTATCAGTGGTCCAATCAGGATCGCGAGAGCGCCGTAGCGATGGAAGAAGCTCAACGTCTTATCCAACTCGTTCTCCGTGACCCGCATGTAGCGACCATAGCGGCGGATAAAGCGGCGGACAAGCCGCTCGTCGCCCCAGCGACCTATGTAGTAGAGGCCCACCGATCCGATCACCGCCCCCAGCGTTCCTGCCACCACGACCCCGACAAAACTGAGGCGCCCCTCATACACCATAAACCCGGCCAACGGCAGAACGAGGCTCGATGGGATTGGCGGAAAGAGCGTCTCCAGCGCCATGACAATCGTCAGCCCAGGGTAGCCGAGCACGGCGATGATGGACTCGATCCAGAGCCGCACCTCTTCAATGATTTCAACCATGCCGCTGGTTCGCTTTCAGGCGCTCCCAGCGAAACACAGCAACAAGCACACACGCGATGGCGGCATATTCCCCATCCAGTCGTAGCCGCAGAACTGTCGGTTGGTCTGAGCGTTTGTTCATTCTATAAATGATCTTCCTAGCAACAGATCGCTGATAACTGATAGCCTCTCAGATCATTATAGCCTAAGCGCGAGGTTTGTTAAAAGTTAATTCGTTTTAGACCTAAAAAATAAACGAACGATAAGTTGTTGCTCCTTTCTTCGTCATTGTGTTTCAAGCTTACGCCGTGCAAGCATCTTCTCGCTGATGACCGAACCGCGCCCCGGCTCGCTCCATGGACACACTTCAATGCAGATGGCGCACCCGCCATTCTCGCTGAAATAGGGCGCACATCGGTCGAAGTTTACATACCACTTCTCATCCCCACGGACCATCTGCTTGGTGTCGAAGATGGCATGCGGTGGGCAGTTGGTCACACAGATCTGGCAAGTCGCACAAAAGTCATCCACGCCAATGTCTTCTGGCTCATCGACTTCCAGTGGAAGGTTGGTGAGTACTGTTGCTAAACGCACGTTGGACCCAAAATCTTTGGTAATTATTGAGCCGTGCTTACCGAGTTGCCCCAGTCCTGTCTCAATCGCTAATGGAACTTGTTGCACTGTGTTGGCTCCATCACCAAGATTCGTGCAGGCACGAGCGTCGTGCCCGGCAGATCGAATACGTTCGGCAAGATCGACTGCGACCCGACTCACATCTACATAGATATCCATAACATGATTGAGCGTTTCCTCTCCTGGCGCCTGAAGCATCGTTTCGCGATCCATTGGTATCGCAACCGCAATTGCGTACTTGTAGTCAAGGTCGACGCCATCGAAGTACAGTTCATCACGCATATGCGTGATTCCTACAAGCGTCGCCCCGCATTCCCGCGCTGCCTGTTTGACCATCACTGCGGCTGCGGCCGGATCTTCCGGAATTACACTGTGTGGCGATACTGGCCCGGTGAGGCGCAGGTTGTCCATCTGAGCGCGATTGATCGCCCAGAAGCTACGGAAAGGATTAAGCGTATAGAAGTACCATTCCATCGCCGCCCATGGCGAACTGAAGTTACCGCTATGGAAGACCTTTAACGGACGACGTCGTTCGGTTTCGCCAAGGCCATTGATGACATTGCCAGAAACCGGCGGCTCCGACCACTTAAACGGATAGACGGGTTCAGGATACGTCTCCTTTGCCATTGCCCGACTTTTGCGGTTGGGGACGGTTGCATCAGGACGCATATCGGCAGCCTGGTCTTTGGGATATATCTCATAACGCGGTCCTGGACCTGGAAAAGAAAACATTGTTAGGTCGATGAGAGAGCCGCGCCGGGCCTTTTCAATGAGTTGCGCTTTTGAACGGCGTCCGATGGTGACTTTGAAGATGGTAAACAGTGTCAGCCTGAACACCATTTGTATCGTGCGCCCCGCCTGCTGCAATCGGTCGATGAGAGAGCCGCGGTAAGGGGTGTTAGGGAGATTAGCTGTAGTCACGTTTCTTTCCTGTTTTGTTTAATGTTGTTTCTCGACAGCACACCGTGCAAGCATCTTCTCGCTGATGACAG